>DAIOFF010000365.1:0-1535 GCA_036745855.1 Scrofimicrobium sp. | reverse complement strand
CAACGTCAGCATGAACAACAAGCGCAGTAGCTTGCGCGGCCAGATATTGCTTGAATACATCACCGACTTGCGACTCAAGCTTTTGCGGGTCGCGGTTGTCTAGCTCAGCGGAAAAGGCAGGCTCTGGGTCGATTCCGAATTTCGCAGCAGCATCCGACCAGCTTCCCTTTATCTGCTGCCCTGTTGGACTGTCACGGCCGATCACGAAGCCAATCCGCTCATGGTTCAGGTCTAGCAGATGCTTGATTGCAACAACGGTGCCGGCACGATGGTCCGAAATCACCGACTCTGCAGGCTGCCCTGTGTTTGGATAAAACCCTTGGCGTTCAACCAACACGGTTGGTACGCCTCGATCAGCAATCCATTGCAACAGGTCCCCCGCACCTGGTTCCGAAACGTTTATCGTCAAAAGTAACCCTTTGACACCAACTTGTTCCACTAGGTGTTCAACTTGAATGCGATCTTCTTCAATTGACCAGTAAGCCGACTTACGCAGAATTAAGCGCATCCCACGTGTTGCAGCCCGTTCCTCAGCCCCTCTGGCAACGGAAGGCCAGTAATAATCAAGAGACGGAACGACCATCCCGACTGGTGGCAGCTCTTCAGGACTGTGGTCGGTTCCCTCGAAAGTGGCATTGCCTTTCTTAAGTGCGACTCCTCCATGAACCCGCACAACCATACCCCGCTCTTGAAGTAGATTGAGGTCACGCCGGATGGTCACGGGAGTAACATCAAGGCGCTCAGCCAAGTCGGCGACTCGAGAAGCCCCGCTTTCACTCAGGGTCTGAACAATCAGTGCACGGCGCTCGTCTGCTAACAATGAGGGTTTGGTGTCGTCGATCACTGTGTCATCTTTCTTAGCGACCATTGCAGCTTCTCCTTACCAGAGGGAATGGAAATCTTAATGCGGGTTAGTTTTGTCCCCCAACTTTTCTGCATAATTTGGTCAGTCAGTTCTCTCTCATGGATAGTGATTGTCCCCTCGCTCACCTCAATCTCGAAGGTGCCAGGTTCTCCATCAAGACGGATTTTACTAGGACCCATTGAATATACCTCACCAGAACAAATGAAGAATAGCTGATGTTCTCCAGGGAGATTTGCCCATATTTCGTGTCCGATTAGCGAGCCATCCACCTTTGACATTGTGAGTTCTCTACGCCAAGTTCCTTCGCACATGCCGGGATACGCCGACGCAACATCGACCTCCATCTGTACTTTCTCTATGGTTTGTGCAGCCCGAAAGTCCCTAGCGTGATACCTCTCTCCATCCCGCTGGTCCATTCCTGCAATACGTGGTGCAGAATGCCAACAGGACTGATATGCCCATGTCGAATACCTGTCTGGACCGAAACTCGACGCGGTGTAGGTTACGCGTCCTGGATCAACAATCACCGGGTAAGAATCATAGGTGTAGGTAATGCTGCCAATGTCGTTGTGATTGTGGTTTTCGGCGTTATTTCCACCTTTCAAGGTGACAACGGCGCGGGCACTTCGACCAATCGCCAATTGAAGATTGGGAAACTGCACTAGTTCTT
>DAIOFF010000364.1:0-1544 GCA_036745855.1 Scrofimicrobium sp. | reverse complement strand
AACTCAAGCAACGGCACAGGATTACCCCCCGGCTTGTAAAGCAACGCCACTTTAGTCCCGGCATCCACCCCCTCTTCAACCAAGTCAACTATGCGCTCAAAACCAATCGAAAACCCGCATGCCGGCACGTCTTTCCCAAGCCATTTACCAACCACGCGATCATAACGTCCGCCACCAGCAATCGAATACGGAACACGCTCATGCTTGACCTCAAAAATCGGTCCAGTGTAGTACCCCATCCCACGCACCAAAGTTGGGTCGAAAATAATCTTCACCCCAGGCACAATCTCACGAACCGCATTGATGATATTCGGCACATCATAGAGACTCACTCCATCAACCTCACCGGCGTCAAGTACTGAGCTGCCTGCGTCACCCATTTTTTTCACGAGGTCAAGTAGTCGATCAACCGAAGCCTCCTTGGCAATCCCATCAGTAATCAACTCTGAACGAACCGCATCAAACCCAATTTTGTCTGCCTTATCAAGACTAATGAGAGCCTGATCGGCATTTTCTTCCGCAACGCCACCCGCGGCCAACATGTCAAGCAGTATGCGCCTGTCATTCACAAGTACAGTCGCCCCCTGCGCCAGACCAAGCACTTTCAGTGCCCCATACGTGCTGACAACCAAATCCACTTCGGCAGTAATAGACGGGTCCCCAATGATGTCAATGTCACACTGAACAAACTGACGGAACCGGCCTTTCTGCGGGCGTTCTGCCCGCCACACAGGCCCCGCCTGGAAGGAACGAAAGACACGTGGAAGCTCCAAGTGATTAGTCGCGTAATACCGCGTGAGCGGCACAGTTAAGTCATATCGAAGACCAAGATCTGCTGCGTCATGAACGGAGACTTCCCCGTCCGCGGGTAGCCCTCGCCTCATGATCTGAAACAACATCTTTTCATTGTCCCCACCCTCCCCCGACGTCAAACGTGAGAGCGGTTCCACAGCTGGAGTTTCGATCTCTTGGAAGCCAGATCTGGTGTAAACATCCCTAATTTGTGCCAAAACCCGGTCTCTTTTTGCCTTAGATTTCGGCAACATGTCGCGCATTCCCCGCGCCGGAACAATCACATTAGCCATGCGATGTACCCTACACGACCTCGGTTTTGACGAGCGGCCAACTGCGTCGTATAGTTTAGAGCGCCTAACCGGCATGCGCCTGTAGCTCAATGGATAGAGCATCTGACTACGGATCAGAAGGTTGGGGGTTCGAGTCCCTTCAGGCGCGCAGTATCAACAGGTCAGAGGCCAAAAGTCTCTGACCTGTTTTGCTTTGGTCCAACACTGGGACAACATTGTCGGCAGGTTATAGGCCAGAATGTGCACGACATCAACACTATCCCCTAACCACGACCCAGACCACACACCCCGCCAAAATCCCAAGAGCCCGTTAACCCCGATAACCCAAGAGCCACCAATCCAGCCAGTCCCAGACCAGCCAACAACAAACTTACAGAAAAGCCGGAATATTGCCATATTCTTGAACTGCTTGCAGGCATCGCAACCTGTTGGATAGATGCTTCATCTGGGTTGCCAAAA
>DAIOFF010000363.1:0-1558 GCA_036745855.1 Scrofimicrobium sp. | reverse complement strand
CTACCACTGGGAGTATGAAATTCCGGTAGTAGTCCATGTCAACACCCTAGATACCCCGATCGCGCAGCTTCGAAAACAACCTAAAGTCTGGAAGGCGATCCTTGCAGTGTTTGCCCGCAAGATGCCAGGAATTCCCATGGATCGCGCCGAAACTGGGAACACGTTCGCGCTTAGGGATGTTTTCGCGGTCTTGCCCTCAGCAGATGAAGATTTCAAGTCCGAACTGATAACAGCATTGGAGCAGCCATGTGTAGTGTAGGAAAACTAGAAACTGAAGCGGCTGCGATGCTGGCTGGTGCAACATGGATCAGCGCTCCGTATCCGATTCCACCAGCCCATGAGCGGGGTGCCTACATATTCTGCACCACATTTGAACTGGAAAATCCACATGAGGCAGTTCTGTCCATTACGGCTCATGGGATTTACGAGGCCTTCATTAATGGCGCTAGGGTCGGCGACGCCGAGCTCACTCCAGGTGCCACAAGTTACACTCATACCCTATACGTTCAGTCTTATGAGGTCACTGGCCTTCTTCATCCTGGTAGCAATGAAATCCGCGTTGTAGTTAGCGACGGGTGGTTCCGCGGGTCATGCGGACCACGCCATATTGCTGACAACTTTGGAACAGAGACAGGACTGGTCGCACGCTTGGATGTGACTGATGGCAATGATTCCGTTGTAATCACATCGAATACCTCATGGGAAGTAGCCGCAAGCGAAATCATTCGCGCCGATTTAATGGATGGCCAAACGACTGACTTCCGGCGGATCGGTCAAGAGGAGTGGTCGCTGGCTGTTGCTTCAACGGACCCTGTGACCGAAAATATGCTGCGTCTGCAACGCTCTCCGGCTCCTCCGGTGCGCCGCAAAGAGCAGTTCACACCGAAGTTAATCACTCGGCTTCCATCTGGCCGACAAATTGTTGACTTTGGACAGAACCTCAATGGCTGGGTTCAGCTGCGAAAACTTGGGGCAATGGGCACCCAGATTGAACTCACTCATGGCGAGGTACTTGACGAAGCTGGAGATCTCACGCTGGCAAATTTGGATTACTTTCAAGGTCCCGATCAGCCGATGATTGGGGTTGGACAAAAAGATGTTGTTGTCTCACGGGGCAATCCCACAGATGTCTTCGAACCTAGACACACGACGCATGGTTTCCGCTACGTTGCTGTTGATGGCCTCACCGAAAATCTGGAAGAATCTGACTTGACTGCTATTCAGGTTCGCACCGATCTTGAGTCAATTAGTACGTTTGAATCGGGCTCAACTGATGTCAACAATCTCTACCGAATTGCTGTGGCCAGTTGGAAGGCAAACACTTGCGATTTACCGACTGACTGCCCACAGCGTGAGAGGTGGGGTTACACGGGTGATTTCCAGATCTTCGTCCGCAGTGCGGCATTCCTGGATGATATTCGTGGTTTCGCAGCCAAATGGTTGCATTCGTTAGCTGACGACCAAAAACCAGATGGGCTAATCACCAATGTGGCTCCAATGTGTGGAGTGCCACCGGTGGATCCGAAACGGCCAATCTCCTTTGATGGGTCTGCCGGCT
>DAIOFF010000362.1:0-1595 GCA_036745855.1 Scrofimicrobium sp. | reverse complement strand
CAATCCCGTTGACATCTATCATCAGTCAGTTGGTGTGCGGACCGTCAAGGTGACGGAGACCGAATTTCTGATTAATGGCAAGCCCTTCTATTTCACTGGGTTTGGCAAGCATGAAGATATCAATATTCAGGGCAAGGGACATAACAACGCATACCTAGTTCATGACTTTGAACTGATGAAGTGGATTGGTGCTAACTCTTTCCGTACCTCGCACTATCCATATGCTGAAGAAGTAATGGACTACGCTGACCGGCAGGGTTACGTCATTATTGATGAGACCGCAGCGGTTGGAATCAACATGGCAGTCTCTGGTGGTTTGACGGGCGAAGGAGCGGCACCAACGTACTCTGAGGACTTTGCGAATGATGAGACCAATGCGGCTCACGCCCAGGCAATTCGAGAGTTAATTGCGCGCGACAAGAACCACCCATCTGTCGTTATGTGGTGCATCGCCAACGAACCAGATTCGTTTGGGGAAGGTGCACGCGAATACTATGAACCGCTGGTGAGGCTAACGCGGGAGCTAGACCCGACTAGGCCCATTACATACACGATTGTGATGATGGCTTTCCCGAATAACGACGTGATTGCAGATATGTTTGATGTGCTCTGCTTGAACCGTTACTGGGGATGGTACGTAAATAACGGTGACCTTGAGGTCGGTGAACAGACTCTTCGCTGGGATCTTGGCGAATGGGCTAAGAAATACAACAAACCGATGATGATGACCGAATATGGTGCAGACACTTATGCAGGTTTACACTCTGTTTGGGATACGCCATGGTCAGAGGAGTATCAGGACCACTTATTGGCCATGTATCACCGTGTGTTTGACTCATTCCCGCAGTTTATTGGCGAGCAAATTTGGAACTTTGCTGATTTTCAGACCGGTCCTGGCATTCACCGTGTGGATGGCAACAAAAAGGGTGTCTTCACGCGCGATCGTAAACCGAAGGCTGCGGCGCACACGCTTCGTAAGCGTTGGAATGCTATCGGTGCTACCAAACCAGAAAATAACGACTGACAAATGAATAAACTTCACCTGAATCCAGATCGCGCATTGCCTGCTGAGGGGCAGCAACGTGATGCTGCTCGCGAAATCTATGGGGTAATCCGTGACTTGCCGATCATTTCGATGCATGGGCATGTCGCTGTTGAAACCTTCCTGGACAACCGCGCGTTCTTGGATCCAACTAGTTTGCTGATAACCCCTGATCACTACCTGTGTCGCATGCTGTATTCACAGGGGTATACGCCATCTGAGTTGGGAGTGGGTGCCTCCGAGATTTCTCTAGACGAGTCCCGCGCCATTTGGCGGCGGGTATGTTCGAACTGGAAGTTGTTTCGGGGGACACCCACCAGGTTTTGGCTTGAACATGAGTTTGCCGAGGTTTTCGGTGTGGATGAGATGCCAACCGCCGAGAACGCAGATCGCCTTTATGACCGCATTTCTGCGGCTCTAAGGTTGCCAGAGTTTCGTCCTCGTCAATTGCTAGATAAGTTCAATATTGAGATTATTTCGACCACAGATCCGGCTTCTTGCGATTTGACATTGCATGAGCAACTGCGAAGGCAAGGGCTAGGGGAGCGCGTGT
>DAIOFF010000361.1:0-1608 GCA_036745855.1 Scrofimicrobium sp. | reverse complement strand
CCGCCGACTGCACGAAGTGTTATGCGCTTCATTATTCTCCTATTTTTATTGGCGTTTTCAGTTCTATTCCCTTGCTGGGACCAGTTATCTATCCGATTCTTTTATTCAAAAATGGTTGTAAGCGAACGTCACGGCTGATTGTTGTTCATTTTTTGGAGCGGCGATTGGAAACTAACATCGAATGGAACATCAACATTTCTTTACCTCCCTGTAAAGATCGGGGTTTGCCTCATACCAGTCACCAGGCACAGTCAGGACTTAGGAAGTTTCTACTGCAGCTCTTTTGTGAACCGATACCCACTATAATGGAAACCGATACCCAATGCAACGTGTGAACCGATACCCATTTTGATGTGCCATACTTATGGAGACCCTGTCATAGGGATCAACTGTTAGCAGCAGGAAGGAAGGTTTGTGGCAATGGCCAGTAAAAAATCCGCCACCATCCAGGATGTCGCTAATCACGCCGGAGTGTCGAAAACCGCAGTCTCGAAAGTGATACGCAATGCGTATGGAGTAAGCGACGCCATGCGTGACCGCGTCAATGCCGCTATCAAGGACCTCGATTACCGTCCCTCCGTGGCGGCACGATCACTAAGAGGTTCTAGCTACACAATCGGCGTAGAGCTTCCACGCGTGAATAACCCACTTTTTGATGAAATCGTCACCGGTGCCACCAAATCCCTTCTCGACACCCCCTATCAACTTGTTCTAGCACCAGCAACAAGTGACCGCGGCGAAGGAGTACGGGCCATAAATGCCCTGGTAGATAGACAAGTCGATGGACTAGTAGTCGTATCCCCAGTCGTTGACAGGCCATGGCTAGAAAATATCGCGCAACGCATACCAACAGTGATGGTTGGCCGCCACGATGACACAAAATTCTATGACACCGTGACAGTTGATGATGTCATCGGTACGACACTACTCATACAGCATTTACTGGATCTTGGGCATAGACGGATTGCGCACGTAACCGTCAGACATGCCTCTGCCACACCAGGTACCACTTCTCCTCACGCATTGCGTCTTGAGACATATGAACGAATGCTTCGCGCAGCCGGAGGAAAGCCCATAGTCGTGCAAGCCTCAAGCGACTTGGAAGAAGATATTCGAGGTCTAGTTCGTGCACTTTTAGATTCTGCTGAACGGCCTACAGCAATTTTCGCCGGAAATGACACGATTGCTTTGTCCGCCATGTGGGCGATTGCTGAGGCCGGACTTACGCAGGCCGACGTCTCCGTGGTTGGTTTTGACAACATAGAAATCGCTGCACACCCACTTATTTCTCTAACAACCATTGACCACTCAGGTGAAGAAATGGGTAGACAAGCTATCTCACTCTTACTTGAGCGAATCGATGGCCGCGCCGATGCTCGTCACATACAACTAGATCCGCGCCTATATGTACGCGGCTCTTCCGTTCAGTTACTCCCGTCTTGAGATCACAATTCACTTGATCGTATTTTCCAAAGAAAAAATCAATGCCCAAAACCCCCACCTATTTCGTTGCTCCAAATACTTCCTGCAAAGCCGCCCCCCTTTTACGAAGCACATTTGTACTTGAATCAGGCCACGGGGACATCTGCAGTGCAACCCTTCGACTCT
>DAIOFF010000360.1:0-1609 GCA_036745855.1 Scrofimicrobium sp. | reverse complement strand
CATTTTTTTATCAAATGCCGTCCCGAAAATAGCAGACCAAATGTTGCTAATACTGATAAAGCAAACCCATACTCAATAGCCATCCAAGGTGACCCCAAAACACAAACAAGAACAACCAATGCCAAAGTAGATTGAGGTTGCCCTTTTCTGCGCCCCGCCAACCCCCAAGACGTGACACCACACATTATTGACGCTCTAAGCACACTTGGGGACGGCCCCACAACACAAACCAGCAACGCAGCAAATGCCACCGCGACTACAGCCCGAACGACCCTTCCACCAGGAATGATAGCCCCCAACACCCCAAGTGCCATCGACAAGTGCGCTCCAGAAACCGCGGTCAAATGCACCAGGGATGTTGCAATCATCGCGTCACGAAGAGACTTATCCATTTGCCGCAAATCACCAACTGCCATTCCTGGAATCAACGAAGCCGCATAGTCTGGGTAGCGGGCCACCATGGTTTGGAAAGTGTCACGAATCCGATTGGACAGGGCACCAACGCCAGTGACTTCTTGCATGTTCCTGACGCTACGAACTTGAAAAACCCCAACATCTGGGGGCGAATCCCTGAATCCTTTGCGTAAATCTCCAAATACTTCTGCTTTATCCCACCGACTCAGTTCCTCAAGGTCAGAGCCTCTAAGAAGCACACCTGCCGAGCTTGGCTCGCCAGCAACACTGACAATGGTTGCGTCAGCCTGCCAGCTTCCTGTTGTCCCCCACTTCGTCTCACGCCTTTGAGGGTCTGAGGTTAGTTCGACTTCAAGAACAGTCGGATATTTCGCAGGCAAATTCGCAGCTGGGTCATTTTCAAAAGCGGTGAGTTGAATCCAGCCGCAAACAAAACCAACACCGGACACAAAGGCCACAGAAATGACTGTATACAGTGCGCCTCGCCAAATAAAAAGTCCTATCCCAACAAGAATGAGGAGGGCACCGAAAAAGATTGGTGCCGGCAGGCTCCAAAGTCCGCAAGCGACTCCAAGCCACGCACAGCCAGCCGGAATAATCAGCCGGTAGTCGGCGCGGCGGACATCCCCAGCATCGCTTGCGGCGTTCAGGCTAAGGGCAGAGTCCATCTTGAAGTCCCCTGAGTTTCTTCGTGCCAATCCCTGAAACTTCCATGAGACTTTCGTTGCTGTCAAAGGGGCCAAATTGTTCTCTGTGTTTTACTATTCGTTCGGCTAGTGTTGCGCCTATGCCGTCAAGGGTCGCAAGCTGGTCTGCGCTTGCAGTGTTCAAGTCCACGCAGGCTGGCTGGGTATTTGGGGTTTCTTCATTTGTTTGATGGGGCGCGGGGTTCACCGCGATTTCGGCTCCAACCAATATTTGTTCTCCATCAGTTACTTTCTTCGCTAGGTTTAGTCCGCCGATATCAGTGCCGGGTAGAAGGCCGCCTGCGGCTTCGATGGCCTCAGCAACGCGGGCCCCCTCATCAAGATGCACAACTCCTGGTGAGACAACACTTCCAGCGACATGCACCACTACTTTGTCTTGAGTTTCTTCATTGCCGAGGCCGGGGTCAGTAGGCGGTGTTGACGATTCTTCCCCTGTGTCAAAGCTAGGTTCTTCTGATTTTGTTGCAGCGGGCGTGCCGCTGCTTTGG
>DAIOFF010000359.1:0-1627 GCA_036745855.1 Scrofimicrobium sp. | reverse complement strand
CAAACATGATGAAACCCTTTGAATACCTACATCATGCCAAGCCAGAAAGCCACCCCAAAACAGCGCTATCCGTAACAATCCAGTTATTGACCAGCCATATAGAACTACTCCACAGGAATGCTCCGAAGACAAGCAAAAGAGCAGACAATATCGCCAGCACCTTTGCTCCTTTTGAAGTTTTCTTAATGGTATTTGCATGCGATTTCGTGGTTGTCTCATTCACAGACGGTCATCTCCATCAGCTCTGCATCTCCAACTTGCTTCAGTGATACTGCACCGCCACTTGCAACTAGTTCTCTCATCGAATCTTGAAGCGGGGATTCATCCTCTATTCTTCCTTCCAGGATGATTGCAAACTGAAGATCTTTATCTTCAAGAATCTGACAAACTTTTGGATCAGTTTCTGCTTGGGCCAGGTTCTGGGCCAAGTACTCTAGTTCTCGAGCGTTCCTTACTTGCCAGTAGGGGGCTGAAAAGGCCCGCTCCGAATAAGTCGGCACAAATAGACTGCCATCCCATGGATCTCCAAGAATGCCTTGTCCCTCGGGCACATATTGATCAATAGACTCAAGCAAACGCATGTCATTTTCAGACAGAAACTCACCATCAAAGCTGTACGTGAGCCGAATCTTTTGATGGGCAACCGTCATATACGGACTCAGCTGCGCAGCAAACATTGTTACCACTGCTGCCACGACCATCACTTGAGTTTGAGATTTCCTCACAAGGCCAGCAAGGCGAAATAGGGCAACCGAAATCAAGATCGTTCCGAAAACTCCCAAGAGAGCCGCCAACCGCTCAGGATCCCCATACCAGTAACCGGTCAGATAGCTACGCATTGGCCCATTCACTCTCATCGTCACAATGAAGAGTCCCGCCGAAAATGCGTAAGCCAGAACTAACCAAGCCGTCCGAAATCTGGTCAAAGCGAACACTGCCCCAATGAGGACAAGAACAGAAAGCATAACCGGGATAATGCCCCCAGAAATTGGTTCTCCCCCAATATATGGAGTATGCGCATAACTAGCGCGACCTAATAAAACATCTAGCGCAGCATCCCTAATACCACTGCGCGCTTCCCAGGTGGCCTCTGTTCGCATAAGTTTGATTCTTGGAACGACCATTGTGAGTGCATCCAGCAAAGCAATCAGACAAATAACACCAATGACTGCCAGTGATGCAAGCGTCAGTTTCTTTGGCCTGCCACCTTGGACTGTGCTCCAAACTTTTTGCCCAACTTGAATAGCTAACATCATGCCCACAAAGAACGCCAAAGCTATTACTGCATTTGGTTGAACCAATGCGGTTCCTACAAATGCAACTGCAAAAGAGCCAAGCGATACCAATAACGGTATTGAACTGGGGCGGGTAAAAAAGACTACGGCAATACCTAACGTATAGACCATTAATGCATACGCGAGCATGTTCGGACTTAGCGCCCACCACGCCAACAAAGCCGGAAACTGCGGTAAGACACCAGATACAGTGGCACCTATGAATCCCGCCCGTGAATCTTTCAGCAGCAACGACATGAGCAGCCCAACACCAAGGGGCCAAACAATCAAATACGTGGCTAAAAGCAACGCATTGTTTCCAAAAGCAACTCCCATCCCTGATGCTTGTGAAA
>DAIOFF010000358.1:0-1642 GCA_036745855.1 Scrofimicrobium sp. | reverse complement strand
CCGTCCCGGGTGATGTTACAAATCCGGATGATGTTTCTCGTGTATTTGAAGCCGCGCAATCTGAGGACGGTAGTTTAGATATTCTGGTAAACAATGCGGGCATCGGTATTTTGGGCTCACTCAGCGAAATGTCTATAGAAGATTTTGACTTGCAGTTAGATATAAATGTCCGAAGCGTTTTCTTGTACACCCGTGCGATTATTCCAATTTTGAGTGCGAATGGTGGCGGAAATATTGTCAATATTGCTTCAATCTCAGGGCTTGCTGGCATGGCTGGTGCTACTGCATATTCAGCAACAAAATGGGCGACCATAGGTATGAGCCGAGGGCTAGATAAAGAACTTAGCCCATTAGGAATCAAAGTGACAGCCATTTGCCCTGCTGGTGTCGACACAACATGGGCATTCGGGACTGGAATCGACCCAGTTGACGTTACTGATGCGGACCGGCTGTCTCCAGCGACTATCGCCGAAAGTGTTTTGTTTGCGATCAAGCAACCGAAGAACGCCCGAGTAACCGAAATGGTCGTTTACCCAATGTCAGAAAACGGACATCAGTGATTTGAACAGATTACGGAGAGCACTATCATGACAGGCAGCATCTCGGTACTACCGCCAACCTTGGAAGAAACCCATATTGAAATGCTAACCATTTCGGCAGCGCGCCTCCTTGCAGCTGACTTGGTAGAGAAGGCGGGTTCAGGTCATCCTGGAACCGCGGTGGCCCTTGCACCCCTTGCAACCCTTTTGTTTCGGAAATTCATCAAACATGATCCCGCCGATCCAACCTGGAATGGGCGTGACCGCTTCATACTGTCATGTGGGCATGCAAGCGCACTTCTGTATACTCAGTTGTTCTTAAGCGGGTACGACGTCAGCCTTGACGACTTGAAGGCTTTCCGTACTTTGGATTCGAACACCCCTGGACATCCAGAGTTTGGCTGTACCCCGGGCGTTGAAGCTACGACGGGGCCACTTGGTCAGGGGATTGCGATGGGCGTTGGAATGGCGATGTCTTTTGTTCATGAGGAAGCAGTGTTCGATCCTAGATCGTGCGGAGTAGTGTCTCCATTTCACCGAAAAGTCTGGGTGCTTGCATCTGATGGCGATTTGCAGGAAGGACTGTCTGAAGAAGCTATAGCTCTTGCAGGCAGAATGAGTCTTGACAACCTCATCGTCTTGTTTGATAACAACAGTATTCAAATAGAAGGCGATGTTGCATTGACGAGCGTGGACGACATTGAAGCCAGGTTTAAATCTCATAAGTGGATTGTTGACCATGTCGCGCTGTCAGAGGATGGTGATATCGATATAGACGCGCTAGAACGAGTTCTGGCGCGGACATCGAAGGGCGGTCCAAGATTAGTAATCGTGGATTCACAGATTGCTTTCCCATCTCCTGGTGCCGTCGGAACTGCCGCGTCTCATGGCGCTCCTTTAGGTCCAAATGAAGTCAAAGCTTTACGGGATGTGTTGGGGGTTACGTCTGAGGCATTCGAGGTGCCAAGTGAAGTGCTCAAATCCAGAGATTGCGTGCGCAAACGAGGACGCGAACTTCATGACTCATGGGATAAACAATTTGAACAGTGGAGGATAAGGGAGCCTGACCTCGCCGAAGAATATGACTCATATCTGAGGAAGGA
>DAIOFF010000357.1:0-1657 GCA_036745855.1 Scrofimicrobium sp. | reverse complement strand
CGCAGTGTCACGAATCAAAATTGTCTGGCTGATTGTCGCTATTGTTGCAGCGGGAATTGTCGTTTTGCTCCCCACACCTGAGAGTCTTTCAGTAGCAGGGCAAAGGAGCCTTGCAATCCTGGTTTTTGCTGTGATCGTGTGGTTAACGGAAGCCATTTCTTATCCGGTTTCCGCATTCGCCATTTTGTCAATGTTGACGCTATTCATGGCATATGCCCCGAACCCGGACAGTGAAACAGGGGACGATAACTTAGGAACCTCAGCCGCGTTAAGCCAGGCTTTAGGTGGATTTTCTACGGGAGCCTGGGCGTTAGTGTTGGCTGCGTTGTTCCTTGCTGCAGCCATGCAGGTGACGAATCTACACAGACGCATCGCATTGTTGATCCTTAGAAGTGTTGGGGAACGAACTGATGCGATTCTTCTTGGGACGATTCTCATTTCGACTGTACTTGCATTCATAGTCCCGTCATCGACTGCCAGAACAGGTGCAATACTGCCAATCTTGCTGGGTTTAGTTGTCAGTTTTGGACTTGAGAAGAAGAGTCGAATGGCAGCATTGCTGGTTTTGACAGCCGTGCATGCTTCAACAATCTGGAATGTTGGGCTAAAGACTGGGGCTGCACAGAATATCTTGATGGATGGACTGGTAAAAGAATACTTTGGAGAATCGATCACCTGGGGGAAATGGTTTCTTGCAGGTGCTCCGTGGGCAGTCATCATGTGTGTGGCGTTATTTTTCATTATGAGGACACTATTCAAACCAGAACTCACTGAGATTGAAGGTGGTCGTGATCTTGCGCGTAAACAACTTAAAGAACTCGGTCCAGTGCGGCCTGAAGAATGGCGTCTTATTGCGGCAACTATTGCATTGTTGTTCTTTTGGTCGACGGAAGGAACATTGCATTCTATAGATTCTTCGACAATAACTGTTGTTGCTATTGCAATTTTGTTGTTGCCAGGGGTTGGTGTGTTCTCTTGGAAGCAAGCTAATCAGTACCTCGACTGGGGAACTGTGTGGGTTCTGGGTGTTTCGATTTCACTGGGGACTGTGCTGTTACGGTCAGGGGCTGCAAAGTGGCTATCGGATGCCATTCTTGCCCCTATTGGTCTTGACCGTTATCCGCTGGTGATAGCTGTGGCGGTATGTGCGTTGTTTGGTATTTTGATTCACCTCGGTTTTGCCTCAGGAAGCTCTCTCACATCAGTGTTTATTCCGGTAACCATGGTTCTTGCTAGTACATTCGATGCGTCTATCGAAGCTCAAATAGGTTTTGTATTAATCATGCAGTTTATTGTGAACTTTGGATTCTTATTGCCGATTTCAACGCCTCAGGGTCTTCTTGCACATGGGACCGGCGCATTTACTGGTAGAGATTTCATAAAGTCTGGTATTCCAATCACTATTGTCGGTTATCTTTTGCTTGTTCTGTTTGCCGGTACATATTGGCAATGGATTGGCATTCTTTAAAAGGAAGGAAATAATATGTCTAACCCTCGTACTCTCCTTGTTGTAGGAGCGCATAGTGCAGATTTTGTATGGCGTGCTTCTGGGGCAATTGCCACGATTGTCGAGGCCGGTGGATGAGACGTACACTTGGGGCACCGCCTAAACCATCAATAGTGAATGATCCGGCTACTTCAAGGGGTTCTCTGGTGG
>DAIOFF010000356.1:0-1713 GCA_036745855.1 Scrofimicrobium sp. | reverse complement strand
CCAATGAATGCCGTCTGACACCAGATAGGAATGTCGTCAAGGTCGCGAACTCGAAGCGATACCGGACCCAAGGTTGCTTGAGAGAGAAGCCGAATTTGACCACCAAACAAATGGAGCTCCCGACAAGCATCTTCATTGATTTCCATCGGAAGACGAAGATTGTTCGTAACAACGGTTAAATCACGGTGGTCTACGAGATTTCTGGCAAGAGAAAGCGCAGTGGTGCCACTATTGATAATGATAGCCGTGTTGTCTTCAACCAGGCGGGATGCAAGTTGGCCAATATGGTCTTTAGCCCTTGCTTGTGTGCGAAGCCTAATGTCGAAGCCGGAATCGGGAACAGCAGTTGCGAGGGCACTTACTGCGCCACCATGCGTACGGATTAAGAACCCTTGACGGTCAAGTTCATCCAAATCTCGTCTGATTGTGTACTGTGAAACAGAAAATTGCTCAGCCAGTTTTGCCACGGTTGCTTCATCCACCGAATTTACGTAAGCAACGATTTGTGCCTTACGGCCTGCTGGAAGAAGTTTATGTGCGTCGTTTGCGCGCCCGCCTGCTCTATTTTGCACGAAAATCAGTATAGTTGCACTTTCATGCTTGTGCTGTCGGATCTTCCTCTGCTATAGTCTCGACTCGACGGGCAACGTGGCTCCAGCAACAAGATTCCCAAGAGAGCTACTGACGACAATGGCCAAGGAAAGGTCCATAAATGACGTATATTCCCAACCCCAATCGCTACGAAAAATCGGACTACCAGAGGGCGGGCGACAGTGGTTTGCTTCTTCCTCCAATATCGTTTGGTTTGTGGCAGAACTTCGGTGAGAACAAGGATTTGTCGACCGAACGCGCAATTTTGCAACGTGCCTTTGACCGGGGCGTTACACATTTTGACCTGGCCAATAACTATGGGCCTCCGTTTGGTTCAGCTGAAAAGAACTTCGGCGAAATACTGAAGACGGATTTTGCTGGCCTTAGAGATGAACTGGTTATTTCGACCAAAGCCGGATGGAATATGTGGGAAGGACCTTACGGTGATCATGGTTCCCGGAAATATCTTCTTGCAAGCTTAGATCAAAGTCTGGAACGAATGGGCTTGGACTATGTTGACATTTATTATCATCACAGGCCCGATCCTGATACACCTTTGCGTGAATCGATGGGTGCGCTTCATCAGGCAGTCGTTTCTGGACGTGCCCTTTATGCGGGAATTTCGTCATATTCTGCCAAACGGACTGTGGAAGCGGCGCGTATCCTTGCAGATTTGGGTACGCCTTTGCTGATCCATCAGCCATCGTACTCAATGTTAAATAGGTGGATCGAAGGTGGTCTCCTGGATGAGCTTGAGAATCTGGGGGTCGGGTGCATTGCATTTTCCGTATTAGGTCAAGGGCTGCTTACCAGCAGATACTTGAATGGGATTCCCAGTGATTCACGGGCTGCCACAAGCGATTCGTTGCCAGGCGATCACTTGTCGAAAGAAAACCTTGAGCGGGTTCGGCAGCTAAACTCCATCGCTGAGCGGAGAGGACAAACGCTGTCACAAATGGCGATTTCGTGGGCCTTGAGGGATCCACGAATGACTTCAACGTTGATCGGTGCGTCATCGGTTGCACAGTTAGATGAAAATCTTGACGCACTAAATAACCGGTCGTTCACTGTGCCTATGTTCCCGGCTTCAGTTCCGATGTTTGTTGTATTTGTGCCTATGTT
>DAIOFF010000355.1:0-1714 GCA_036745855.1 Scrofimicrobium sp. | reverse complement strand
ACCAAATACTTATGCTACATGCCACTTTATTTGCTGGTGAAAGCACACTTGGCCGTGGAGCTCGTACTGTAGAAGAGGTCCTCTAGATGTTTGATTCCAAGGGATTCTTGGAATCAAACATCCAGTTATCACTCATGGCCTGGACGGAAACCCTTCTGCTTGAATTTTCCATCCAGCGACTTCAGTGGCTGAATATTGACTTCCATCAAATGTTCCAGCAAAAAGTGATGCGGCGGCCAGCAAACCCCCATTTCCTGGAAGATAAAGGGGAAGTTCCATTGGGTCTTGGCAGTTGTAGCCATTTGGTAAAAACAAGTTTCGTGGCGTATCCATCACCAATGCTTCAATAGCTCCCTTCACATTGCCAAGTCTGGCACAGCACATAGACAGTAACGGGAAATCCCATCCCCACGCACGCGGCCAATCCCATTTCTTTATAACGTCATAAATGGTTGCACGCATGATAGGTTCCTCTACTAAGGGAGTCTTAGGAACCACTCCTAATGCGCCTAATAATGATGGATGATCGTTTGTATCTGTTCTGGCAGGCCGGTCGACCCCGCTCAATACACCATCATGTACTGGCAAAGGTGCAAAGTTCTCCAAAACTTCATCCCAATCAGCACGTGGTTCTTCACCACGAAGAACGCGCCATTTTTGAGCAACCGACAAGGCCCACCAAAAATAAGCTAGTTCAAACGGAGGGTCATACACGGTATCTGGATCATATGTTTCTTGAGCAGGCATTATTGGAGGAGTTAGGTGAAATTTTCCGTCATCTAGCTTTTCCAAAAATGACGCGATGAATGCTGCTGTTTCTTCAACTACTTCACTGTAGGTTGCGACTATACGATCAGAATCTGTGCCGGTGCGCCGAAGTAGCTCAGCCATGTGAACTGGATGAGGTTGCTGCCAAACGAGCAAAGGTCCAATTACATTTGGACTTTCCCTACCTTCAGGACCAACATGTTTTGGCCAGCGTGCTCCTGAATATCCCTGCCTACCTGCAATTTCTTTTGCAACTGGGAGCGCAGCTAAGTACCACGAAAAACTTCGTTCAAGCAGATCAGGACGCCCCCACATTGCAAAATGCGCGGAATGCCACCAGTGCATCTCCAAATGAAATTTTCCCGCCCAAGAGTTTTTTACAAGGCCAGTCTCTGCAGGAGGAAATCTTCCTGCGCTGTTTACGGCAGTTACATATTGCGAGAGGATGACCCGGCGTTCAAGTTCGCTTGCTCTTGGATCTTCACTTCCCTCAAAGCTCATGGCGGCTCCGGTAGACCAGAAATCTTTCCAGGACTGCGCAGCATCTCGAAGGACATTGTCGACACCTCGCCGCACTGGGAATTCCTTGTCATCTTCCGCAAACGCCATCGTCACGTCAAGCACCGGTCTCGTCCCCGATAACACAAAGCAGTGTTCTTCCTCCTGAGTAATCAGTTCATCACCTACCCAATCCATTCTCAAACGATATCTAGTTTCATCCATTTCCCGATCAAAAATGGCAACACCACCCCGACTCTTCGCAATTTTCGTCAAGTGAGCCTCAGGACGCGACCAATCCACGGTATTGCCAAAAGTATCAGAAGCGTACGGAAACTTTACAGTCAGCGCCGCAACTCCCTCAGTAATCGCAGGCGATTCAACCCGCACGGCGAGCACATCATCATGTGGCGCACATGTTGTCGTGACACGGAATGGACGACCTCGG
>DAIOFF010000354.1:0-1717 GCA_036745855.1 Scrofimicrobium sp. | reverse complement strand
AAATAGCTACGGGGCGAAGCCACTATCGCCGGAACTATCGCTGGTTCAACTAACCGCTTCGGAGAAGTGCCTTCCGGCTGCGTTTACCTGGGTACCTACCCGGGCATACTGGAACGGTATTAGACGTGTTCGCTTCGTTCGACAAGACTCTTGCCGACCTTGAAACCGACTATCTGGACCTAATCCTGATTCACTGGCCACTTCCCATGCACTACGGAGGCGATCTTGCCTCGCCGTGGAAAGCAATGATTGAGCTCCTCAAAAGCGGACGTGTCCGGGCAATTGGCGTGTCCAACTTTGAGCCCGAACACCTCGAACAAATCATTGATGCTACCGGTGTGGTGCTTGCTGTGAACCAAATCGAGGCACATCCTTGCTTCCCGGACAATTCTGCCCGCGTCTGGTACCGCGAACACGGCATTGAGATCGAAGCGTGTTTGACTCAATATAGGATGACCCTAACTAAGTTTGCCTGCCGCCCACTCCCGAACAAACGTCACCAATGAATCCTTTTGTGTCGCGTCGATATACGCCGGTATGGTGTGCACCTGACCGGCGGCGACGATAATTTGGGCATCATCATCAAGGCTTATACGAACCTGGTCGGGTTCAATCTTCTCGATAGGCGTGCTAACTGGTTCCTCCCATAAGTCTTTTGACCACATATTTTTGTTGGTGAGGACGATGCCATACGGTCCTGCCAAAGTAGAATCGGTGAAGCTCAGAATAATCTCTTCATCTATTCCAAATGGGATCTTTTTACCTAACTTTGCGAAGTGTTTTTTCCGCTTTGGATTATCTGGAAAGTTGGCAATAGAAAGAAGCCCTAGCTCTGAAAGGCGGCCGCGCAAGTCCTTCGCCGTCTCGATCTCACTTGGGAGGGCACTTCCAGTTTCTTGCACTATTTCCATGATCACAACGAGCGACTGTGCCAAAACCAGACTTATCCACTGCACTGTTTCCTTGTCAATAAGTGACTCAGCAAAATCCCAGTCGTAATTTGAAATTGCGTTTTGGGTTATTGTGGCAGCGGAAACAGCAATACCGGCAGGACCAACAAAAAGCGGATACTGTCTTGTCTTTTCTTCCTGCTTAAATATGCTTATATCTGCGCTAGAAATAAGACGCCTGTCGGTCACCAGAAAACCCTGTGGCTCTCGCCGTCTTGAAAAACGGTTCATTACATCGTAACCAATGAAGATAATCGGAAGTTCGCCTGTGCCTCCAAGCACTTCTGGCGCAAGCGAGCCTACTGCACGCCAAAAGACTGCCTCACTGTCGTCCCATGTTGGATGGATACGCCCGGGCACAAACACATACTCCTGCGCACGCGGGTTTTCATCCGCACATCGACCTGCCTGCTCAATCAGTTTGCGATAGATTTCTTGGCGAGGCTTCGGCAAGTGTGCGATGAACGTTTCAGTATTCACAGTTCGGGCCTTCCTCAGGCATTTGATCGACGAAAGTCAAAAGAACTTGGCCGGTTTGCGTTGCAAACAAGCCTACCGCAATAAAAGTTGAACTTTTGGTGAACCTCATCTGTCACCCGAGCCAACCACTGTGTACCCAAAATTGGCTTTGGCGAGGCGAAAGAATAAACGTTTAATGACTACAAAACGCATCGTTTATTCTCAAGAATACAAGTCCGAATTATTCAAAGCTAAAAAGTAAAGCTATTACATTATAGTGATCTCTGTATCACCTTCAACCAAGATCA
>DAIOFF010000353.1:0-1745 GCA_036745855.1 Scrofimicrobium sp. | reverse complement strand
CTAAATGCTCTGTTGTAATCGAGTAGGTGTGTATTGTTAGCAGGAATACTACCGTCCAAGTTCATTCGCCAGTTATTCTCTATACAAGCATTTTTATAGCTCAGAGTGACAAGAATCTCCCCAGTTCCTTGTCACTCTGTAACTGGCGTGAATCCAGAACTGGTTCCGGGCGACTCACACCATTAGGACTTGTGGGAAATCACATCTATTTCAGTTGATTAGTTTAAGCATTTTCGCGCGTTCAACAGCCTCAAGATAGTAGTAGTCGCCCCACATGTTACTTTCTTGAACGCCTAAATTGTTGGCGCGATGGTAAGTGGCTTTGCGGATTAAGCCTTCCCAATTTGGGTCATCAGTTGCCAAGAAAGGCGGGGTACTAAGGCGATCAAGTAGGCGAATGCCAGCGGCACTGTAATGGGTGTCTCCGGTTGGAATAGTTTGTGACAGTTGCAATAAAGCTGCGCTAAGTACGGATCCTGCAGACGCTTCAAATGGAAATTCTGGGGTTGGATCACGCCAATCATTTGGAGGAACAACTTCTTTTTCAGCACTGAGAATATAAGTGTCGGCAAGGGTTTTAGCTGTGTCAAGGAAATCGGTGTCGCCCGTACGGATAAATGCATTGGTGAAACCATATATTGCCCACGCATGGCCGCGCACCCAACTTGAATCAGCGCGCCATCCTTGATGCGTAGCGTGACGGAGGAATTCACCAGTGGTGGGATCAAACCACCCTTCGTGTGCTGTTGTAGCATCACCACGAACTAAGTGCCGACGGCTAGTTTGAGAATGTGTATATGCAATTTCTGAGAGTCTCTCATTTCCAGAAATCTCGGCGGCTTCGAAAATGAGGTCCACATTCATCATGATGTCAATAAATGTGCTTCCCGGATCTACCCAACTCCTGATGTAACCGCCTGCTTCATTGAAGTTACTGGCCAGCGACGTTGCGGCCTCAACCAATACTTCGCCAGTCTGCTCAGATGGTGCCAACCGGTGCCACCTGCTCCAGCTTGGAGTAAATAAGAATCCTAGGTCGTGGGTACCACGATCGGACTTACGCGGCTCAATGAGCATTGAGTAATGCTCAGCGCGTTCGCGCCATACTGCATCACCCGTAGCTTCTGCAATTATCCACATTTGCCCGGCTAGAAATCCGCCAGTCCATGCAGGGGCCCAAGCATCCTCTTCAATGTTCCAATGACCTTTTTTTGTGAAAACAGGTATTGCGTTTGGATGGTTTTTGGTAAGTCCCTCTATTTGTATTGAGGCAAATCGAAGTATATCTGCCGAGTTAATCCCAGATATGTTGACGATTTCAGTTGACATCATTGGGGTTTCCTCTTTTCGCCTGACAAGTCTCGCAACGCGTTCAGAACTGTAGGCTGCAAGAGCCTCGTGAGTCAATATCTAGTGGATAAGACTGTTAGCGAGAAGTAAACGGAGCTCCAAGTCTTACCGAAATCGCTTCAGATTCTTCCAGTAACGCATCCAGTAATGACTGTGCTGTTTTCTCATTGACCCTTGCCGCAGGACCAGCGATGGCTAACGCAGCAACTACGTCTCCAGAATGATCCCGAATGGGTGCCCCCAGGCTGCTCATACCAAGTTCTTGCTCCTGCCAACACACCGCATATCCATTTTTACGAACTTCTTGAAGTTCGCGGCGAAGGCGATCAGGATCTGTAATGGACTTTGACGTGAATGCACGAAGCGGCGTCTTCAGAACCTCGTCGACAAAATCT
>DAIOFF010000352.1:0-1763 GCA_036745855.1 Scrofimicrobium sp. | reverse complement strand
AAGTTTGGGAAAGTATGCTTCCCGCCGCCGTATCTACCGTGAAAGATGTTTATGGTGGAATGGTCTCGATTCCTTATCAGTACAACATTGAGGGGTTCTGGTACAACAAACAGATCTTCGCAGACAATGGGATTGAAGAACCAAAGACTTGGGATGAGTTGTTAGCTGCAGGTAAAAAGCTCAAAGAGGCAGGAATTGCTCCAATCGCAGCAGCCGGCGGCGAAGGCTGGCCCCTTACTAGGTACATCGGCATGTACATTCACCGCTTACTAGGGCCAGATGCCATGAACGCAATTGCAGATGGTTCAGCCAAGTTGACTGATCCCGATTATGTTGCTGGCGCTCAAGCCTTAGTGGATCTGATTGATGCTGGAATGTTTGTAGAGGGATTTGTATCTGAAGACTGGAACGCTGCGGACAATGACTTCTTCTCTGGAAAGGCTGCAATGAAGTTCGATGCTTCTCGTTTTGTGTCGGACGTTACTGATGAAAGTCTGAATCCTGCTGGAGACGAGAACATCGGTTTCATGCCTTTCCCAGCTGTTCCAAATGGACAGGGGACCATTGATCAATGGTCAGCGAATGCTGGTACAGCATTCGCGGCCGCTTCCGGTCAGTTTGGTCCAAAGACAGAAGCTTGGATTGGATGCATCATAGAAAACTTTGGACAGCAAGCGTTGCAGGATTCTGGAACGATTTCTGGGATGGCAATAAACGGGGAAGTGACTGATCTTCCAGAAATTACGGCCGAGATTCAAGAACGTATTTCCGAGATTGATGAGACGGTTCTCTGGTTCGAAGCGCGTTTCGACCCGAAAACAAATTCTCTCGCGTCTTCTGATGTCTCTTTGCTCGCAACTGGGCAAATGACGCCCGAGGAATACATGGCGGATCTTCAGTCCAGTATCGACGCCAATAAGTAATCTCTCCGACTTCAGGGGAGTCAGTCATGTTTTTGGCTGGCTCCCCTGAGACTTCGAAAAGTGGTAATGCAATGAAGTCCGTATTCGGCGATCGCAAAGCAATTGTCATATTGTTAGCGCCGGCATTTCTCGTGTATTTCGGCCTAAAGATTGTTCCGGTGGTCTGGTCACTTTGTCTTTCTTTATTTGAGGGCAACAATCTCCGCGGATTCCAGTTCGTTGGACTAGACAACTTCAAAACCTTTTTTCAGGATTCTGCTGCACTGCATTCGTTGGTGATCAGCGTAGTCTTCGCTGTGATTGCCACAGTGGGGCAGGTGACTCTTGGGTATTTGATGGCGTTGCTCTATCAGTTTGTACTTCGTAAAGGCTCAGCCTTACTGAGGACAATTGTATTCTTTCCCATGGTTCTACCTACGGTTGCTGTGGCTCTTTTGTTTAAAAGCATGATCCAGGTTGGTAGTAATCCTGGTCCGGTAAACCAGTTGATTGTCTTTTTTGGGGGACAACAGGTCGAGTTCCTGGCATCAATGATCGGAACCTTGAGTGTCGCCTTGGTCATGACATGGTGGACGTCAATGGGGTTTTACGCAGTGTTGCTTTATACCGGGTTGATCGATATCCCTGATGAGGTGATTGAGTCGGCCCGTTTAGATGGAGCAAACGGGTTGCGGTTGGTTCGACATATTATCGTCCCGATGTCGCGCCCAATACTGCTCTCCTCGATTATTTTCAGTCTGAATGCGACGCTAAAAGTGTTTGATTCGTTGTTAGCTCTTAACAATGGCGGGCCTGGCACTCAGACAGCACCACTTACGCTTTACATGTATCGAACTGCTT
>DAIOFF010000351.1:0-1808 GCA_036745855.1 Scrofimicrobium sp. | reverse complement strand
ATTGCGGACATATAGATTTTATTGAACGCCTGGGTGAGGTGATAGATACGTTAATAGCCGTATTCCAGATTCCTACTTGGCTTCACATTGGATACCGCTATACGAACCGCATTTCAGGGGACGACCTTTCTTCACTAAAGGATTTCTTTACCAATCCCAGCGTTCTCGGTGGCGCAAGCTGGACCCCAAAAGGCACAGAACTACGTCAAAGCATCACTGAGTCAGTTTATACAGCCAACGACATTACAATATTGATTCGATCTGCCAGTCTTGAAAATGGCGTAACTGTAGACCCAACCTTTGAACCCATTGATGAGCCAAGTTGGGTACTCGATCTTGATGCTTCCTTTGAAGCTGAACAAGGCACAGCTCTTTCTAGCGCTGATATCCAGGGCCAAGCTGAGGTACTTTCGGAAGCGTGCTACGGATTATTCGAAGATCTTATTTCGGAACGATTCGTGGAGAGATATAAATGACGCTCTCAGTTAAATCCACAACCGAAAATACTGTGCAAGAACCCATACGCGGGTATTCTCAACGCCCTCAAAGCACCACGAAAGCGGTGGCTATTGCAACGCTGATGGCCGTCGTTTGCCCAGGCACGTTCGTTTCTGCAATCTCGGATACCGGATGGCCTGTCAGCGGCTATGCGGCCTCACCTGAGGTAAGAAGGATTGCTCGCATCACCCACCCTTCGACTTTTGGACATAAAGAAGAACGCCAACGGACACCGGCACAAGCGGTCCAAGCCATTCACGCTGCAACGGGACTCACTTGGGATCAGATTGCGCGTTTCTTTGGCGTGTCTAGACGCAGCGTTCATTCCTGGGCGGCTGGTGGTCGAATGTCCTCAATAAATGAGGAGGCCATTGTCAAGACCGCAGCTTTGGTAGATAAGCTCACCGAAGCTAGGTTAAGCGCCTATGAGATCCGCAGGAGATTGCTTCAGTCAGCGGATGCCTTGATATCTTCCGCTGGACGGGCTGCAGACGAAGACATTAACCGCCCTGCACGAACGTGGGTTGAGGCTTAGGTGACGCTGCCAAACGATGAACAATAATTACTTCAATGAGCGCCAACAAGGCGACATTATTCGCATATCTACCGACTTGGAAGAAAACGATTATGCGATAGTCTCACAAACTTGCGACGTGGTACAACCTAAGCGTGAAACCGTTCTTCTTGCTCCGGTAATTAAGACCCTAACTGCTGTCGAGATGAGAGGCGCCTCCGATCGCTCTAATCCGCGATATGTGCTGATCAACGATCGCGCCATCGACCTTGGGAAAATACACTATGTTGCCAAAGAATCAATAAGTGGTGCAGTAATAGTCGGGGGCCTTGACACACTTGACAACCTTGCGGCTCGCGATTTCGCTTTATCGGTTGGAAGATGGTTTAGCCGTTTTGCTGTCCCAGACGAGTTACACCCATGGCTGGTCCCTCTGCAAAAACTCATTCGAAGCAAGTATTCGAAAGAAAACAGCCCGCTTCACACAGTGTTGCAAGACGTCGTCGAGGTCAGAGTAGAGGCTGATCAATGGTTTTTGCCTGGCCGTCACATCACTATCCATACGATAGTCAAGGCCGCGGCGCTTCCACTTGATTTTCCTACAAGTCCTGTTATTTCACCGCTTACCTCCAAGAAATCTTCTCTATCTCCAGGGATTTTGGCAACGGAAATGATAAAGGCTGGCGCGCCATATTCTGTGGAGCTATGGGACCAGATGGCATGGGCTTTTGCTGATACGTGCAAGTTGGGTGGTTCAGACCGCGACAACCCGTTATTGGTTCAGGCAGTTGCCGAG
>DAIOFF010000350.1:0-1810 GCA_036745855.1 Scrofimicrobium sp. | reverse complement strand
CCCATGAGGCACGCCTTATAATCCGTTCGGGATCATTGACTTGCTGGGGAAATTTTGCCCTGACAGCAGCAACAGATCCGTTCGCATGGTGTAGAGAAGATGAACACATTCTTCCTGGCGAAGTAACACACGGGTACGACCAACGGCGTTCCCGAATAAACAACAATGATGTCCCAGACTTCGACTAATGGCCAGTCCTAATGTCACGTCCTGACCTTAAGAAAGGAACAGCATTGGCAAATCAAACTTTCGCCTCACAAAACCTCTCTGACCAGGCAAATAAACATCAGCGGATCGTGCCTCCTGCGTTCATTTATGTGTTCGGTGCACTTGGAGGTCTTCTTTTCGGCTTCGATACTGGTGTAATCTCTGGTGCCTTACTTTTCATCCGTGAGAACATATCCCTTTCGAGTTTCGGAGAAGGAGCAGTAGTTTCAGGAGTTCTACTCGGGGCCATGATAGGAGGGATCGGTGTTTCCTCACTTGCAGACAAGTACGGCCGCAAACGTATGATCATCGTTTCTTCCATCATATTTGCCATCGGCGCAATTGGTTGCGCGCTGGCACCAGGAATGTGGACACTAATTCTGGCTCGCATCGTCCTAGGTGTAGCGGTTGGTGCAGCAAGCGCTCTGGTTCCAATGTATCTATCAGAAATGGCACCCGCTGCCCGTCGTGGGTCTATTTCTGCCCTAAATCAGCTGATGATCATGATTGGGATACTAACTGCATACCTCGTTAATTTATGGTTTTCTAACTTTAACCATTCATGGCGGTTAATGCTTGGCTTCGCCGTTATTCCATCAATACTTATGCTGATAGGTGGACTATTCCTACCAGAGAGTCCACGCTACCTTGCCGGCATTGGACAAGAATCGCGCGCTCGATTGATCCTTGAAGGACTCCGTGGACCCGCGAACACAAATCTGGTCAACGCCGAAATGAAAGAAATCGAAGAAGCATCTAATGTTCCAAAAGGGAAATTTTCGGACATCTTCGAACCGTGGATGCGTCCAGCGTTGGTAAGTGGTCTCGGTCTCGCTATCCTAGTGCAGTTCGTTGGGTGTAATACTGTCATTTACTATGCTCCCACGACATTTACTCAAATTGGAATGGGCAAGAATGCCGCACTCTTGTCCACCGTGGGCATTGGAGTTTTTGAAGTTATCGTCACGGTCATCGCCGTCGTAGTAATGGACCGGTTCAAACGTCGCACTCTATTGATGTTCGGCGCTGCAGGCATGGGACTATCTTTGACAGTTCTTGGCCTGGTCAATCTGATCGGAAGCGATGGGTCATCTACAAAAGCTATCATAACGGTTGTTTTTACCACGATTTATATCATGTTCTTTGCCTCCACTTGGGGACCACTTACTTGGGTCACCATTGGTGAGGTCTTTCCATTGTTTGTCAGAGGCCAGGCCGTTGGTTTCTGTAGCTCAATGGACTGGCTCGCGAACTTGGTTGTCGCCTTAACTTTCCCGGTCTTGCTTTCCGTAATGGGAACATCAGTGTTCCTTATTTATGCGGTGGTCTGCTTCTTCACGCTTTGGTTCATTCGATACAAGATGTTTGAAACGCGTGGTCGTTCACTTGAGGACATCGAGGAAGGAATGCGCAAGGCACATACCTCCTAGGAGACTAAAGCATTTTTTGGATTCCTTCTGAAACCGAATAATAGCGGCACGTACTTTGCGTACGCATTTTACGGCACCTCACAAATCACAAGTAGCAGTCAAACACACTTAGTTATCAGGACAAGGAGATCATAAATGAGGACGAGGAGGTCTGTATGAGCGACTCAAGAACA
>DAIOFF010000349.1:0-1813 GCA_036745855.1 Scrofimicrobium sp. | reverse complement strand
CACGGGGATTCGAAGACTCTTGAGGCGCCGCGGACAATGGGGCATGTCGCGGACTTGTTGGTTTCAGCGTTAGAGCAAGTTGGGATTGTGAAGTTCCATGTTGGTGGGATTTCTTTTGGCGGCACAGCGTCTTTGTCGGTAGCGCAGAAGTATCCTGAGAAGGTTCTTTCTCTTGCGATGTTGGATTCAGGAGTTTCTTCTGGGGATAGCGCCACTTGGGTGCAGCGGGCTGCGCTTGTTCGGCAGCGTGGAACTGAAGCCATTGTTGATGACACCATGGAGCGGTGGTTTACGGAAGATTTTGTGAATGGCCCAGGCCGGGATATTTATGAGGAAATACGGACTGCCTATATAGGGCAAGATCGTGAGGGTTTTGCTGCTTGTTGTGATGTCCTGGCGGTTACTGATCTGGGTTCGGCGCCAGCTACCGTCAAAGTACCTGTCCTCATTTTGTCTGGCGAAAAGGATGCGGGTATGACGCCAAAGATGGTTGATGAACTTGGTGATTTGTTCGTGAATTGCACCATTTCGAAAGTGATTGTTCCGGGCCTGAAGCATTTGACGTGTGTCGAAGCTCCATTGCTGGTAGCCAATGCGATTGCTGACAATGCCAATTAGAAAGTCGAACCTTTTGGCTACGAATGTGGAAAATCTGTGTCGAACTCTTCCGCGTAAGCTCCAATGGTCGGCTGCCATTCGCGAACAATGATTGAGTGAATCAGTCCGTTTATGGCAAATGGATCGTCGCTAAGCATTTTGCGGGCATCAGCGGCGCTGTCGGCCCGTAAGATCGCGAGTGCGCCATTGAATGTCGCATCTCTCAAGAAACCAGAGGCGATTAGTACCCCTTTAGCTTCCAGTTCCCGCATAAAAGTGCGGTGAGCTGGGCGAATGTCGTTTACTAGTGCCAGTAGGTCTTCGTCATATCGATACTCAAACGCATATAAAGCCATGTGACAATGATAACTGTTTGCAGGGGATAGTGTCGCTCTAGCGTTCGCCGCTATCGAACAGGTGTGCGACATTTCTGCTTGGGCATTAGAGTAGATGCGTGAATAGTGAGATCATTGTCCGCGGTGCCAGGCAGCACAATCTGCAAAATGTCGATGTTGAACTTCCGCGTGACAAAATGATTGTCTTCACGGGACTTTCGGGTTCTGGAAAGTCTTCGCTCGCATTTGACACGATTTTTGCCGAGGGGCAACGAAGGTATGTAGAGTCCCTTTCTTCATACGCACGTCAGTTTCTTGGGCAGATGGATAAA
Organism: Scrofimicrobium sp.; assembly: GCA_036745855.1. GTDB lineage: Bacteria > Actinomycetota > Actinomycetes > Actinomycetales > Actinomycetaceae > Scrofimicrobium. The sequence continues at coordinate 549 of DAIOFF010000349.1, read as the reverse complement.
CCTGATGTTGATTTCATTGAAGGATTGTCGCCTGCTGTGTCTATTGACCAGAAAAGTACTTCTCGAAATCCAAGGTCTACGGTTGGAACGGTTACTGAAGTTTATGACTATCTGAGGCTTCTTTATGCGCGCGCTGGCATTCCGCATTGCCCTATTTGTGATGAAGTGATTGTTGCGCAGACCCCGCAACAGATAGTGGATCAGATTTCGAAGTGGGATGAGGGAACTAGGTTTCAGGTTTTGTCCCCTGTGGTGCGGGGCCGTAAAGGTGAGTACCAGGATTTGTTTGCTGACCTGCAGGGCAGGGGATATGCCAGGGCGGTTGTTGATGGTGAGCTAGTTCGGCTTGATAGTGCTCCAACCTTAGAGAAGAAGCTAAAACACGATATTGATGTGGTTGTCGATCGCCTTGTTCTAAAAAAGGGCATTAGGGGACGCTTGACTGATTCGGTTGAGAATGCACTGGGGCTTTCTGAGGGATTGGTTGTGATAGAGCGCATTGAACTAGATGAGGCTGATCCGCAGAGGCGACGTAAGTTTTCTGAAAAG
>DAIOFF010000348.1:0-1825 GCA_036745855.1 Scrofimicrobium sp. | reverse complement strand
TAAGTACTGGATGGCTTCCCTATTTTGTGACGAAAAGTCAATCATTGCCCCTTTTCGCTTTTCGCGGCCAAGGAACATGTTGTCACTGATGGATAGGTTCGGGCAGAGGTTTAGCTCTTGGTGGATGATGGCAACGCCGTTTTCCACTGCTTCGGAAGGACTTGAAAAGGTTACTGGCTTTTCGCGAAGGTAGATGGAACCTGAACTTGGCTGCTCTACGCCAGCAAGAATCTTCATGAGTGTCGATTTGCCAGCGCCATTTTCCCCAAGCAGTACCGTGACTTCACCCGGGTGGGCTTCGAAGTCAACTCCTCGAAGCGCATGGGTGCCACCATAAGCTTTTGTTATGGTCTCCGCACGAAGGATTGGGGCGCCGGTCATCACTTGACCTCCATGATGACTGGAGTGATCACGAGGTGGTCAATTTCTCCACCGGTCTTTGACGCCCAGGTGAAGGAACCAGTCACGTGGACTTCTTTGCCTTGGAGCGAGTCTGGATCAAGGTCAGAGTAGACGGCTTCTGCAGCACGGTTGTTCAGTTCGACAGCTACCTTTTGGTATTCGGTTTGATTCGTGAAATCACCGAACGTTAGTTCTGATCCCGCATCTCGAAGCGAAGTTGGCGTACCAAAAGGAGGCACAGCGACACCAACGGTGAGGCCATCTGGCATCCCTGGAACATCGAGGAGGATTTGTCCGAACTGTTCACCATTTACGGTCCCCGCTGCAACTGTTGCGAAACTGTATGGTTGGGCAGCGTCTTCACGCCGTCCCAGTTCTTCGCCAGTACCGTCTGGGTCAGCAATGATTTTTGTTGTGAGCTCCTCTATTGCGACCGCACGATCTTGAATTGTTGCAACCACGGTGTCCGTGTAGTTGAGTTCAGCCCATTCTGCCGCCGTGTCAGCGGCTTGCGCCTCGCTTCCTGTTTTTATCCATGTGGTGTTGAACCACATAAGCACCAACAGCAAGATAGTTATGACGACACTTATGAACCATCCGCTCCAAAAGAACGGCTTCTTCGCCTTGGAACTGGCCACTAATTCTCTCGCTTTCTTTGTATTCCGCATCCTTGCGGAAACGCTCGCTCATACATTCGTTTCAAATCGGGATCGCGCGACAGCATCGCGCCAAATTGTGCGCCTCGTTTCTCGCCACTCCGCGCTCTTTTGGGGCGTTACAACATCTGGATTAAGGGCACCAGCAAGTGGGGAATATCCGAGTTTTCTGGCTCCCATCAGTGCCGCTCCCATCGCTGAGGCTTCTGCTACTTGCGCGACTTTGACTTCGCGGTCAAGGAAGTCGGCCAGAATCTGCATGAGTAGTACTGATTTGCTGGCACCCCCATCGGCGTGAAGGGTTTCAAGATTGACCAGGTCGTCTGCTTCCATTGCCTCTAGCACGTCCATGACTTGTTGACACACGGATTCCATGGCCGCATGAGCGATGTCTGCTCTTGATATTCCAGAAGTAAGTCCTTGGATGAGGCCAACCGCGCCTCGATCAAAATAGGGAGCTGCCAAACCGGTGAATGCTGGCACGAACTGTACCTCTGATTGACCGGCGCTTTCTTCTGCTAGTCGTCCCAGTTCCACAACGTCGCCGTCAGTTAGAATCTTCGACATCCAAGCCAAGGCTGCCCCGGTTGCAAGGATGTTCCCTTCCCTACCGAAGACGGTTTGGCCGTGTTCTCCCCACGCGATCGTGGTGGCAATACCTTCCACATTTTTTGTGGAGGCATCCATCGGAACCATCACTGAGGATCCCGTGCCGAACGTCGCCTTTCCTTCGCCGAGGCGACCGCCTGAATGCAGGTAGAGCGCTG
>DAIOFF010000347.1:0-1828 GCA_036745855.1 Scrofimicrobium sp. | reverse complement strand
CGTCACGGTAATAGACCCACTGGAGTTCTAAGCTTAGGTCTTCTTCTAATGCGCATTTAGTTTCTATAAAGTAAGGATAGGTGTCGCCTAGGGCACCTTGAATTAAAGAGTCGTTCGGCTGTGGAGTCTTTGTCCTAAAAGCAGGTTTGTATTCGGCTGTCATATGGACACTGTATAGAAAAACGCCTTCAAAAGAGGCGTTTTTGTGAGAAATCGGCCATCTGTCATGACCTATTGTCAGCTCATTGCAACCCAGATGCTGGACTTTAGAAAGAATCTAGTAGCAAAGCCCGTAACATCAATGCCGCTAACGCCAGTAGGTGCGTCAGGGAAGGAAACCAGTATGAAGCGGTTGAAAAGAAGTGTGGCAGTCATTGGAGCAGGACTCTTGATGTCTGCATTTTTGGCAGCATGTGGTTCAGATACTCCTACTGAAGGTGGTACTGATCAATCTGGAGTTGCCTCACAAAGCGGCAATGGAGGCGAAGGGGAATCGTTCAAAATCCTCGTAGCCCAAATTGTCACGCATACATCACTTGATGAATCTATTGCCGGCTTCAAGGCTGCTATCGCGGATGCAGGGCTGGATGTAACCTACGATGAGCAAAACGCTAATGGTGATCAAACTGTTGTCGCCTCAATCGCGGGCGCGGCTGCATCGTCCAACGCTGATCTGATTCTTGCAGTCGCAACGCCCATGGCTCAGGGACTGGCCCAAGCCGTAATCGACACACCGATTCTGTTTACATCGGTTACAGACCCAACAGATGCCGGCTTGGTTGACAGCATGGATGCGCCGGGTGCAAATGTCACGGGGACTTCTGATGCGAACCCGGTTGACGAACAGGTTGAACTTATCAAGCAGTTTGTGCCAGATATTAAAACTCTTGGTGTCGTTTACAACACTGGTGAAAGGAATTCTTCAATTCAGGTTGAATGGGTGAAGGAAGCAGCAGACAAGCTTGGAATTGAAGTTAAGGAAGCTGGAGCGACCACGTCGACTGAAGTGCAACAGGCCGCCCAATCCTTGGATGTGGATGCTATTTATGTGCCAACCGACAATACCGTGGTATCGGCGTTGGACTCTGTAATCTCGGTTGGCGAATCTAAAGGAATCCCAGTTTTCGCTGCTGAGGGGGATTCAGTCAAGAACGGAACTGTCGCCACCTATGGCTTGTCCTATTACCAACTTGGCTACCAAACCGGTCAGATGGCAGTGCGGATTCTTACTGAAGGTGCAAACCCAGCAGAAATGGCAGTAGAGACCCAGACCGATTTGTTGCTTTATATCAATAAAGGGGCTGCTGACCGCATGGATGTAAAGATACCTGCAGATTTGTTGGAATCGGCAGATCCTGAAAACATTTTCGAATAGCTGTCCGTTTAGGAGACTCTCATGGTAAACGCAGTTGAACTGGGATTGTTATACGCCATCATGGCGCTGGGGGTCTACCTCACCTTTCGCATCCTTGAATTTGCCGACCTGACAGTTGATGGGTCGTTTACCATGGGAGCAGCACTTGCAGCCGTTGCGATTGTAAATGGAGTTCCGGCCGGGGTTGCGCTTCTTTTTGCTTTCCTTGGAGGAATGGTTGCTGGGTGTGTTACGGGTTTATTGAATACAAAAGGAAATATTGATGGCCTGCTTGCAGGAATACTCACTCAAATAGCTTTGTATTCAATCAATCTTCGAATCATGGGTGTTTCCAACTTATCTATGCTTGGGAAAAAAACTCTCTTCTCTCCGCTAAGAGACAATCGGCTGCTGGGTACTTGGTTTAGTGTTGGGATACTTCTGATCTGTGCCCTTGTGGTTTTGGTTTTAGTG
>DAIOFF010000346.1:0-1839 GCA_036745855.1 Scrofimicrobium sp. | reverse complement strand
AATCCGCGAGGGCGCTCTCCATTCGCACCCGCATATTCTTCCTGCAACTCAGTCAAAGCCTGTTCAACCAAATAAGTAGGTACAGAAAGGGCCGCCGCAATATCACCAGCCAAAACCGGTTCTTCCGCGACCATTAGGACCGCCTCAAGCGCAGACAACAAACGATCCTCACTGCTCATTTTCGCCCTCCCACATGACTTCTAACTCACCAAACGGCTCACTTTGATCAAACGCCACCAGCCCCTGACGATAAAGCTCAAGTATTCCAAGGAAACGCCCAATAACAACGGCAGGATCCCCAGCATCAGATATGAGCTCAAGAAATGTCGCCTGACGTTTCTTGCGTAAAAACTCCCGAAGAATCTGTACTTGCTGAGCTACAGAAACTTTTGGCCGAGCCACATGTTCAGCCTCATCAGCGCGCGGAGGCTCCACCAAAAGGTTCACCACCAACATTGCCAACTGTTCTTTCGTCACCGACCAAACTAGTTCAGGCAAAAGAGCAGCAAAATGGGGCTCTAATGGAACCTCACGCGCAACAGATAATCTCTCAGACTCCATCTTTTGTGCGAAGACAGAACCCATCTGGCGAAACGCGCGATACTGAAGAAGCCGCGAGAACAGCAAATCCCTGGCCGACAAATCCTCATCAATCAGCTCATTTTGAGATTCAGTGCGCGGAAGCAGGCTAGCAGCCTTCATATCCAAAAGCGTCGCTGCAACCACCAAAAACTCAGTTGCGGCCGACAAATCTGGAACCTGCGCCATGTGCTCAATGAACTCATCAGTAACCTGGGCCAGCGCCACCTCAGTGACTTCCAGTTCACGTCTTGCAATGAGTTGCAAAAGCAAATCAAAAGGCCCGTGGAACACCGGCAAATCAACTGCGAATCCCGCAGAATCTGGGTGTCTATCAGGGGGCCTCGCCACGGCTTACCACTTCACGTGCCAACTGTTTATAAGCCATAGCGCCAGGATGAGACGGGGCGTGAGTCGTAATCGGCTCTGTCGCAACCGTGGCATCTGGGAACTTTACGCTTCGGCCGATTTCAGTCTTATATACAACATCACCGAAGGTCTCCTGCAAACGCTCAAGGACCTCACGGGAATGAAGAGTGCGTGCGTCCGTCATGGTTGGGACAATCCCATCCATCGTCAAACGCGGATTAATACGATCCTTAACCGTCTCAATCGTGTCAACAAGTAACGCCACACCCCGAAGAGCAAAAAACTCAGTCGCAACCGGCACAATAACACCATGAGCAGCAGTCAGCGCATTTATTGTCAAAAGACCCAGTGAAGGCTGACAATCAATAATGATCACATCGTACTCATCAACAACTGGCCTAAGTACACGCGAAAGAGCGCTTTCCCGGGCAACCTCATTCACTAACTGGACTTCAGCAGCTGAAAGATCAATATTGGCGGGAAGAACATCAAGATTTGCATTTGCCGTATGACAAATAGTTTCCTTAGTGCTGATTTTTGAATCAGTAAGAAGCGTATAAATAGTAGAACTAATATCCATTGCATTAATGCCAAGTCCTACAGTCGCGGCACCCTGCGGGTCGAAATCAACCACTAATACTTTGCGACCGTATTCAGCTAGCGCGGCCCCAAGATTAATGGCGGTAGTTGTTTTTCCAACACCACCCTTTTGATTACACATCGCGATAATACGCGCAGGCCCATGCTGCAACAAAGGTGCAGGCACCGGAAATCCGGCGTTCGCAGGGTCTGCCATCAAATATGGCTGCACGTTATTAGTCACACTCCAACTCTAAAGCATTTGGCTTGCCCGCGGATGGGTAACCCTATAAACCTCTTGTAGGGTCTGCG
>DAIOFF010000345.1:0-1852 GCA_036745855.1 Scrofimicrobium sp. | reverse complement strand
GCATTTGCGGCCATTTGCCGCGCACCAGCGGTTATGTACTGACACTTTTTGGTCTGTCGCCTCCATAAAGCGTGGTAGGCGCTGTGAGGGCGGACGGATTGTATGGTCGCGGCTGGTGCGCTTGAATGGTTGTTCAGAGCGATACTGTAGGTATAAATGGCAACGCAAGGAAATTTGTCTCTTTCTAAGACATAATTGAAGAATGTCTGCAATGAATGGAGAAACCGATGGTCGGGCAAAAAGTGCGCGATGAACCCACTAAACAAGGTGATTTCAATGAATCCCGTTGGTCGTGGCCAGTGCTTCGCGACGCGCAAAAGAGTGTTCTTCGCGATGTTCTAGTCCATGGGCCCAGGTCGAGAGCAGAACTCACTCACCGATCGGGGATGTCACGGGCAAGTCTTAGTCGCCTTACTCGCGAACTTGCAGATTTAGGACTCATGCATGAAGGTGCAGCTCTATCGGAAGATCGCCGTGGACGCCCATCGGAAGTCATGGAGCTAGTGGCCGAGTCTGCGTATTTTGTGGGTGTAAAACTTACCGGAGACGCGTTATATGGTGCGGTTACTGACCTCACTGTCCATGTTGTTCATTCAGAAGGGCAACCATTGACCACCACTGTGGTCAGTGACGTGGTCGCCCAGATTTCTCAGTTTGTTGAACGCATTCGAAAACGGTTCAAACGTGTGGCGGCCATAGGCGTGTGCTTGGCCGGAGACGTAACATTCGTGGATGGGAAAGCCGTAGTCAGGGGATCCGACTTTTTGGGTTGGAATGAAGTCAACTTAGAAGAACTAGTCTCAAGAGCAACGGACCTTCCTGTTGCGATCAACAACGACGTTCAAGCCTTGACAACAGCCCACCACTGGTTCGGTCCGGGTGTTGGCAAGAACCCTTTTGCGGTTATATCCCTTGGAGAAGGTATTGGAAGTGGAATCGTCGCAGATGAGCAGGTTGTTACTGGCGCACACGGAAGGCCTGGGCGAATAGGTCACCTCCCAGTGACAGGGGACGGGCCGACTTGTGACAGGGGACATATTGGGTGCGTGTCTGCGTATGTGACTGTTCCGGCAATTTTGAGAAACAGCGGAGGCGCTGGATTTTGGGAGACCCTTGACGCGGCAAAACGCGGAGATGAACGTGCAGAAAAAGCCTTTCGGGATGCAGGAACGGCTTTGGGAGCTGCTGTAGCGATGCTTGCGAACATTGTAGATCCTGAGAGCATTCTCATCACTGGTGAGGCACTTGACGTGGCGAGGTTTGCTTCGAAACAGATGGAAGAATCGATTCAAATGCGTCTGGATCCAGGCTCATCGTTCCCCAATGTGGAACTCGGGGAATTTGAGTTTACCGATTATGCGTGGGGAGCAGCAATAAACGCGATTCGAACGCTGGTTTAGTCTTTAAAACGTTTGTTCAACCACTTGCGTTGGCGCAACCATTGGTGAAGTTGGCCGCCTTCATGTTTGTTGAATGGATAGACCTCGATCTGGCGGTCTTCTGAGCCATAGTTATTGAATGCAGCAAAGACAGAGGATGGCAAGACAATATCGTCCATTAAAGCTACAGAAAAAATAGCAGGTGCTGATGCAATCGAAGCCATAAGTGCACAATCGAAGAAGGACACGGTATGCAAAACTTTTTCTATATCTTCGCGGTGCACAGCCAGGTAACGGACAATTTCGGTGAAAGGCGCGGAAGGAGTCATCTCAAGAGATCGCTTGAAATTACACATGAAAGGCACATCGGGCATTACCGCTGAGACAATTTGCGGGGACAATGCGGCGGCAGCGAGAGCTATTCCGCCCCCTTGACTTCCTCCGGTAACAGCAATGCGGCTTTCGTCCACGAA
>DAIOFF010000344.1:0-1866 GCA_036745855.1 Scrofimicrobium sp. | reverse complement strand
GTCGAAGCCGCGCAGCTAACACGCGCGAAATCCAGTGGCTCTTTAGACGACGCCAGACACCGGGGCAAGAGCAATCTCCCGGGCTGACGGACTTTTAAAGGTCCTGGCTGCTATCAGGCAGCGAGGACGAAGTCAGTGCGATCTTGTTTGGCACTTATTGTTTTGCATACATCTTTTACGAGTGAGCATGCATTCTCGACCCGCTTCGCCTCAATTGACGAGCACCGTCGAAACCGATCATCCCCTATTTTGTTCTTCATTCTACCGTTAGGCAGTAAGTCAGAATATCACAAGGTCAAGCACTATGCAAGTGGCATTTTGTGTAAGGCTAGTCGACCTATCACAAATGTCAGACATGCGTACTACAATCAGCATATGCCTACAAAGACCAAGCGTGAACTAAACCAGAACACCGCATCCGTTCTTGCGCAAGTAACTGATGTTTCCGAGGTAGTGGTTACAGAGCGCGGTAAACCACGATGGCGCATTACTCAGTATCACGCTCAAGATACACTGTTGGCTCGGCTAGAACGCGACGGTCGTTATACGCCTCCGGCGTCATTACCAACTCCTTGGCCCGATAAACCGGGGGGCCCAAAATACACGGATGACGAAGTGCAAACGTTGCTTGATGAAATGCGTGGCGACCACTAAGTCATGAACATAATCTATCTTGATTTATCTGTTGCACTTCGGACTATTCTTGATGTCCCAGAAAGAGTCAGGCTGCAAGAATGGATGCAGAAACCTGAAACAACTTTTGTGTCCTCCCGGCTGCTGCGCACCGAAGTGATTCGTGTTCTTCGGCGCGATAATCGCCCTGCAGCTGATGGCGCTCCATTACTTGACAGAGTTGGTTTGCTTGAAATCACCCGAGAGACTCATGCCATTGCTGAGTCCTTTGAGCGGCACATCAAAACGCTAGACGCTTTGCATCTGGCCACCGCCCTTCTCATCGGTGAGCCGGTCACGGTTGCTACCCATGACAATGTCATGAAATCTGTGGCCGAGGTGCTTGGTCTTGATGTTGTTGACCCGGTTGCTGCTATAGCCTGTCCCCTTTAGTGGCGTTTCGGTTTTTTCGGAGGCCGCGCAGGCGCGTACCCAGAACGCCAGTACCAAAGTGAAATCAGGAGGACTGCGGTCAGGTAGATGACGATCCACCATGGGAAGCTTGGTGTTGACGGTATTTCACCTGCAGCGTCAAGGTCACTTTGGGGGGTTGGTATGATTCGTTCGCCGGTGATGAGGATGCGGTGTGTGTTGATGCCAAGTGGAGTACATGTGACTAGGGTTGCTAAGTCTTTTCCTGGTATGGCACGTATTTCTTCGGTGGCGTCTGGGGCTACGACCTGCACTTGGAAGACTCTGTAGGAGAAAACTTCACCCATTACTTCGATGCTAAAAGTGTCGTTTTCTTTTACTTTGTTGAGGTTGGTGAATAGTTCGGCGGTGGCTAAACCGCGGTGTCCGGTTAGGACTGTACGGGTGCCAATCCCGCCTACGGGAAGTGAGGTTCCTTTGAGGTGGCCTACGCCTTTTAGTAGGGTTTCGTCGGAAGTGCCGTGGTAGACGGGTAGGTCTAGGTTGATGGTGGGAACGCGGAGGCGGGCCATTACATGATTTGGGTCGTTGTTTAGTAGGTCTTCATATTGCGCTGACTCTTGACCGGTTCCTGTTCCGGTCATTATGTTGTCGCCGCTTCGAAATATGCCTTCCGCATGCAGTTTGTTGTTGTATTCGCGGGCTGCTGCAAGTTTTTCTTGCGCATATATTTTTCCGGAAAGTCTGTCTGCGGCTTCTTGATCGATAATCACGTTTGACTGGTTGTATTGTGTTACCCATTGTGCGGCATATGGATATGTA
>DAIOFF010000343.1:0-1886 GCA_036745855.1 Scrofimicrobium sp. | reverse complement strand
TCACCTGGTATTTATCGATCACTGCCATATCAACGTCAACGCCTAGTCCTGGACCATCTGGAATAGACACATAACCATCATGAAGTACAAACTGCTGAGTCAATAGATCATCACGAAGGGGATTACGGGTACGGTCATACTCTACGACCGGTTCATTTTGTACGGGAATAGCGCGATGTGTGTATGGAGTCAATGGCATAGCACTGCAAACTTGAAGCGCGGCTGCAAGAGCAATGCCCGAACCCCAAACGTGCGGAATAGTGCGGATGTTTCTTATAGAGGCCAGAGTTTGAATTTTTTGGATTTCTGAAATCCCCCCGCAAACACCAATGTCGGGTTGGATAATATCGACGCATCCCGATTCAATGAAATCGCGATAACCGTAGCGCGTATATTCGGCCTCACCACCCGCCAAAGGAATTGACAGCATGTTATGAACGCGTGCGTATCCTTCGCGGTCTTCTGGCGGAACTGGTTCTTCAAAGAACTGGAATCCTGTTTCCTCTAAGGTACGCCCCATCGCGATCGCACTGCTGGCATTGTAAGCGTGATTAGCATCAGCAAAAAGGGTGAAAGAATCCCCAAGAACTTCCCTGACAGTTCTTACCCGTTTGGCATCGTCCGCAACCGATAGCAATCCGATCTTGATTTTCAACATTCCGAAGCCGTCATCAACATACCCTTTGACGGTATCCCTTAATGCTGGAAGATCACGGTCGTCTCTAAAGTCAGTTTCCGAATAGTAACCGCCCGTTCCATAGGCTTTGACTTGGTCACGGAACCTGCCGCCAAGCAATCTAGAGATAGAGATATCAAGCTTTTTTCCGAGTATGTCCCAAAGTGCGATATCTATCGCACTCAGCGCTTCGATGTATGTGCCTTTTTGACCAAAATCGCGCGTTCGTGAGTAGAGAGTTTCCCACACTATCCCTGGATCAGCGCAGGAAATCTCAAGCAGCATTGGAGCTAACACGTCCTCAATGCATGAACGCACTGGTTCAGCTGGACCATACTGTCCTCCTTCACCCCAACCGACGACACCGTCTGAAGTAGTTAAGCGAACTAAAAGGCTGTTTCGTTCAGGAAACTCCGCTTGTGACGAGTAGAAACGCTCCGCACCTAGCGGCGTCTTGAGAATAAAAGTCTCAATGCGGTCAATCTTGGTATCCACAAGACCCCCTCTTGAATATTGGTGGTTCATGAAAGTAAGGTTATCAGGTGATCTGATCACATGGAAGTGGCTAAGCAAAAACGGCCGCTCCCAATCGCGTTGGCGCATTAGTGTCTTCGCTCGTCGTCTCAACATAGAAAGGGAGAACACATGTCGGCAACGTGGCTGATCTTGCTCTTCATCGCGGTATTTGTCGCGATTGCAGTACTCATCGTCAGATTGAAAATAAACCCTGCCATTTCGCTTCTTCTTGGAACCGTCGTGCTTGGTCTGGCATCTAAAATGAACTTCGGCGACATAATCGAAGGCATAAATGGGGGCTTCGGAGAGCTCATGATGGAAGTGGGGCTGCTAATCAGCCTGGGCGTCATCATGGGTACTCTCATGTCCAGTTACGGCGCGGTGGAAAGAATCGTTGGAGGGATTCTGAAGATTTTCCGTGCCAAAGGGTCCCCCTATGCGCTTGCATTCACATTGTCTTCGATCACCCCAGCTATCTATTTCGATGTGCTGTTGGTGCTAGTTTCACCGATCGCACGAAGCGTAGCTAGGCGCACTGGACGTCCGCTTGCAAGCACGGCGGGACCAATGGCAATGGGCCTTGCTGCAGCAAATGGTTTTGTGGTTCCAGGTGCTGCAGTTCTTGCATACATCGGCACATTAGGAATGCCCGCTTCTGAGGCACTGCTACCCGCTTTGGCTTTGGTGATTCCAA
>DAIOFF010000342.1:0-1905 GCA_036745855.1 Scrofimicrobium sp. | reverse complement strand
ATGTCAAGAACTGTTTGGAACAAGTCAGGATCATTCATGACTGCCGGGTAGCCCTCAGTCATTTCGACGGCAATCTCACATCCCGTTTCACGTGCAACATCCGCGGCGGTGTCATTTAGAAGTTTCACAAGGCCGTTGAAGTGCTCCTCAGAAAACGACCTAAGAACGCCATCGACTTTACCGCTACCTGCGACAATGTTGCCTGTCGTTCCTGCGTGCATTTGACCGAACCTGAGCAGCTGTAGGGGGTCATTCGGAACAGTCGCATTCAACCTGGAAACCAGGTTCGCCCCTGCCAATAGTGCGTCGGCCCCCAACCACGCCTTGGCAATGTGAACTGACTTACCCGTGATTTTGATGTGAACTTCTGAGCATCTGGCCATGAGCTCAAGTGGGCGACTGACAATTTCACCCGCTGCAAAACCTGGCCACATGTGCAAACCGAACACGGCGATGATTCCGAGTTCCTGGAAGATACCAGACTCACAAATGCCTTTTGCGCCACCAATAGATTCTTCAGCAGGCTGGAAGATTACGGCAACATTATGCGGCAAACTGTCAATGTTTTGGCTAACGAAGTCACAAAGCGCTAGTGCCATGGACATGTGTCCATCGTGCCCACACGCATGCATTTTTCCATCATGAGTGGAACGGCCCGGGCGGTCAGCGCGTTCGGTAATGGGCAGGCCATCCATGTCTGCCCGAAACGCAATAGTGTCAGGGCGTCCCGCATCGAAATAGATGACAAATGATGAGGGAGCAGGTTCGTATAGCTTTCCCGGTAAACTCTCCAAATGTGACCGCACGTATGCAGAAGTTTGCGGAATATTGAAGTCCAACTCTGGAATCAAATGTAGATCACGCCTGTACTTCTTCAGGGATTCGGTTTCTTTCAGTGTTGTTTCAAGTGTCAGGTCAGCCATGTTTACAGGGTACTGCTGATGCGAATCGGAGACCCTGAAAGTCCGCTTTTCAAACTTTGGTCAAGGCGCTTACTGGGATTAGATGTCCTACGTTTTGGCAAATGTGCTGCTCAGGGTGCCTTATTGAAGGCTGGCCTCGTTTATTTGGGTGCAAATCCAAGGATAGACAATGACGGGTTTTGCGAAGTATCTCGGGAAAGTAGGGCACCACTTAAGGCTGAGGAAGCGCGCCACATAGTAGAAATGCTTTCTTGACGCGTTTGGTGTGGGCAACTTCGAAGCCTTCTGACCCCTCGTGCGATACTTGAGGGCGTGCGAGTATTACTTTGTGGTTTTGGTCAGATGGGTCGGATGCTTCAGGAACTCATTGATGAGGCACCTGATTTGGAGCTAGTTGGAACAATTGATGTCGAAAACATCGATGATTTGAAAGCTCCCGCTGATTTCAATGCGGATGTGATTATTGATTTTTGTAATCCCGAGGTTTTCCCGGTTTTGTCCGATTACGTGATCCGCACGGGAACACCTCTTGTGTCAGGGACGACTGGGTATACAGATCAAGGCCAACAGATTAAGGATTTGGGGAGTTATGCTCCTGTAGTTTATTCGGAGAATTATTCGATAGGCATTTCTGTTCTTTCAAAAGCAGTCGCTCAGATTAGTGCGTTACTTGGCTTGGAATTTGACGTTGAGATTTCGGAGACTCATCATAAGTTGAAAAAGGATGCTCCATCTGGCACAGCGCAACTGTTGATTCGGTCTCTTGGACGCGATGGTCAGGTGGTTTATGGAAGGTCACCTTCTGATGGGCCGCGTGAAGCTGGGGATATTGGGGTTCATTCCTTGCGGGGCGGAACGGTTCCTGGCGATCACGCCGTGTCATTTTTTGGAACAGATGAAGTGCTAAGCGTGTCCCATAGGGCATACTCCAGGCGCATTTTTGCGGCGGGGGCTCTTTTAGCTGCCCGGCGTTTGCAGGGCA
>DAIOFF010000341.1:0-1906 GCA_036745855.1 Scrofimicrobium sp. | reverse complement strand
ATTGCATTTTCGAATCCAAGTGCAACAACGGCAGCAGCTGCAGATGCAACCCCAACCGACACTGAGATTGGAACATCCAAAATGAGAAGGACAAGGATCCCGATTACAAGGACGAGACCCGCTACTGCGGCAACAGTCATGACTGTGTCTCCTTTCAGATCACGTCCGGTTCGCCATCATTCAGAGCAGATTCCTTGCCCTGAACGATGGCAACCAGATGGTAGAACGAATAGAACAGCGTCAGGACCCCAGCCAATGGCAATACTGTGTAGAGCCAACCGACATTTACTGGCAGCCCAGTAAGGTTTTGTTGCCAAGTCATCGCAGAAACCCGCACGCCTCCGTAAATCAAGACGCAAGCGCTAAACCCTATTGTCAAGATTTGCACAAAAACTGCGACTATTTGCTGACCCTTTTTTGGCAGATGGGCAACGACTAACTCGACCGCGATATGGCCGCGTTCTCCGAACACTAATGCTGTACCCAAAAGGCCCAGCCAAATAAATAGATACCGGGAAAGCTCTTCCGACCATCCCGAGGGACTGCTTAGAACCTGTCGCGCAAATACTTGCCATGCCACAGCCACCACCATGATCGCGAATAGGACCACGCAGATCCATTCCAAGGTGGTATCTAATGCTTCTTTCGCTCTTCTCATCTCAAAGACCTAATCAGTGGAAAGAGTTATCGTCACTTGCTCGCGGCTGCGCGAGCCTTTTCGTAGATCTGCTTAGCTGTATCTGAGGTGATTTTTTCATCAACCAGTGGCTTAATAGCATCCTGGAAGGCAGCAATATCAACTTCGTTAAACTTTGCTCCGGCTTCCTCGGCAGCTTTTGTTGCCGCATCGACCTCGGCAACCCACAACTCTGCTTCCTCATCAATCATCGCAGGTAGCTCCGCTTCAAGCGCTTCGACACAATCGGGATCCATGGTCTGCAACAAGGTCGGGCTAGTGATTAAGTAATCCGGGAACATGAGGTGACGGGTGTATGAGTAATATGGGGCGATTTCAGCGTGCTTGAGGTTTGAATAAATAGACGGATTGTTTTCCGCCCCGTCAAGGACCCCTGACTGAATCGCCGTATATACCTCACCCTGTCCCATCGGTGTACCAGAGCCGCCCATGAGTTCAAGCATCCGCAAGTTCGTATCCGATTCAATAACCCGGATCTTCATGCCGTCTAAGTCAGCAGGCGTATTAATTGGTTTCTTTGCGTTATAGATAGAACGCACCCCACCATGAAGACCTGCGAGCACTGTCAAGTTCTGATCTTCGATGGAACTGTACAGGTCACCTACGATTTCAGGATCATTGATGACCGACTTCTGGTGCTCTTGGGAGTCAAATGTATACGGCAAGTTAAAGACGACAAAATCATCATTGAAGTTTTCAAGCAATGAACCAGCAATCAATGCGAAATCGATGCTACCCGCCTGGACTAGTTCAATAGTGTCCTTTTGGGTTCCGAGGGTCTCATTTGGGAACACCTGGAGCGTGCATTTACCCCCTGTTGACTCAGCAATCCGCTCACCAAGATGTGTGGTGGCCACATACTGAGGGTGTGTCTCAGTCTGGTTAAATGCAACTTTGTATACTGTTTCAGCACCAGTTGCAGGATCTGAGGAGCCGGACTGTCCACCGGTTTTCGTTTCGCCTCCAGATTCACTGGTTGGACTGGAGAAACCTCCTCCACATCCAGCTAGAACGATGGCAAAGCTGGCCGCCGCCATGGTGTATATCATTTTTCGCTTCATGTCGTTGTCCTTCCACTCAGCAGCGAGCGAGTCGTGTATTTAACTTGGAGTGGGTTCCGCCAAGCTTCTTTTTCGGAACTTCCTCAAGAAATTTTGATTCCAACAGGTTGAACTAAGTTCCGCTTTGTGGAACTATAGCGAAAGAAGT
>DAIOFF010000340.1:0-1920 GCA_036745855.1 Scrofimicrobium sp. | reverse complement strand
ATTGAAAAGTTGAAGGGTCCCAATAATTGAAAAAACCGTGGTCAATATGATTGACGGCATTACCATTGGTAGCTTTATAGATAGCGCCGTTCTAATTTCTCCGGCACCGTCTATCCGCGCCGCCTCGTAAATATCCCGTGAAACAGACTGTAGGGAAGAGAATATAATGATCATATTAACGCCAGTTACTGACCAAATGACAATGTTAATCATCGACCACATGACTGTGTCCGGAGTCAGAAACTGCACGTCGAATCCGACAGCTTCCATTAGGGAAATGATTGGGCTGACTTTTGGCTGGTATAGAAATCCCCAGATCAATGCCGCCACTACAGATGGAACAGCATATGGGACAAATGCGGCCAGCTGAAAGAACCGTTTTAAGCGCACAACCATTGAGTCAAACAGCAAAGCCAACACGATCGCCAATAACAACATGGTTGGAACTTGAATGACAGCAAATAAGAGGACGCGGCCGAAACTATTTATAAACTCTGAGTTCTGGAGTGCTGTCACATAGTTATCTAATCCAACAAAGACTGAATCATTTGAGCCACCAAACCCCAAGCCACTGCGTTCAACAGTAAAAAAACTCTTGTAGATAGCAATGAATATAGGGGCTATTAGGAATACCAGAAAAAGAATGATGAAGGGTGCAAGGAAAACATAGGGCGCAAAGCGTCCGCCGCCGCGAACTCCACGGCGGCGACGGACGGGCGCTGCGCTTGCAGCAGAGTCACTCATTGAACTTGTCTCACTCGATGACGTTTAGGCCAAGATTTTCCACGTCTTTCACGGCCTGAGCTTGAACAGCATCAAGTGCTTCTGTGAAGGTCAAGTCGCCGTTGGCAACATTTGCAAGCTGGTCTTTTAGGACCTCTTTCACCAAAGTATTCGTTGGACCAGGAGTCCAGCCAACTGGGATGTCCTCGGCAGCTTGTGAGAAAACCTCATTGATTACCTGCCCGCCAAAGTATTCGCTGGGGCTGAGTAAGCTAGGGCTTTCCAGGCCAATGTATGCAGATGGGAAAGTGTTCTTGATTAGGTGAGCAACGCCTTCTTCTGAGGTGCTGAGCCAGGTAAGGAACTCAACAGCTTCTTCCACGTGTTTACTTGTTACTGGGATTGTGCCGACTGAACCACCAGACCAGCCAGCGGCTTTTTTGCCAAAGGTAGGGGATGGGGCAACAGACCACTTACCAGAGAGGTCAGGCGCACTTTCTTCAAGCATGACTGGGAACCAAGCAGCATAGTTAACGGAGGCAATGCTTCCGTCGTTTACTGATGCCCAATACTCTGGTGTCCACATTTCGACAACTTTGATTAGGTCTTCATCTAGCAGTGTTTGCCATACCTCTGCAATTTCCTTGGAAGCCTTGTCATTGACTGAGACTTTCCATGAATCGTCTTCGATTGAGAACCATGTGCCACCATTAGAGATGATGGCTTCTGACCAGAACCCTGCTTCATTCGGTGAGAACTGGGCGATGTATACCTTCGGATCGTGTTTCTTAAGGTCCCGTGCAGCTTGGATGTACTCTTCCCAGGTCGTTGGAACCTTGACACCAGCTGCATCAAAGATGTCGCTTCGATACATGAGCGCGGATGGTCCAGAGTCCTGTGGGATCCCATATACAGACTCACCGAAAGTAACATTGCTCCAAGCTGATTCTGGGAATGAATCTGTCATAGCACTCGTGTACTGAGAGATGTCCGTCAGGCGGTTGTTGATTACTTGGAGAGCAACGTCCGGTCCTTCGAACTGTACGATGTCGGGAGCTTCTCCTGAATCAATGGCTGTTGGGATTTTATCTCCGTCATCTCCTGTCATACGGAAAAAATCTACCTGAATGTTTGGATGCGTTGAGTTCCATTCTTCAACTGCATCTTCCAAACCGGGGATCCAACCCCAGTAGGAAA
>DAIOFF010000339.1:0-1942 GCA_036745855.1 Scrofimicrobium sp. | reverse complement strand
AATGCAGGTTAGCTGCAGGCTATAGCCACTGATTCACTCACCTGTTTAAACTCTTTTTCGCCGGCAATACCGCTCACGATAATCTCTCCAGGAGCAGCCGGAAGAGATCGCACAGTAAATGCGGATGAAACGGTTTTGCCAGGCTGAACGTCCGATAGGTTTTTGCTACCAAACGGAGTAACTACCGTGGCATCAAGGGGTTCTTCAGACACATTCGTCACTGATACAACCAAGGCAGCATTCCTCGCAATGCACCGTGACGTCGAGGCAACCTTGACTGGCTGAGCAGGAGCAACACCATCACTATCCCGTTGAAGGACATCAATCATCTGCCAGATCGAAAGGTTGTTCTCAAACGACGGATAGATCCATTTGCTTGGTGTCTCTGAGCTATATAGGAATGGCGTATTGAACTCGAACCCGTTTGCAGGCGTGTTCCAGATCTGTTTGATCATGGGACGCACCATTGCCAGTCCTTGAGCCGTTAACTCAGGGCTAGAGAACCTCTTCCCCGCCGCAAGATAGTTCGCTGCAGCAGAATATGCGGCTCCGGTGACCACATTTGGCTCATAAACATGCATGCCGCCTTCAAGCGGATATTCGGTCACGCCCTCTGGAAGCCCCACCAACTTGGGGCCATACTCACCCATAACTAAGGGATACATGTTTTCCAAATGTCTTTGATAATGACCTGAATCAATGATGTCTGGCAATCCGGCCCGTTCTGCCAAGTATTGCGGGAACAAAGTTCCAAGCATGACTTCATCAGCTCCATCTTGATCCAAGGTGTAACGGTAGTACCCTTGTTCTTCGTTCCAGAAGGTTTCTTCATACTTGGCTTTTGCCTCGGCCAGTTGCGCTTCCCACCTGGCAATTTGTGCCGGATCTTCATTCACCTTCTCTCCCGAAGCAATCATGGCTTCCAGCGCCACCAAGTAGAGCCCAGAAGTATAGGAGTCGAATCGATCAGTTGGCATAGCGTTGTAAAGGTTCGCCATTTGTTGTACGTTCCCCGGCTGAGGTCTGCTTTGCGAGGTTGGCTCTGGAAGGACCGAGTCCTCAGGAATCGTCTTTTGTAGCAAGTCCAGAACCTGGTTCATTGCCGGGTAGGCAAACTCTAAGAAATCCATGTCGTCATTACGCTCAGCGTAGTCATACATGCGGTATACATTGTTGGCCACGCGATCAAGGAAGGACATAGTGCCTGGACCGGGTTCAAGACCTGCACCGGGTGTTGAATCATTTGCGCTCTGATTGTGTGGATTCCAAGTGATGAAAGGGTTGCCATCAAGGGCGTAGATGGCGGGATCGGAAGTACCCTTTACATCGAAGTCCATCGGGTCCCCATCATCGGAGACCAGAATCTGCTCGACTTTTGCCCGCATTCGATCGCGCTCTATGAATGGGAAGAACTCTGAGTATACGTATTGGGAGTAGATTCCGATTTCGCCGCCCTGACCAAGCGTGGATACGCCGCCAGAGTTTGAATCAGTCCCGAAATAGTTGTGAGTTCCTGGGATGGCAGTGCCGATTCTTTCACCGCCTTTGGTGACAGGAACCGAATTTTCGACAAGGCCATTTTCCCAAATCACAGTATGGAAAGTTACATTCGCGAGGTGGTTCATCGCTGCGGCAGCAATGTCCGCTGGGATTTCGTCGGACTCAACGATTGGTTTCCACCAGGCATGCACATCCGTTAGTGCAGCGTCACGCTCTACTAATGCATCTTTTGCAATGGCATAGCTCTGGTGGAATGGGTAACTTCCTGTCACGTAATCGTTCTTTTCGTCCGTCTGCGCCCCGTAGAACTCGGTGTAACGCCGCATCCAAACGGTGTTGTTGTTGGCAAATCCGATTTCAGGGAAGTCCCATGTCAGAACAAATGGAATAGTGACAGTCTCGCCTGGGTCAAGACTTGCGGACACCGCAATGGCCCCAGCAG
>DAIOFF010000338.1:0-1971 GCA_036745855.1 Scrofimicrobium sp. | reverse complement strand
CCGATATTCTAAAGAACGCGGTTCCGTGAAGGCGTCTTGAGTCAAGTACAAGTGCCATATATAAGGAAATGAATAGCATGATCGGTACTTGAACGCAGAAGAAAATTACCACTCTTCCAGCGCCGTTCCATAGTTCAGGATCTGAGAACGCTCTACTAAAGTTTGCAAAACCGACGAATTTTTCCCCGCCTATCAGTTGTTTAGAAAATAGGCTTAAGTAAAGCGAATATATGATGGGTGCAATGAAAACGATTACGAAAGCGGTTGCAAATGGGGCCAAAAAAGCCCAGCCAGTCCATCTACTTCGCAAGCGTCGTCGCGTGTTTTTGGCGGACTCCACCCTAGGCATGTGGTACTCCTTAGTATGTATGCTCCCAGTTGGAAGTGTGTACTTATTGTTTACGAGGTGCTGCAGTGCTGCCTCGTGTCAAGATTTTTACGGTTGGTGGCGTGGTCAACAGGGGTTTTGCGGTCACCCCCTGTATCTGATTTATCAGTGTGTTGACACCGTTCATTGCTATAGTCTGAAAGTCTTGTTTAACGGTTGTTAGGGGCGTGAGCAGGTACTCGCCAATTGCGATTCCGTCCATGCCAATTATTGAGACGTCATTAGGAATTGAGAGTCCTGCCTCATGTAAGGCTTTCATTGCCCCAATCGCCATCTCATCGTTAGCGCAAAAAATTGATGTCATGTCTGGGATTTCTGCCAGAGCTCTGCCAGCCAGATATCCAGATTGCGCCGACCAGTCTCCAGTTTTTGGTGGTGGTATGGTTCTTTGATTTTCCCTAAGTGCTTGTTCCCAGCCCTTGCATCGTGTCGATGCTGATGACCACGTCATGGGGCCAGCGATATGATGAACGGTCTCATGACCCAATGCAAGAAGGTGTTCCACGGCCAAACTTGCGGCTAGTTTCCCGTTGCCTTCTAATGTTATTCGGTCACCGGGGGACGTATCGTTTCCTTCGAAAACTACAACCGGAATGTTGTTTAGTTCTGGCGCAAGTAGTGAAGGAGAATCACTTGGTTCGTAAACCAGGATTCCGTCGACGTCTTGGCTGATTAACCATTCGATTGCTTTTTGAACGTCTTTTGTCTGACCCGACTTTGAACGTGAAAGTACCACCGAATAATTTAGCGCTCTGGCGGCATTTTCTACCTCTTCAAGGATTCTTGAGGGGCCAAAGTATCCGCCACCATAAAAGAGGAATCCGATAGAGTTGGAACGATTAGTAGCAAGAGCTCTTGCTGCGTTGTTTGGTCGGAAATCGAGTTCGGCTATTGCAGTAAGTACGCGAGCTTTGGTCTTGTCACTAACGTTAGGTTCGCCATTTACCACACGTGACACGGTCTTTTCTCCGACACCGGCTAATCGTGCGACGTCTTTCATGGATGCGCGACGATTACGTATTGGAACTTGAGGGGCATCGCCTAAATCCATGGTCCGAGCCTTTCTCGTCTAGGTCCAAGAGTCCTTCTCCATTGACAGTTGTCAGCTGTTTTAGCGACTGACTGCGCTGTCAAAATGTAGAATGCCATATGCTGACAGCGCTGTCAACCTTCGTTCTGAGAGGTTTGATGGCAGTCGTTGCTGTATCGGAGCGTTCTTGACAGTAGATTTTAGGTTGGTGTTGACGCAGGTATTTGCGGTTTTGGACTAGGCTTTCCCGCCGAAAAGAGGCAGGTGAAGCAAAGCAATGCTATCAGTCACGTGGACACGGCCCGCGTAAATGGCCCCAGGTCTCAGAGTTTATTTCATGAGGCCAGACCTAAGGCGTCGCCCAACCATGCGATAGTGCCAAGATGTTGATGTCACCGTTTGAATCAGGCCTTACGGTTTGGGTGGGTTCTGGTTCATTTTGTTTGAAAGTATCTGTCTTGAACTTGACTTGTACCTATAGTTCCGACTCGTCTTGCACGGAGGTTCCCAGTTTGTTTTTGTAACGAACTCACGTCAGTTTCACATCAAGCTT
>DAIOFF010000337.1:0-1978 GCA_036745855.1 Scrofimicrobium sp. | reverse complement strand
GACCCATGAACATTCACATGTTTGATCTGACTTGATTCTCCAATGTAAAAAGCATTACAGTACACACATTGGAGTTAGTACACTAGGTTGGAGGTTGAGTTATGGAGTTTTTTGGCAAGGCTTGGGGTGCGTAGAAAGGAGGCGCCATGTGGTTGAGGCAATCGGTTCATAAGGTACATGCGAATGGAATTGTGTGGAGCGGGAAGGGGGATGACGGTGAAGAAGTCTTGATGACAGAGGTTCGGGGCAGTGATAAGGATGTGGCGTTTTGGCAGAGCTTGGTGGATGCTTCTTTGCAGGATGTTTGGGGACTAAAAGATGTGGAGCTGCTTCCAAGTGGTGCTTATCTTTTGGTGTCGTTGGTTCCAAAGGAATGGGATTTACCAGTTGGCGTGAACCATGTTCAAGAAATGGGCGTGGATTCGCGCGGGAGCATTGTGGTTCAGGGCCGCAGCGTGCGTTTGGCTATTCCGTGGTTTCAGCATCCAGGTGAGCCTAGCGTCCACGAAGAGGCGGTTACGGCGCCCACCCCTATTATTCAAGTTCCAAATAGGCATCGGTTTGCACTTATGCTGCCAGGGTTAGCTATTTTGTTGATCGGGGCAGGCGCGGCGGCAGGTCTTTCTGAAATGGGGGAACAGTATTGTTTGCCCGCCAATGTAGCAACTGAAATTGCTGTTACAGCACTTAGCGGGGCAACGCCAGGCACAAACTATATTTTGAGGGACGTGCAGGTGCAGTCTTGTAGTGAATCGGAGTTTGAGATTAAAGCATCAATGCAAGGGTGCGCGGACATAACCTGCACTGAAACAGAGAAAAAGGTGAGTAACGTGACATTGAAAGTGGCTTCTGAGCCTCCCACACTACTTAGCCTTGAAACTATTAAATGAAGGGGCTTCTTTAGCTGGCCTCGTAAATAACAAGAATATAAGCCAGGCTAAAGAAGCCCAATCGAGCTCTATTTAGAAACTGTTACAGGTCAGCTTCAAAGTCACCAGCTTCCAACCTTTGTTTCACTGTGGTTAGGTAGCGGGCTGCGTCTGCGCCATCAACCAGGCGGTGATCGTATGTTAGTGATAGATAGACCATTGAGTGGACGGCAATTGCTTCATTGCCATCAGCGTCGGTCACAACCACCGGACGTTTCACGATAGCGCCGACACCCAAGATGCCGACTTCTGGGGAGTTCAAAACGGGAGTATCGAAAAGCGCCCCGCCAGAGCCCGTATTAGTGATTGTGAAAGTAGAGCCTGTTAGTTCATCTGGCGCTATCTTTCCGCCCCGTGCTTTCGATGCGAGGGAGTTGATTTCCTTGGCAATGCCAGCTAGGTCCAGTTCGCCAGCGTTCTTGATTACGGGGACCATTAGGCCACGATCGGTATCTACTGCAATACCAATATTTTCGTGGTCAAAATAGGTGACTTCAGTACTATTAATGACCGCATTTAACTTTGGATGTTGGATTAGTCCTTCAGTGGCTGCTTTTACAAAGAATGGGAGGAATGAAAGTTTAGTTCCATACTGTTCTTGGAAACTGTCTTTTACGCGTGAACGCAATGAAGCCACTTTTGTGACGTCCACTTCGACAACGGTTGTCAGCTGCGCAGCATTTTGGAGTGAGTCGACCATGTGTCGCGCGACCGTTTGACGCAGGCGGGACATTTTTTGGGTTGTTCCGCGAAGCGGACTTGCAGTTATTGCTGGTCGCGGAGCCGCGTGGGAGCCTGCTTGGGAAGCACGCGCCTTGACTGCTTCTAGGACGTCTTCTTTGCGTATTCGACCGCCAACTCCGCTGCCTTTCACAGTCTTTAGGTCTATTCCTTCGTCGCGCGCAAGTTTGCGCACTAGCGGCGTTACGTAACTGCTTGAGTTTGCCGAGGCCGCATCGGCAGGTGCCACAATCTTTCCGGTAGCGGCGGCGCGGGTTGCAAGGTCATCCAAATATGCTTGTGCGTCCCCAGGTTCTGGGGATGGAGAG
>DAIOFF010000336.1:0-1985 GCA_036745855.1 Scrofimicrobium sp. | reverse complement strand
TGCATGTTGGTGGTCCAGTTGGGCGAATCGAAACTATGACCCGAAGCGCCGCATATCTAGACGAAATGACGGATCAGCAGCTCGAACCCCTGCCGATTATCTCTGGTGAAGAATGGGACGCTGACTCAGGCGCTAAATGTGGAAAAACAGTGAGCCCGGAGTCCTTCACGGCAGTGTTTGCCGCAAATGACGAACTTGCTCTTGGGTTCTCAAGCGAGCTGCGCTTACGTGGATATTTGGTTCCAGAGGACTTTTCGATAATCGGATTCGATGACATGCCAGAGGCCCGCTATTTTTATCCGCCACTTACGACGATTCGTGTTGATTTTGAAATGTTTGGTGAACGCACAGTGGCGCAGATCTTAAGCACCATACGCGGCGAAGAACACGATTCTGGTCTGCAACCCACCAAGACTGAGTTGATAGTTCGAACCTCGACCGCACGGCGTAACTTCTAATAACTCCAACTTCAAACCATCAGATCCACCCAACTTGGCAATAGAGACGTCATCTGTAGTCACGGCTGCATGATGATTCAATAACGAATGAGCATTGACATAGGGCACTTAAATGCTTTAGGTTATGCATAACAGATTTTCAGAGTTGATCAAGTACCAAAGCATTCATGGAGGAATTGTGACCCAAATACCAACGCCTAACGTCACATACGATGTTCGCCCGTGGAGGTTAGGAGAGCACCCGTGGCTAAATGAGTCAGAATCCCTTCCACCTGCTGCCCGCGTGATAATCGACAATGATTTCGCGGGCGATCCCGATGACCTATATCAGCTGGTGCACCATCTGCTTAGTCCAGGTATAGAAATCCCTCTAGTTGTCGCATCACATCTACGTCCTGACGACCACTTCGATTCATCTGGACACTCCGCTGCTAATGCCATGCTTATTGCACGCGATGTATTTGCACGGATGGGACTACAATCCACCGACATTATTGTGCCGGGTAGCGAAAAGCAGCTTCCCGATACTCAGACCCCCATCAGGAATGATGCCGTGAGCGCAATTATCAGGGAAGCGATGCGCGAAGATACAAATCTTCCTTTGTTTTACGCGGCTGGCGGCGGATTAACCGATCTGGCATCTGCGCTACTCATCGAACCTGAAATTGCGAAAAGGATGACGTTAGTCTGGATCGGAGGCAATGAGCACGATGGGCTAGCATTCCCACCGCCTGACTCAATGCCTGTCGAGTACAACCTTCTGATTGACATAACAGCTGGACAAGTCGTATTCGCCGCCGAAGAACTCGAAATCTGGCAAGTTCCTAGGGACGCATACCGCCAATGCTTAGTGTCGCGGGCAGAGTTACGCACTCGCCTCAAGGAGCACAGCAGCCTCGGAGTTTTCCTTTATGAAGCGTTAATGACTGAATACCGCCGCATAGCAACGTTCAAGGGTGGCGTAACAGAAACGTATGCATTAGGTGATTCTCCCCTAGTTCTTCTGACAGCACTACGGTCGACATTCGAACCCGAACCAACTTCCAGTTTCTACATTCAAAAACCAACACCGGAACTAACCTCGACAGGCACATATCGGCAACGTGTGTCACGCCCGATGCGGGTCTATACCCACATCGATACTCGCCTGATGTTTGAAGACATGTACGCAAAGATCAACGAATTCGTTCGCTGGTCCGAAACCAAATGATTATCAACCGATACAACACTACAAAAAGGAAAACGAAATGAAGAGGAAGCTGACAGCGGTCGCAATTGGCGCGGCTTTTGCTCTCACATTAGGAGCTTGCGGAGGGACTTCAAACAGCGAAAGCGGCGGAGCGGAATCAGGAGGCGGATCATCTGATAGTGGCAGCGTCACAGTTTGGACTTTGACAACAGAGCCTAGTCAAACCGCTGCTTGGGAAGCATTAATCGAAGGATTCAATGCAAAGTTCCCCGATATCACGGTTGAGACGGAAGAACGCTCCACCGATGGCCACAAAGACGCACTTCGACAGGCTGCCG
>DAIOFF010000335.1:0-1999 GCA_036745855.1 Scrofimicrobium sp. | reverse complement strand
TGGGATGTTGACGCACGGATTGGGCAGATTCTGTCTGGTTTGGGGTTGGGTAATATCACCCTAGAAAGACAAACAGGCTCTTTATCTGGAGGTCAACGGGCCCGGTTGGCACTTGCGTGGACGTTACTTTCCAATCCAGACATCCTGTTACTTGATGAGCCAACAAATCACATGGATGATGGGGCGCGTTCGTTCTTAACTGATATTCTGCGGGGTTGGAGTGGGATAGTGTTGTTCGCCAGTCACGACCGCGCTTTCCTAGATGAGACTGCCACCAGCCTTATTGACCTAGACCCAATGCCACTGCCGCACAAACTCTCTCAAGCTTTCACAAAAGATAGTGATGGGGCAGGAATTGGGGCCACACACTTTGGGGGAACTTACGGCCAGTATCTTTTGGCCAGAGAAGACACCCGTGACCGATGGGAAAAACAGTACCGGGATGAACAAGCTGAAATTGCCGCACTAAAAGCGCAAGCCAAAGACAGCCATACCCATGGACACCAAAACCGAGACTTTAAAGTCGAAGTGAAAGCAACAAAAAAGTTTTATAGTGACCGAAATAGCAAAGTCATTTCTAGGCGTGTAAATGATTTTGAGACCAAACTTCTTCGCCTAGAAGAAGAGCAAATACGTAAACCGCCAAGACTTTTACGGTTTCGCGGTTATGAAACTACGAAGTCAGGTGCTGTGTCACCCGGATTTGCCGTTAGGGTCGAAAACGCATCATTTAAGGACCGTTTATCATCCACGACCCTTGCGGTTCCTTTTGGTGAACGACTACTTATCACCGGTGCCAATGGATCTGGAAAATCCACACTACTGAAGATGATTGCAGGGAAACTGACTCCAACCTCAGGGAATATTTCTTTAGCGACAGGCGTGACCATAGGCTTGTTAGATCAAGAGCTAGACCTACCAGACCCCAAACGCCGGGGCGACAATCGGACAGTCTTAGAGGCATACCAAGATCTTGCTGGCCTTGATGCGCCGCCTCTCGGTCATTTCGGACTGATTTCTGGACGGGATTTCAACAGGCCGCTACGTCTTCTTAGCACAGGACAACAAAGACGCATTCAATTAGCAGTATTGCTTGCAAAAGAACCCAATATTCTTTTGCTGGATGAACCCACCAATCACCTATCACTAGTCCTTGCAACTGAACTAGAAAACGCATTGCCTAACTATCCAGGAACCGTAATCATGGCCTCGCACGACAAATGGTTGCGTTCCCTTTGGAACGGAAAGGTCTTTCAGCTACCCTGATTTTCCTCCCGCTCACGGCGCTCCTCAGGTGTAAGCCGCACACCAAACTCAGGGACAGAGTCATTCACTGGTTCATCCGGTGGCTTAACCACCGACTGGGTCTTGGGAGTCTCATTGCTATCGCCAGACCCTCTTGAATCAGGCCCAGCCGAATCGGACTCAATATTGACCCGAGGCCGAGACCGGGTGGGACGCGGCCTGATCGGCCCAGACTGCATACCCTGCAAAACCTTGAATGCGCGATCGGTCTGCTCTGTCACCAAAATCGCGTAGCGTGAGGCAACCAAGTTGGTCCGGGCCACAAAACTCCGTTTACGCCGGGACGACGCCCACGAAATCACTGAAAAGATAATCCCAAGCAAAATTCCACCAATAATCCCAAGCACTGGGAAATACCCTGCCGACGACCCAAGCATCATGAACAGCATCAAACCAAACAACAAACCCCAAGTAATTCCCTGCGTGGCACCAGCAAGCGCAACTCTTGCAGGAGTGAGACGTCCCACCACGTCTTCAACCAAGTGCAAGTCAGAACCAACAATCGTCACGGACCCTACTGGAAAATCTGCTTCACTCAAACGCTCTATGGCCTCGGAAGCATCTTGATAACTTGAGAAAGAAGCGACCTCTGTGCCTTTCGGCATCTCTGGAAATGGGCCAGCAATCTGGGGCATAGTACTCCTCCGTTTCAATCAGACAAGGATAGCTCGGTTGACACTGCTCTACGATGTAA
>DAIOFF010000334.1:0-2020 GCA_036745855.1 Scrofimicrobium sp. | reverse complement strand
CACCGATTCCACTAACTAAAAATGAAGCAGATGCTTCCAGAAAGTGTTACACAATGGCAGTGGACTCACGCGGAATCATTCGACAATCAACGTACCGGATTCCGGGTTCAAGAACGCCTTCGTCAATTGCCTGAAGTAAAAGGCGCGCAGCAACATCACCAACCTGATTCAGGTTCATGTCGATCGTAGAAAGGGGAGGGCGGCTTGCTTCCACCATCACATCCCAGTTGTCAAAACCGATAACGCCAACCGACCCTGGAACACTAACTTCGTTTTCGCGAAGTCCATCTGTGACCCCACGGGCCACCTGATCGCTGCCGCAAACAACACCATCAAAATCTACTTTAGAGTTGAGTAGCTGGTTGATCGCTTGCCGGCCCCATTTTTCACTCCAACTACCAAAAAGCGGTTCTGCCACCAGTTTCAGGCCTTGGCTGGCTAGAGTTTCCTCTACTGCAGAAAGTCTGGTCCGCGATGCGTCGTCATGTGCGGTGCCAGAAATAAAGACAATCTTTCTTCTGCCTGTAGCTAGTACGTGTTCTGCGGCAAGTTTGGCCCCAGTGTAGTCATCAGGCACAACTGAGGCATCTGTGGCTGCTCGTGACCATGCCATTGCGTACACGATCGGGATTGGAACTTCCTTACGAATTGGATCTCTCGAAAACTCGCCGGAACCGGTTACAAGTATCCCATCCACGTGGCGGCGTATCAGTGAGTCAATGAAGTGTTGTTCGCGAATGGGATCTCCGCGTCCGTCGTAGACCTGAAGGGCGACCTCTCTTTCTGCAAGGGCTTCGATGGCACCCAAAAGGACGGGCGAGGTTAATCTGCCAAACCGATCACTGGTAATGACTCCAATGGTGTCGGTTCGATCTTGTCTAGTTTGAAAACCGAGTTCACGTGCAACTTCTAATATGTGCTGGCGCGTTTCAAACCGTACGTTACCGTTACCTGAGAGAGCCTTGGACACGGTACTGTTTGATACTCCGGCTCTGGCCGCGACATCCCCGGCGGTAACGCGTCGTGGCTGTTGTTTCTCTGGCGTCATGTTCTTGACTGTAACACGTGCGGAACATTTTTCCCTCATTGCCTATTCTTTGCTTAATTGTCGGTCTAGTTTTTTTGGCGAGGCCGCGAGGTGCTGTGGGTAGACGCCAGATTGGTTTGTGGACACGCATGGCAAGAAGAACTATTTTAGCTGATCAAGACGACTTTTGTTCAAATAGTGGCGGTCGTGTGGTTAGGGTTCAAGTCGAAAAGTTGTCTGTGGTGAATTTTCGGCAAATTTTCCTTCAGTTTTGCAATTTTGGGAAACATGTGGTGACATTGGAGACGTTCAGACGATGGCAAGTTGCTGTGACGTGACTTGAACTTCCAACGACGATGGAGTTGAAATGAAACAACTAACACGAAGTGTGATCACCGGGTTTGCGGCCTCTGTCAGCCTTTCGCTGGTACTTGCAGGCTGCGGTGGCGGTGAAGTCAATGACACATCTGGCGAAATCACCGCGAAAGATGACGGTGCTGAACTCACGCTTTGGGTTCGCCCCGGCAACGAAGCAGTGACGGATGCAGTTGTTCAAAAATACAATGACACCCATAAAAACCAAGTCCAAATTACTTATGTTCCTGCTGACCAATATGTTGCAAAGTACGCGACAGCTGCTCAGTCGAACTCTCTGCCAGACCTGCTAGCGGCTGATCTTGTTTTCATGCCCCAGATAATCGACAACGGTTCTGCTGTTGATCTAACAGATCTTCTCAAAGAATCGGGCGCATATGACAAACTCTCACCAGCACATATTCAAGCGTCGACTAAAGATGGCAGTGTCTATGCGGTTCCTTACGTTGCCGACACTTCCTTATATGTTTACAACAGGGATCTGTTTGAGGAAGCTGGTCTGGACCCAGACAATCCTCCAACTACGTGGGATGGAATCATCGAAGCCGCAGACGCCATTTCTGCCCTTGGTGATGATATTTATGGGACGTACATTAGTGGGGCTGCCCCAGGTTCATT
>DAIOFF010000333.1:0-2020 GCA_036745855.1 Scrofimicrobium sp. | reverse complement strand
CTTTGCTGCATCCGAATAATTCAATAAGCGATGTCTAAATACGCCTTTCATATTCATAAAACAAACAGGATCTATCAGGTAAAATGCCATGTGAATACAGTTCGCTAAAACTATGGAAGGGAATGCCGTGAAACCAACCGCTGATCTATATGACGAACAGGGCGAAAATCTTCAGTCCATTTCGCTGCAATTCAAATCATTTGGGGCAATCTCTTCATTTTGTGGATCTGCCCGCACAATTAAGTGTTTTGAAGACAATGTCCTAATCAAATCGGTTCTATCTACTCCAGGAAAAGGGCAGGTGCTGGTCGTTGATGGGGCAGGCTCACTAAGACGCGCACTAATGGGCGATATGATCGCAAAACTGGCAGAACAAAATGGCTGGGCGGGCGTGATCATAAATGGTGCGGTACGCGATCGACTTGCCCTTTCTGAACTCAACTTAGGGGTGTTAGCTTTAGGTAGTAATCCTCGAAAATCAACCAAAGAAGGTCAAGGAAGTGTAGACCAGCCAGTTGAAATTGATGGGGTCATCATTCACCCTGGCGTCACAATCTTCGCAGATGAGGATGGAATCTTGGTCGAAAGACCAAGAGTTAACTCAGAGACTCTTACCTGATTCACATACTAGTTTGGCGTGTTGAGGTGTTTTATGGCAGTTAGCGCCAAACTAGTCTCAATATGAGTAAGCATCGTTTGTGCAGCGCCTTCAGAATCCCGCGCAGCAATTTGCTCAACTAGCAACGCGTGTTCGGCGTCTTTACGATCGCGGGCCTCTTGACCACGATCCTCCGTATCAAGTGCCAACAGCCTGTACCGATCCGCCCTATCCCAGAGAGGATCTAGAACTCCGATGAGTAGTTCGTTTTGGGAAGCACGGTATATAGTCTCATGAAATTTTCGGTGTATTAATAGCTCCTCCACGGTGGCCTTCACTGGAAGTGCGTGAAGGTCTTTTGCGACAGCGCGAATCTCAGCCACGTCCTTTGCGCTGCGTCGTTCCGCTGCGAGCGCCGCTGCAAGAGGATCCAGGGCACGCCGAAGTTCCAGTAAGTCTCTTGCCTCTTCGGGACGAAGCAAAGCCACCTTCGCCGTATGGTGCGCGTCAATCTCGATTACGCCTTCGCTCACCAAACGACTCATGGCCTCACGAAGCGGCGTCGTGCTGATGCCGATGCTGGCAGCCAAGTCCCGTTGTGGGATAACCGCGCCGGGTGCCAGTTCTCCTGTGAGAATAAGGTCGCGAATACGCCGATAGGCTAGATCTGCTTTAGTCCGTTCAGCCATCAGTAGGGTCCTCATTTCTTGGCAGGAAACACTTTACCCTACTGAAGTCGCGAATCCTTAGGACAATGATTGGGCTTGATTCTTTGTAAGTGGACGAATATTTCTTCCATTTAGTAATAGCGATATTTTCGCGGTTTCTTCAAGTTCTTCAAGCGCGTCGGCAGCTGATTCAAGATCCCGTCCAGCGACAACTGGCCCATGATTTGCTATCAAAATTGCGTGATGATTGCGGGCAAGGTCTTCAGCTGTTTGGCGTAAAGAAGTGTCCCCTGGAGCGTGATAAGGAACTAGCGGTAATGTTCCAACACGCATTGCATAATAGGCCGTGAGCGGTGGTAACACGTTTTCAGGGTCGATATCTTGAAGGATCGAGACCGCAACCGAATGAGTGCTGTGAGTGTGCACGACTGCGCCAGCGTCTGGCCTGGCCCTATAAAATGCTGCGTGAAGAAATGCTTCCTTGGATGGCATTGCGCCAGCAACATGCTTTCCTTCTAGGTCAATCTCCGCTAGGTGGTTTGGGTCAAGCTGTCCCAAAGAAACACCGGTGGGCGTGAGCCAAATCCGGTCCCCTATTCGAGCACTAATATTTCCTGTGCGACCAAAAGTCAGTCCGCGTTCAAAAAAGGAGTTACCGAGGCGGCATATACGTTCACGTATTTCAAGGCTGCTCATGAATAGCCCTTTCTAATAGGTTTTCGGTTCCAAAATTCCCGGATTTAAGCAGTAAAGC
>DAIOFF010000332.1:0-2024 GCA_036745855.1 Scrofimicrobium sp. | reverse complement strand
GTTACTGGAACCGTCGCCACCGTGGATATTGATGGAAAAGTTCTTCGCGCAAAATGCGCAGATGGCACGGTAGCAGGCCAAGATATAACGGTTATTGTCCGCTCAGAAGACCTACGGGTGAAAGCCACAGGCCCGGCAGAATCGCATATTGCTGGGACTGTGTCGACTTCAACCTTTGACGGCGCAACGACAGCGTATACGATCGCTTCTACTCAAGGCGACCTCAAGGCTGAAGTCCCGGGGAACGAACCCACGCTTGCCCCCGGTACCCAGGTGTTCTGCAGTGCCGATGAGTCTGGAATTTGGGTTCTACCCGAATAAGAAACGCACTGAAAAGCCACTTTTTGCTATTGAGGAGTACTGCACACAATGTTGCCGTTTTTTGACCGTCCTGACACGAAATGGCGTGATCTTAAAGGTTGCCTACATTTCTACCTAGTGCCTTCGATCGATGACCCGGTGCGCGATGATTTCGGGCAAATGGTTGCGTCTCTTCATGGGCTACCAGGCGTTGGTGTTCAGCCAGTACAGTACATGCACGTCACAGTTCAGCGCTTGAATGCTTACATCCCTGATCGCCATTTGCCCGCATTTGCGGATTTTGAGCAATCACTTCAGTCCGTTTTTGCGTCTATCCCTTCATTTGAGCTTTCTTTTTCGAAACCTGAGATTCGCCGCGAGGCCGTGGAGGCTATTTCAAACCCGAATCAGTCTTGGGAGCAAATAGTTGGAATTCTTCGAAGCGAGCTGATGGTAGCAGGGCTAACAGACTTCCTTGAAGCGATACCTTTTGCCCCGCACTACAGTCTTGCCTACGGAACAAAGCATAGTGATGATGCTCTTACTGCCGCTGCGCTAGAGTTCGCGGCAAAGTCAACCTCATTTTGGGTTAATAAGGTTCATTTAGTGGCAGTAGATCAGGATCCAGAAAGCGGAATATTTTCGTTTCAAACCCTTCGCGAATGGGAGCTAAAATCTCAAAGTGAGTAGGCTTTTTTGCCTCGGAAAGAGCGGAGACGATGGGGCACGTTGATCTGACAGATGTTGCCAAGGCAGTTGGCGTTTCACGTGCAACAGCTTCGCGAGCACTTCGCGGGGCTAGCCGCGTTAGCGACGAAACCCGCGAAAAGGTCCTCGCAGCTGCAGCTGAGCTAGGTTATGTTCGTGACCGGCGCGCGGCCGACTTGGCGGCAAAAGAGACTCGCACTCTCGGCTTGTTGATCCGCAGCGCAGAAAGATCCTTCTATGGTGAGATCGCTGCCAGAGTGCAAGACGTAACGGACGAACTAGGTTTCAACCTTTTAATGGTCAACGGCGGCGATCATCAACAAAGCCAAATGAATGCTGTTGACAATCTATTGGGCCACCGTGTTTCTGGAATTGTTATTGCTTCTGGTCGCGCATCTTTGGAGGCTGCGCTTCAAGCGTCTCGTTTTGTACCCACAGTCTTGGTTGGCCTTGAATCTCCTCAACCACAAGTCAGTTCAGTTGCTATTGACCCCGACGAAGAAGATCAGTTGGCGAAATGTGTTCTGTCTTGTGGGCATAATCGAGTCGCCGTCACCACCTCGACAATCGAAATATCCCCGACGCTACAAAGCCGTGCCGCTAGGTATATTGCCGTATTGAACGCTGCAGGTGCTGACGTCACACAGTTGCCACATTCAGGGGCGCGGTCAGAGGGCTTCACCGCAGCGTTGAAGCAAGCTTTGGATAGTGGAGTCAGCGCCGTCATGGCTGGAGATGATGCAATCGCTCTTGAAGTGTTGGAGCACCTTTACAATTGGGGGATTCGTTGCCCCGAAGAGGTTTCTGTCACTGGGTTTGATGGTGTTGGCGTCTTCCAATCGCCATTGTTAGGGATTACTACCGTCAAACAACCTCTAGATGCCCTGGCGCGAGCCGCCGTAGAACTCCTTGCATCTCACATTAACGGAGATGAGCTGGGCATTTCCCACCGTCACTTACATGGCAGTCTCATTGCTGGCCGAACGCTAGGCAAAACTAAATAGAGTATTCGGCGA
>DAIOFF010000331.1:0-2024 GCA_036745855.1 Scrofimicrobium sp. | reverse complement strand
CGCGCCCAGGCGGCAGCAAAAGTTACTGCGATTGTGCCTACACACAATGATGAGGATTTTATTGAGCAGTGCCTGGATTCTATTTTGAATCAGACACTCAAAGAACTTGAACTGATCATCGTTGACGACGGATCAAAAGATGATTCCATTCATATTCTTGAGGAATACTACAAACGTGATCCACGCGTACGTTTGGTGAACATACAAAACTCAGGTCAAGGAGCCAGCCGAAATCTTGCCCTTGGTGTGGCCCACGCGCCGTGGGTGTCATTCGTTGATGCTGATGACTGGTTAGAACTTGATGCGTTTGAGAATCTACTTCACGTGGCCGAGCGCGATGAAGCTCAACTAGCTATGGGGCGCATTCTGCTTCATTTCGAAAAAGGAACACGAACCGCAGTTGAGCGTGTGGAAGATGAACGCTATTACAGGCTCTCTTTTGAAGGACCGCGCCCACTTACTCCATATGTTTTGGAACATATGGACTTATCGCCGTGCAACAAGCTTTTTTCGCGCGAACTGATCGAAGACCTGGGGCTTCGTTTTCCCCATGACCTAAAGTTTGAAGACGCATACTTTGTGAATGCAATTTGTTGGATGACGGACAAGATTACATTCTTGCCAAATGACATGCCGGTTTATAACTATCGCAGACGCGCTAGTTCTACTATGGCAAACACATTCACAAAGGGAGCGCGCGCCGGGGACCATATGGATATTGGATTCCGACTTCTTGATTTTATGAAGCGAATTCCTGACGCTAATCAAAAGCTTTGGGGCAAATACTATGTCCGGATTCTTCAGCACTTTATCAATTTTTCATTCTTCCATTCACCAAAATGGCAAAGGCCAACTTTGTGGCGTCAACTTGGTGAATGGATTGAGTTCCATTATGACGAGGTCGCAGCATTTGATCCGCAAGGTGCCGAAGAGATATTTTCGCGAATCCCAGACAAGTTCCGTTCATCCAGTGTTGGTAGAATCGGCGGACTCACAGGCAAACTTCACCGCAAAGCTAAGAACGGTCTTTGGAAAGTTCTTCCGTCTTACCGCGCGGCTTCAGCGGTGCTTCGCAGACTCGATATTCTGTCTGAACAGCTTGAGCAAGTTGGAAAACACCTTGATTCAAACTCCTAATAGGCAAGTTGATCTTTAGGCGCTCACTGCACTGTATCTGTTGCGTCACAGTTCTGCACTCAATAGTGTGGACCTATGACAAAGCTTGAAGCAGGACAGGGAGCGCCAAAGTTCACCATTTCAACGCCAGATGGGAAAACCACCCTAGACAATCTTCTGGGTGACTCAGATAAAGGAGTCATCGTCTATTTCTATCCCAAAGCAGGAACTCCGGGCTGCACAAAAGAAGCCTGCGACT
The DNA here is from genome assembly GCA_036745855.1 of Scrofimicrobium sp. Taxonomy (GTDB): domain Bacteria; phylum Actinomycetota; class Actinomycetes; order Actinomycetales; family Actinomycetaceae; genus Scrofimicrobium. The sequence continues at coordinate 649 of DAIOFF010000331.1, read as the reverse complement.
TCCGCGATAACCTCACTCCACTTAGCGCAGCCGGATACTCAGTCATCGGTATTAGCGCAGACACTATTCCTGCCCTTCAGAAGTTCAAAGACAAGCAAAACCTTCCATTCACCCTTGGGTCTGACCCAGATCACGCGGTGATGGAAAAGTATGGCGCGTGGGGCGAAAAGAAAAACTACGGCAAAACTTACCTTGGAGTTGTTCGCTCAACGTTCGTTGTAAACAAAGAGGGCACTCTTGACTTAGCCCTATACAACGTAAAAGCTACAGGCCACGTTGCCCGGGTCATGAAAGACCTTGGTATTACAGCGTAAGTCCATAAGTGCCTGGAACCTACGCTTTCTGGAGGCTACACCTCAGGAAACAAACCCAGCACAATTCAGTCACCTAACCACGCAACAGTCCCCACCCATCACAAACATGGCCTGATTTTTAACTGCAACACGGCCGGAAACCAGCCAGCAACACGACCGAAAAACCACAGCAAAACGGCCTACAACAAGACTGCACTACACACTCCTGGGAGTTGGGACTGGCCTGACCTGCTCATCGGGACTTAATTAGAAGAATGTCCACACTGTCGGGTTGTGATTCATTACAGTATTGCCCTGTGAGCACACACATTTTCCAGGCCAGACCAGACCAAACG
>DAIOFF010000330.1:0-2031 GCA_036745855.1 Scrofimicrobium sp. | reverse complement strand
CCCAGAGATACGGGTTATCGGGTTCTTCGGATTTTGTTGGCTCTTCGGACTTGGGCGGGATGGTCAAAATGAGCACTTAAAACAATAAGAGGGACCAGATTTTCCGATCCCTCCCACAATGCGCTTGAGCAGCAATACTGGCAGATGGTTAGTGCTAATTGCCCAGTTTGTTGAATGGCTACATGGATTGGTTTTCACGAATATACGAAATTGCCATTTTGCGTTGATATTTTGATGGTGGGCGATACTGGGATCGAACCAGTGACCTCTTCCGTGTGAAGGAAGCGCGCTACCCCTGCGCCAATCGCCCGAGGTGGGTACGGGATTCGAACCCGTGTATACGGCTTTGCAGGCCGCTGCCTCGCCTCTCGGCCAACCCACCGAGTCTCTATCGGCAGTCCAGCCTGTAGAGCCGAGCGGATGACGGGACTCGAACCCGCGACCCTCACCTTGGCAAGGTGATGCTCTACCAACTGAGCCACATCCGCATGTTGGCAATATTTAGTTCTCGTGGGCCGTACTGGGATCGAACCAGTGACCTCTTCCGTGTCAGGGAAGCGCGCTACCGCTGCGCCAACGGCCCGAGCGGATGACGGGACTCGAACCCGCGACCCTCACCTTGGCAAGGTGATGCTCTACCAACTGAGCCACATCCGCATCGCTGCTGGGGTTACCAGCAACAAGAGAGACTTTAGCAGGACACACGGCCAACTCACAATTTGTATTTTAGGGCGGTTCTCACATTGCAGTGTTGGACATATCGCGGCGTGGAGTTTAAACACCACACCATCACCGTTCTAGGCTTAGACCGTGACGATGAATACGCCGCCAGATGCCTTTGTTGAGGCCTTGCTGTCCATTAGACAGTTGGCGCTGCCTGACACCCTTGAGATAGCGGAGGTTCCTGCGCCGCCACATTTGGCACCTTTTTCCGCAGCATTGAAATTAGTTACAAAGTTTGAGATTGCTGAACACCCTGCGGCTCATTCGACGTTTGTGATTCTGCATGATCCAACTCAGGTTGATGTTTGGGGCGGTCCGTTTCGGCTTGTGGGTCATGTTCGCACTCAGATTGACCATGAAATGGGTTCTGATCCGCTTCTTGTGGAGGTCACTTGGAATGATTTTTTGACTTGTTTGGATGAGGTGGGTGCGCATTATTTGGCCCCGATGGGGACAGTAACTAGGGAGTTGTCGGAGGCTTTTGGTGGTCTTGAACTTCGCTCTTCTGCTCTGAATCTGGAGTTTAGGTGTTCATGGACGCCGATGTCTGATGTTGGACAGCATCTTTTGGCTTGGGCGTCTTTTGTTTTGCTTTCTGCGGGCATTGATGAGCATCCGATGGGCCTTGAGGTTCATGGTGCCTGACGATACTAAGGGGAAGTTTCCTGTTCTTCGCCAGCCTGCCAGTGGGATACCTGCTGTTACGGATACGCCTGAGGGGCTGCTTGAGGCCGTTTCTAGTCTTTTGGGTGGAACTGGCCCGGTTGCTATTGACACGGAGCGCGCACAGGGTTTTCGTTATGATTCATGCGCGCGTTTGGTGCAGATAAAACGGCGTGGCGCTGGCATTTTTTTGATCGACACGATGGCGTTGCCGGATTTGTCGTCATTGGCACCTGCCCTCCAGGCTCCGTGGATTTTCCATGCCCCTGGTGGTGATCTTGGGCCTCTTGCGGATGTCGGATTGGTTCCTCCATCGTTGTTTGACACAGAGATAGCTGCCCGGCTTCTTGGCGTTGAGAGTTTTTCTTTGCGAGGCGTTTGTGAGGCTATTTTGGGTGTCACTATTGATAAGGCGCATCAAAATGAGGATTGGTCCCTTCGTCCTTTGCCAAAGGATTGGCTTCGGTATGCGGCTTTGGACGTTGAACTGTTGCCAGAGCTATGTGAGCAGCTTTCTGAGCAGTTGATGAGCTTAGGCCGTCTTGAGTGGGCGAACCAAGAGTTTGAGTATGAGCGGCTTCACCCTCAGGTTTCGCGGCCTAGCTCGTGGCGAAATATTAAACATTTGGCAAAGGTTTAATATTT
>DAIOFF010000329.1:0-2034 GCA_036745855.1 Scrofimicrobium sp. | reverse complement strand
ATCTTTGGGTCTACTAGCAGCTTCTATTGCGAACAGCTGTAAACTGTCAAAAAGGCTATCTCCACTTTCTCCGTTAGCTACTAGTTCATTGTATTTTGTAACAAAACCTCCTCTGAGGCGCTCACCAAAGTTTGGCTGCATCAACGAACTATACGACAGATACTTCTCGATCTGCGGCGTTTGCGCCAAACCCAATTGAATCTGGCCAGCGGTCCGTGGGCCCAAATCATTTGCATCGAGCTTTTTATGTAGGTCAGGGGCAACCAGGCGTGTACTCTCCACGGTCATGGCTGATTCGACTATAGCGTCACAGATTTGCTGTAGTTCGGGAAACTGGAGATTCGCCATGTTTTGTACGAGCAAGGCTTCCACTCGATCCTCTGTTGCTTTCTTCCATCCCCGTAGCATCTCCTCGGGGAAAGAAGAAGGCTGTTTATCCACTAGGGCATGATGGGTACCACATAGAAGAACAAGGTTTTCGTAGTCATTCAGTTCTTTCAGTAACAAACTACTCACACCAGTTCCACGCGGACCGTTCGGTGAGAATGGAATTATGTGCGCGATCTGCCCAGTAATGGCGGCACTATCCTGGTCCGTTGCAGGAGCCACAAGCCGAATGTTGCAATCTGGATGCGCGCACATTCCTCCAGAACGGGCGAAAAGAAGCTTGATGGTCCTCTCCGTATAGTCGCGCCTACCCTGAGGTTTTCCTTCACTTGCCATACTGTACTTGTGTCCTTCTAGCGAAACCTGGCGGATCAATCATTGTTATCATCAAAAAACAGGTTACTTGCAAATACTTTTTCGTCTATTCACTGATCTGCCTTTTGCCTATCATGTCACCGGTACACTATGGCTCTCTTCAGCGCAACCGTTGCACCTTATGCGACGATTTTAGCGCACGTTATCGAACTCAAGTTTACGTGTCCCGCGGGCAAGTAGATACGAAATACTGTCTATCGGAGGTTATCTCTTCGAGAGAACCACGTTTCCGCGGCCTGTTTGAAGGCCTTGATAATGTCTTCAGGTAGTTGGTCTTGTTCTGCTTCTTTGTAGAGTTTCCACCACCCTTTTCCGAAGGTGTCCGCTTCATCCCTACTATTGGTGCGTCCGTCGAGCGGAGGGACAGTCAGATGCCCTTCCACTGGAGTCTGCCCAAAAGCTGCACCAGAAAGGACATCAAGTGCTTGCTTGAACCATAATCCTCGAGCCTCGGCTCTCCGCTGGAGCATCTCTTGGACTTCGGTGTCTGGGATTATTTCACTCACGGGCACGAGTTCCATCCCCTTCCAGGCCTGCTCTGTTGACATTGACCGTTTTTGGAGATGCTGGAGGCAGGGGAATGCCTCGGACTTTCTTGGTGCAAAACCACCCTATGGCGATGCCGACAAAAACACTGGCTATTAAGATTCCGATGCCGTATTCTGCGCGTTGTTCAGCGACAAAAAGATTGATGATGTTCCCAATTGCGGTAATCCACCCAAAGACGGCTCCCACCCAAAGCCATATCCACGTTGATCGCTTCATTCCTCATCCCCCTGCGGTTTGGTGTTTTACAGCTGCGCAACCTATGCAACGAATTCGGCGCACGTTTTTGAACTCAAGTTTGTGTGTCCCACGGGCAAGTAGTCGCTGTGTTACTGATGAGGTTTTCGGTGTTTTGTCTTTGCGGCTTCGTGGACTTTGTTTAGTTTTGCCGCTATTTCGGGGTCGTCGGCGATTCGGTGTCCGCGTGGGGGAACGTGTAACGGCCGAAATCTGTCGAAGATTTTTTCGTGGCATAAGTCGTTCAGAGTCTTTTGGTTCCAGTGCAATTTTGATTCGTAGGTGAAGGCTCTCTTCACATGCGGAAAGAATGCTGTTGCTGTTTCTTTGTATGCGGAAGACTTGATCACTTGATAGTCGATCCCCCGATTCACTGCTGCTGCAACCCAATCCGCGAACTGGACGTTTGTGCTCAGCTTGCTGTCTATGTGCATTGGAGGCTCAACGATGCGCTTCATTTCAGGGTACTCTGTAGTCCGACTGAAGATG
>DAIOFF010000328.1:0-2046 GCA_036745855.1 Scrofimicrobium sp. | reverse complement strand
CTCGGCAATCTGAGCAGCAGCGGCATTTTCTGGTACTAACTCCCCAGCTTCTGGGGTGACGATTTCTCTGGTTCCACCAACGTCTGTAGCAACAATAGGAATACCAAAGGACATTGCTTCCATTATTGAAACGGGTACGCCTTCGGTTGTTGAGGCATTTATAAAGACCGAAATAGGTGTTTCTTTGTAGAAGGAAGCAACTTCTTCATTAGTTACTTGTCCGGGAAGATCAATCGACAGACTGCCTTCCAAGGCTGCCACCGCCTCTTTGGCTTTCTCCCGCAGTGAATCCAGCGCAGGGCCACTTCCGCCCAAATGAGTCCAGATCACTTTCCTTTTTTTAGCCAACTCAGCCACAACCGCGCAGATCAGTGGCACGCGTTTTAGAGCTACAAGGCCCGAACAAGAGACCACGTGGATAGGCTCATCTTCAATCGGCACTGGCCCTTCCCCGTAATCTTCAGTCCCTAACCGCGCAATTTTTACCAGTCTCGGGTCGATAACTGCGCCATATTTGTCTAGTATGTATTCCCTGCCGTGGGCCGATATTGGGGCAATAATATTCGGTGAAGAAAAAATGGGGCCCCGCAGTGGCAAATGCGGATTTCTTTCTTCATACAAATCGTAGCCGTGCCCGCGTACAATCGTTTTCCCTGCCTTACCCAAGAAAGGGACAGCAACGGCGCCACCTGTGGCCCAAAATGAGTAAACCGAAGTTACCGTATTGCCTCGCTCACCAATCCCAATGGTTTCTGCAAAACGAATGCCCGTTAGGATATTGGCCAAGTTTGGAGTTCGCCCCAATTTTTTCTCAGCACTAAAAGCGCGAAATGCTCTGGCAATAGTGCCGCGCCGAAATAGACCTTTAAAGATATTTGTCCGGGGGGAGCGGACCAAGCTGCCCATGTAATACGCATTTTTTGGCAAAGGTGCTTTTTCGCCCTCGCACTGGTTGTACGAAAAAACCTGGATAGAATCAAAAGCCTTTGACAACGCAGATATTTCATGACGCAAAAAAGAATAGTCGCCCGCGCAGGCTGGAAAGTCGTTAGTAATGAGGATCAAGGATTTAGTCACTGGCACCTCATTTCCCGAAGCTCAGCCGGTTTACGTGCGCTGATGCCAAAGACCAGCGCACATTAGAATCACGCTCAAAAACGTTGAATAGATTTTGGGGCAGCAATCGGTCACGCAAACCAGAAGAATCCTCAAGAGCCTGATTCCTCAAAGCCTCATCTTGATCGCCAGCAAGCAATGCAGACAATGTTCGGGCAGTTGCAGCGCGAAATGGGGCTAGAACGCGCGAATCTTCATTCGCCAAGCGGCGCATGAGACCTGCCAGCCACTCAAAATCTTCATCAGTCCAATCCGCTTTTTCTGATCTTGCATTCATTGCACCAAGCACATGAACCCTAGCGATTTTCACAGCAAGCGAGTGTCGCTCGGCCGCTGCAAGGCTACTCACATGCGGATCATCCCATATGGCAAGCCAAGCAGCACCCTGGTCGGCAAGTGGACGGCGAACCAAAGTAGTGCGCTGTTTGGCATCCGCGCCAACAACGTAACCTGGATCGCCTCGGAAAAAAGAAACCGACAACCCCGATGTCCACAAACGGACGCTGGCCCGTAAGTCCTCGCCAGAAAAATACCGTTCAGTAAATGCAAAAAAAGGGTCTTGAAGAATGTCAGAGCGTATCAGGCCAAGCGGCGCCGTCCTATAGAACAACCTGTCTTTCGCGGCGCGAAGATTTGTTTGCCGAGGCGTCAGTGGCCCCGCCGACCTTCCCCCGCCCTGATAGGAAAGTGGGGCTATCACCACGTCAGCCCGGTCACGCGCCAAGTGATCCCGCATCCGTTTGAGCGCCCCCGGCTGGAACCAGTCATCACTGCCCATGATGCCCAACCAATCAGCTGAAGCCGCGGCAATACCAGTATCAAACGGGAAACCAGGCTTTCCCGCATGGCCATTGGCCTGCACCGTCACAATCCTGTCGTCTGGCGGAAGACCAAGGTCCGCAGGATCTAAATTATGGCCGACAACGACCA
>DAIOFF010000327.1:0-2049 GCA_036745855.1 Scrofimicrobium sp. | reverse complement strand
CCCAACCGTAGGTTGGTGAGTTCTTACTGACTGCGCCGCTATCAAGTAAGTCTTTGTAAAACTGGAAGACCTTGGTAGCTTTCTCGAAGTCTTCGGGGTTGTCTAGCCAGGTGTTGCGGTATCCTCCTCCGTCTTGCAAATCGGCAATAGCCAGGTCATATTGCGCAAGGTAAACAAGAAGTTCTTGTGGTGCCCTGGCCCCTGTGCCTGTCAAGCCATAAAAAGTGTTTCCAGTTGCATCCTCAACGTCTGTCCCCACAGCAAGTACATCTTCCCAGGTTTCTGGTACTTCGATACCTGCTTCTGCAAGCATGTCATCATGTGTCAAATACGCACGGGTGACAGTTTGATACGGAAAACCGACAACCTGGCCGTCCAATGACATGGCTTCCTTGACGGAGTCGCTTACTTTTCCTGCGTCTTCCCAGGATTCCCATGCCGAGGTGAGGTCGGCTAATAGTCCTAGGTGACCGAATTCTCCAACATACTCGGGGATGCCCCAGATTACGTCAGGCAAGTTACCTCCGGCAGCGGAGGCGATAATTTTTTCGTGGATCTGATCATATGTAAAGTTTGATTGGTTTACGGTGTAACCGTTTGCTTCTGCCCATTCTTCAATCTTGGAGGGCAGTTCTGATGATGGTTTTGTGTCGGGAGTCCAGGACGTCCAAAGTTCGATTGTCTTACCGGCTTCACTATCAGCAGGGGAGGCCGAGCAGCCAGCTAAGGCTAGGGCTGCGGCAGCTAGTCCTGCAAATAATGCGATGGGCTTCTTCATGAAAGTTCCTCTCATTGGTTGTTCTTCCTTGAAGTAAAAGGCGGATCATTGTCCTAACTCTGCTGCGAGTTAAATCAAATGACGAACCTTGATCATTATGATGCATCTATTCATTCAGGTCAAGAACGATCCCGAAATAAACTATGAAGGGCAATATGCTGCGGAAACCATGCAGTTCATTGGCGCGAAAACGACTCGGCGCGCCGAAACCGCGACATATGCCATGCTTGACGTTCCACTGTTCATCCTGAATGATGGACGTTGTTCATTTTAGTAATGCGTTTTTCAGACTCAATGAGGACAGATTCATATGACGATTGACTTTATGTGGGGCGAAGGTGCCTTTCCATTGCACATCACTGCCGATTCAGCAGTGCCAGTGATGGTATCTATCTCAGGAACCTCCGGTGCTTTGGAGCCTTTGGTGCCAGGGCGCCGTGCGCGCCCGGGGGTTGCCGAGATACTGCTACTTGGTGAAAGCCGTAGAAGTGACAATGGGCGTGCGATTGGGACTGCTCTTGGTGACCGGTTACGTTACGTCCGAAATGAACAGACAGTCACAGACGGTGTATCAAGTCTGAAAATCTTCCAACGCGATGATAAAACTGGTCTTGAAGTCTCGACGAATATTATTCAGTTCGACGGAGTCGATGCGTACCGTATGACGACAAGCTTGACTAACACAGGTGACGAACGTCTTTGTGTTTTGCAAGTCGCTTCTGCATCGGTTATTGGATTGACGGGGTTTCTTGGTGAAACGGCGGAGCTCGATTTGTGGAGCGCCCATAGTGAGTGGTGCGCAGAAAGTCGCTGGTTTGCAACGCCTCTTGGTGGACCTAGCGGACTTGCTGACATCAATACGGCTGCTCATCAGCGCTCGGCGCGCGGAACTATTGCACGTGCGAGCCAATCGACTTGGCCTACAGGTCAATATCTCCCCGTGGCTGCCATTTCAAACAGATCTAGTGGCAAAACGCTAATTTGGCAGGTTGAAAACAATGGTCCTTGGCGCTGGGAGGTCGACACCCTCTTTGATGCTCGGGATGCTTTAGCTCTTGCGCTACTCGGCCCAACCGATATTGACCACGCATGGTCAATATGGCTTGAACCAGGTGACTCATTTGAGACTATCCCAGCTTCGTTTGCATTATCGCTACAAGGAGTGGATGGAGCGGTTGCTGCGCTGACAGATCACCGCAGACGTTCACATGTATCTCCAGCTGATGAAACTGTGCGTGAACTTGTCTTCAATGATTATATGAACGCGCTCA
>DAIOFF010000326.1:0-2070 GCA_036745855.1 Scrofimicrobium sp. | reverse complement strand
AGCCCCTCACATAACGGGTAGGTCTTACATTAATGGGTGGTTCTTATGCTTACCAAGCTAGATTTTCGCTCCGAGTCTTAATGCCTTATACGCTGTCGGAGCAAAAAGCCAACCGGCGGAGCAGTATACCGCTCCGACCCTGGACCAAATGCTCCGACCCTTTGGGGCAAACATACAGTCGGAGCAAGAAGGCAGCCATCAGAGCTAGAACTCACTTCGGTGACCAAAACACGTCACACGAAAACAAAGCCTCTGCCAACGAAGGCAATGCATCCCCCACCCAAATCACTAACGCGTTCGCCACCACTTACCTAGACCGATGACCTGACACAAAAGACTGCCAAAAGAAAATCGCTAGTTACACATTTAACGAGGCAGTTCCGCACAGGCAAATATCTTGCATGGCGCTTACTTTAGGAATCATGAAGCGACTCCATTTCTTCCAATAGGATCGCACGAACTGCCTTTTTATCTACTTTGAGTCCCGCAGTAAGCGGGATTTTCTTGTCCACCTTGATGACAGCCGGAACTTCAAAAGTGGCAATATGAGAACGCAGCTCACCTTTAATATCATCAACTTGAAGAACGCTGCCTGGCGACAATACGACCAGGGCACCCGGAACCTCACCAAACATGTGATCAGGTAACGCCACTACGCAGGCATCAATCACTTCATTTACTCTGCAAAGAGCCTCTTCAACGTCAACGCACCAAACCTTCTCACCGCCACGGTTCACCATATCTTTCGTCCGGCCAACTACGTAAAGATAACCTGAACTGGTTGTATACCCAATATCTCCAGTTCGAAGCCACCCATCAACAATGGACCTATTAGCGGCGTCATCACCGTACTGAGCACAAACATTTGTTCCAGTAACCCATATTTCTCCCTTTTCATTGTTGGGTAAGCTAGAACCCGTTGCATCACGAATATCAACCCTCATTCCCGGGATGGGGATACCTGATGATCCCAAATATTTAGAGGTTGCGGCATCATTCGGAAAAATCGTTCCCGGTGAGCTAGTTTCTGTCAATCCATACACAGTCCTGAACTCCATTTGCGGCATCCAGTCATGTAATGCCTTGATGACTTCAGTGGGCATATGAGCCGCACCGCATGCCAACATACGAACCGAAGGGAGACTTGGGAACTGTTCACGCTCCGTCAGCAACAGCTTGAAAACAGTTGGAGAGGCGTGAATATAGGATATGTTCCTTTCTTCTATCTCTTTGAGGAACTCGTCCGGCACCAAACGGCGTTGAATATATAAAGTGCCGCCCACACGACTCATCGTGCAGATTATGGCTACCATACCTGTAATGTGATACATCGGCACAGCAATAATAGATGAGTCCTTCTCACTAAGTTCCAACACTTTTTGGTAAGCAATCGTCGCATGAACGATATTTTGATTCGTAAGTAATACTTGTTTTGCCTTTGCTGTAGTACCCGACGTTGACATTAAGAGAGCTACTGCATCAGGGGACTCCTTTATGGTTCTCATTTGGATATTGTCAATCTCCAAATATGGCTTCTCTAGTTCTGACCTGCAAAGCAGCGAAATCTTTAAATCGAGTTTCATGCAGGAAGTAACAAATTCATCTTCACAAATCACAAACCGGATATCGGCTCGACTTATCAAAGAACGAATCTCATCTATGCGATATTTACCAGGTAACGGACAAAGCGTTGCACCGAGCATATTTACCGCAAAAAAGGCCACAACAAACTCAATCGAGTTTTCGAGAAGTAAACCAACCCGCATTCCTGGCTTAACGCCCGCGTCACTCAGTATTTGTCCGCACTTCTCGGTTTCAGATAGTAACTCCCGGTATGTAACACTTCGCCCACGGCTTTCCTCAAGTGCCAATCGTTCGGCGAAGAGCTCAGTTGCACCACTCAATATTCCAAAGACTGATTGCGGAGCACTCCCAAATACTCTCACCTGAGCTCCTCTTGTCTGACAGCCAACCAGCTCCTCTGTACTTATTCCTGGCCAAAAATCATCGCCGTTTAACATCGAATCTCCCGGACATCTAAATCACGAATTAGTGAACCTATTGTTTCTT
>DAIOFF010000325.1:0-2080 GCA_036745855.1 Scrofimicrobium sp. | reverse complement strand
CTAAACTCTTCAAGTTCAAAGTCTTCAATCAAGTTGTCATGTGATTGCACTCTGCAAACAACAAAATGATGTAGTGACCGACCCCCTGCGGATATTCCAGCCAGATAACACGATTTTGCTGATGTCATTGCAAATGCCACATCTGCGTTCGTGACGTGAATGTCTTGTGCCCAACAGTCATGAACTGCCTGGAAACAAATACCGTTGGAGCCAGGATTGATGTTATGGGTGGTCTGTGGAAGTAAAGAGTTGTCGATTGTTAGCGATTCGACGCCGCTGTCCGAAACTGCGTTGCCAAGTTTACGAAGGCGCGCCTTGCCGATAATAGAAAGACGCAGTGGTTGTTCAATAAGAACTGTTCGATCGGAAAGGATCTTGGAGATGACTACGGGCCACCGGAACGCTTCGAAATCTGAATATCGGTTTGGACCGGCGATGGTTGAGGCGCGACGATCCCAGTCGTATTCGTCCGCGCCTTCAACGTTTCCTGCGGCCTCTTTGAAGATGGTGTGAGAGGCGTCGTCGGGAATTTCTAGCAGCACCATTTCGCCTTCGGAGAGGAATCGGGTTGACGGCATTTCGAGGACTCGGGCACCGCGGGGGGCTGGGCTTAGGTTTGCGAGGGTTTTTCCGCCGAGCCATCCTTCTGAGGCGGGTGGGGTGCTTGACCAGCCGTTTGCCGCAAGCATTCCTAGGCGTTCTGGGGAAATGAAGAAAACTTGCCCGCCTGTCCAGGACCAGCATGTGCTGTCATTTAGGGGTGCTTTCCCGAATACTTTTGCAAGGGGATTTGGAAAATGAAGAATAGTCTCATTCTTTCCTGCACCGCGTAGAACTACGTTTGACTTAGTAAATAAGAGTGGTCTTTCTAGTCGATATGTACCGGACTCAAGTTCTAATATGCCTCCACCGCGTTTTCCGAGGTCGTCCAGAGCTTGCTGAATGGCTGTCGATGAGTCATTTGGGCCTGGAACGATACCGATATTGGAACCGCGCGTTATGGTCCCGACTTTTTGGGAGGGCTTCTTTCCGCGGCGGTATCCAACGCGGCGCCAATCTCCAATCAGGGGATGTGTAGATGGGCTGGTCTTCCAGCCATGGATGACTGACTCTATTGAGGGGTCTGAGAAACGGCGAGTATTTGGCGGCATTTGGGTTCCTTCGTTTCCGTGAGGACTAAATGTACCATAATGGTAACTTAAACTTTGAAGGAGTTGAACTGCGATTTACCGCTGCACAAACAGTGCTTCTGCGAAGCGCCCTGCAGCACTCGCGACGTCGGCCTTTGGGTCAGTGAGCCAAAGCAGTCGTAACCCATCGATTATCGCAATGAGGAGATTTGCTCTAGTCGCGGGGTCGAACTTGCCAACTGATCTGGAATCCGATTTGGAAGCAAATGAATCGATCGTGTTCCGCCATCGAACGTTGCGGCCAACAAACCACTCGTGGGCGGGGTGAGCTGAGTCAGTAGCTGCGATCTTGAGTGCCATCTGGCTTCTCGCGTATTCTCTGTCTCTTGTCGTGAACTCAACAAGTGTCTTGAGAGCCTCACTTTCGTCCTTTTCGCCAGTGATAAAGGCTTTCATCTGCTCTTGCTCTTGCGCCTCCTCAAAATCCAGTGCTGCCAAAAGGAGTGCTTCCTTTGAGGAAAAATGACGGATTAGCCCGACGTGGGACATTCCTGCGCGGGAAGCGATGTCTCGCAAAGAAGCCCGGTCAAATCCATGTTCAGCAACACTTTGGATTACTGCTGGATAGAGGTCTGTTTTCCTTGACGTCGACCGTGGTTTTGGACCCAGATTCTTGTCGGACACTGGTTCTCCTCTTCTAACATTGGTTGACACTCAAGTTCAAATCATAACCACGGTCGGCGCGTTTTCCTGCAAGGTGCTTGGTTGTGCCATTAGCGGAAACACCAACACTTCCAAAATTTCCTTCCCAGAGTTTGAGGGTGAGCTATTGATTTGTTCATCGTCCAAGAGGCCAGTCACTGCTCGTCTTTCAAGTGATATTTAATTCCGTCTGCTCACGTCGTCGTGATCTATAAGAGCAGTATGTCAACATGTCGACAGTGCGTCAA
>DAIOFF010000324.1:0-2084 GCA_036745855.1 Scrofimicrobium sp. | reverse complement strand
TTCAAGTAAAGCGGCGCTTCAAGGTATTTTGGTGGCAAAAAGAACTGGAGTTATTGGTCCCGTTGAAGGCGATGCCGCAATTTTTGATGACGGAGCCACGATCTGGGATGAACGAATCCAACTTGATAACGACATAAGTTTCTTCATTGATGCGGCAGATACGGCGAACGGAGAGTTCTCCTTATCTGATACCTCGGCAATAGAAGACGACGCGGAATATGAGGTCGTTGCACTTTACACACTCCCTGCGGGGACAGGTCCAGTATCTACCGCTCGCAACGATTGGTTTGTTGTTGACCATATGAGCAAGGCTCGTACCGCCAACTACATTGACGAATGGATGGCAGACCCTGACTTCAAGGCAATCCTTGACGAGCACGAAAATGTTCGGGCACTGTTCAACGACAGCTATGAGTTGGGCACAGACCTCTACTACACAGAAGACCTGTATGACCTGGCTGGTGATGCTGCAAACAATGATATTGGGTATGACTTCCGGAAGTACCTGCCAACCGTTTATCGCCAGAATCTGAATGCCCCCGCGTATCGCGGCGGTACCATGAGCGGTTCAGCTCAACCCTACGTCTCTCTTGCAAGCAGTGAAGATGAGACCAACCGTATTCTGTGGGATTATCGCCAACTTGCTGGCCAAAAGTTTGCCGAGGGACTAGCTGGATTCCAAGAAGCCTCCAATAGGCACGGCTATCAGTTCCGCCAGCAGGCATACAATCCTCCACTCGACACGATTGGTGCAGCGAAGTACGTGGACATTCCTGAGGACGAACAGCATGATGAATTCCGGCTTCGCAACGCCTCGTCAGGATCCCATCTTTATGGGCGACCCGTTACAACAGCGGAACAGTTCACGCTGGGACTAGTGCCTTTCCAAAATACACTGGATTCCTTGAAAGTCGGCATCGACATGATGGCCACTGCAGGTGTAAACAACTTCTTTTATCACGGGTTCAACTATGACTATGGTGCGGGCAATGACCAATATGGTGAAAACGGCTGGGCCGGATTTCCAACCATTGGTGTGCATATGGAAGAGGACAACACTTTGTCTAAGTACTTCCCGAAACTGAACGCTTACGCTTCAAGGTTGAACTTTATTGGGCAGCAAGGCAAACCAAGTACAGACGTTGCCGTCTACACGCCATATAACACGCGACCCGTTGCTACTGGGGCAACGCCGACGTTGTTGGCGAATGGATACACGTGGGACGTGATCAACGACGATTCGATCACTAATCTTGAGACCAAGTGGGTGGGTGGAAAGCTGAGTGTGAACGGTGGAAATGCAGAGTATGACGCGTTGGTTGTACATACGACTACCGTTCCCGTGGCAACGATGCAGCGTTTACTAGCGTTGGCCGATGCCGGAGCCCCGATCATCTTCTTTGGAGCCTTGCCGGACAAACAAGCAGGGTATGCGGACGGAAAATACGCTGAGGAAGACGGAAAGGTAGCCGCATTGGCTTCACAAATTGTCTCTACCGATGCCGGCGAAAACCCTGTTGACGAGGCTGCCTTGACAGAAGTATTGGCAAACGTCGTCAATCCAGAAATATCTCACGAGTTCAACAGTGATGTGCGAACAATCAGGCGGACCCTAGACAACGGTGGGGAACTGACGTATATCCGCAATATTGCAGCCACACCTAATGAGATAACGGTGAAGGCTGACGCGAAGTTTGGGAATTTCTACTGGCTTGACCAAGAAGACGGCAGCATTTACAAAGCAGACGTCAAAGACGGCAAAGCGAGCTTCACTTTAGACGCGGGCGAAGACGTTTTAGGGCGCGGTGCGACGGAAGCACGTCCCAGCAAGGGAATTGTCCTCTTGGCTGAACCAACCGGTTTTGAGATTCCGAGCGGTCAGTTGAGTGATGGACTGCCTCCTGCGGTCAACCGGGTCAATCCCGATACGGTCACTGCAATTGAGCCTTCGTCGCTGACGGTGTCGGACGACAATCTTGACGGAGTAATTGGCGGTGACGTGAAAACCCAAACTTTCACGGAAAACATTCTTGGAAACTGGAAAGATGAAGGTTACCAGGGCGGAATGCTCCGGTCAGTTGTTT
>DAIOFF010000323.1:0-2086 GCA_036745855.1 Scrofimicrobium sp. | reverse complement strand
TCACGCTTGATCACCCGCCTTTTTATTCGCATTTAGTTTTGGACGATTCCCCGTCCAAACTTGTCATCACGCGCAGCAGACATTTTTGCTGGCAAACCGTAAATCTCAATGAACCCGCGCGAATGAGATTGATCGAATGTGTCACCTGTCTCATAAGTTGCAAGGTTAAAGTCATAAAGGGAGGAATCTGACTGACGCCCAGTGACTACTGCGCGCCCACCATGCAAAGTCATCCGAATCTTCCCAGTTACGTACTCCTGGGTCTGCGACACAAATGCATCCAAGCTCTTTTTAAGTGGCGAAAACCACTGGCCGTCATAGACAAGCTCAGCCCACCGCGAATCCACGCCCTTCTTAAAGCGGGCTTGTTCGCGCTCCAATGTCACATTCTCAAGTTCCTCATGGGCGGCAAGCAAAGCGATCGCCCCCGGGGCCTCGTAAATCTCCCGAGATTTGATGCCCACCAAACGATCTTCAACAATATCGATTCGACCAATTCCTTGAGCGCCTGCCCGCCGATTCATCTCTTGAATCGCTTCCAGCGGAGTGACTGATCGGCCATCAATCGCAGTTGGGATGCCTCGAACAAAATCTATTTCAACTTCATCAGGCAAAGGAGGATAAGTTGGGTCATCAGTGTAGTTATAGACATCTTTTGTTGGAGCGTTCCAAATGTCCTCAAGGAATCCGGTCTCAATGGCACGGCCCCACACGTTTTGGTCAATAGAAAATGGATTGTGCTTCGTTGTCTCAATAGGCAAATCATGCTTATTGGCGTAGTCGATTGCCACATCCCGTGTCAGCGCCAAATCCCGCACTGGAGCTATACACGCAAGATCTGGAGCAATAGACGTGATAGACACCTCAAAGCGAACCTGATCGTTTCCCTTTCCCGTGCATCCATGCGCAACCGTGGTCGCCCCAAACTGGCGCGCGGCTTGAACTAGATGCTTAGAAATGAGCGGTCTTGAAAGCGCAGAAACAAGCGGGTAACGCTTTTGATACATTCCATTCGCCATCAAAGCTGGCATGCAATAAACAGTTGCAAACTCTTCACGTGCGTCAGCAACATATGCTTCAACCGCGCCGCAATCAAGGGCTCGCTGGCGAATAACTTGAAGATCTTCGCCCCCCTGGCCCACATCAACAGCAACAGCGATGACTTCCGAGCCCGTTTGCTCTCCAATCCAGCCAATCGCAACTGACGTATCTAACCCGCCTGAATACGCCAGTACAACGCGGTCTTTGCTCACTCTGGTTCCCTTTCAGTTTCAGTTCGCGTTTTTCCCGCAAACTCAAGTAGTTCTTCGAGTACATCTTTTGCGCTCATTGCTTCATCACAGGCAAGAAAAATTGTGTCATCGCCTGCGATAGTGCCAACCACACCTGGAATATGTGATACATCAATTGCTGAACCCAAAAGGTTCGCGCCGCCAACCCGCGTTCTCAAAACCACCAAGTTCTGGGCGACGTTGCCGCCGACCAACAGTTCCTGGCACCAACGGGCTAACTTTGATGCAGCACCATCTGGCAAATGTGTGGGAATGCCGTCAGCTCCTGACACCGAATACACCAAGCCATGATCGGAAGAGCGAACCTTGGTTGCGCGAAGTTCCAGCAAATCTCTAGACAACGTAGCCTGAGCTGTTTCTATGCCTTGTTGTGCTAAATATTCCCTTAGTTGCTCTTGGGAACCAATACTGTTGGTAGCCAAGATGTCAACAATAGCCGCATGACGCGCGGCTTTTGTTGGCGGCGTAGGGACGTGGTTCATCGGTTGACACTCCTAAGTTGATGCGTGCATAACTATACAATGCACTGCATAATTCTTCAGGTGTGTCCAGTATCCGACCGCTACCCTTTTGGCAAGTCCTTCGCAATCATGTCAGCCCAAGATTCAACTTCCGACCATTCTCTATAATCCCCCTCAAGCGCTCCTGCAATGCGGGCCACCGAACGTTCACGCAAAGACAACCGGCTTGGATCATAGCGTCCAGCGAACGCGGCAGTGTGCCTGAACACCGAATCTGGAAAAACAGGTCCGATCTTCTTCGAATCCTGATTCGCCCGTTTAGGCACACCACTC
>DAIOFF010000322.1:0-2097 GCA_036745855.1 Scrofimicrobium sp. | reverse complement strand
CGGGGATATCCAGGCCAAGGTCTTCATAGACCTTCTTACTGTAGACAATGCCTCCAGCCTGCGAGGTTCCCGTAGGAGCACCGTAGACGCCGTTTTCACCACTTACAGCTTTCTTGAAGTCTTCATCAACATTTGCCATCCATGGCTGGTCCGAAAGATCTAATAGGGTTTCGTCTGGATTCAACGCTTGCAGTTGCGACCCCGCGTTGTACTGAAATACGTCTGACATCTCCCCAGTTGAAAGACGTGTACGAACAAGGTTGTCCCCATCCGCACCCCCAGGACTCGCGTCAATATTGACCGTAATATTCGGGTTTTCTGCTTCGAAGGCTTCTTTTAGGGCAGTCGCTTGAGCAGTAGCGGTTGCGTCACTCCACGTGAAGTAGGAAATCTCGACCTCTTCAGCGCTAGTTGCATCATTGCTGCTGGGATTGTCGGTTTCGCTAGAGCAACCTACTAGGCTTGCGCATGAAACTAAAGCCACCGCGGCAACGCCAGTGACTTTCCTGGATATATTAGACATTTGCATTTACCTCCTTGTAACGGATGTGAGCATCCACACTGAGCCTATTACGAATTATGTTGACCGGTTTACAAACCAAATCGCTTTCCGCACTGACTACAATAGTCCTGTAAGCGCATTTTCGTCAACCGGTCTACGTTATTCTGCTCGCCCAGTGAAGTCGCGTGGTAAAGTTTTTTTGCCCTCGTACGAGGCAAGATCAACTTCAAGTAAAAAGAATGAGGATCACGTGGCACAACCGAACCGCCGCCCGTCTATGGACGATGTCGCTAGAGCGGCCGGCGTGTCAAAAGCGGCTGTATCAAAGGTAATCAGACACGCTTACGGCGTCAGCCCCGCAATGCGAAAAAAGGTTGAGGAAACGATCAATGAGCTTGGATATCGTCCACGCATTGCCGCAAGAGTCATGCGCGGTTCAAGCTTCAGCATTGGGCTTGAAATTCCAAACCTCGGAAATGATTTCTTCACCCAAATCATGCAAGGTGCCGCCGAAAGGCTCGATGGCACCGGCTACCAATTAATGATTACCCCCGGCGTTGGAGAACTTAGCGGAACGCGGGTTCTGGAAAATCTTGCTGACAGACAAGTCGATGGCATGATTGCTATCTCCCCTGATGTATCCCCAGAATGGCTCGAAAATCTAGCATCTGAAATTCCACTTGTACTGATAGGCCGACACGACCAATCCAGCGAATACGACACGGTGACAAGCGACGACTTACACGGCACAAATCTTGCAGTCGATCATCTACTAACACTTGGCCACAAGAAAATCGCACACCTAACAATCCCATCTCAAACCAAGTACAGTGACGCACTTCTTCCTCATACGGTCCGACAAAGAGAATACGACCGTTTGATGCATCAAAATGGACTTGAACCAGTAATTGGCCTTTGCAGCCCCCGTGGTGAAGACGCATACGAAGTAACGCAAGATCTTCTTAAATCACGCCCAGACATTACAGCAGTATTTGCAGGAAATGACACACTTGCAGTCGATGCACTTCGAGCAATTGCAGATACGGGCTTAACCGCAGACGACGTGTCGGTAGTTGGCTATGATGACATTCCAATGGCGGGACACCCACTTGTTTCACTTTCAACGATAACTCAGTTCGGGGAAGCAGTTGGCACAACAGCGATCAACTTATTACTGGACCGGATAAACGGGAGTCGCTCCGAAGCCAGGCACCGTGAACTTCGTCCCGAGTTAAGGGTCCGCACATCGTCACGACCCGTGAGACACTCAAAATAGCGAACTAATAGATCCTGTCACCGCTTTTGGATTATCCGACCGGCAGCCCCTCGTTTCCGACAGTATATTCGGGACGTGCCAGGCAGCAAACACTGACCCCAACTTACCGGGGTATAACGAAACCAGTTTGACCGCTGCTTCCCATGACTCCAACAGTGTTGACGGTATTAACAAGTACCTCAGCGTCTGCCCGCAGCAAATCACCCGTAACAATCTTAATAATGGCAAACCTCCACTACTCATCGAAAATACCAGTTTCTTCTTGTCGCAACAGGAGTGTCAAGGCCATTTCGCGTTATCAGTTTTCTCACCGAAGCCG
>DAIOFF010000321.1:0-2104 GCA_036745855.1 Scrofimicrobium sp. | reverse complement strand
CAGTCTCCCGATGCAATGGTCAGACACTCACAAAGCTGGCGTCGAAGCGGCAAAATCTGCCACTTTTTCGTAGGCAGGAAGAAGCCCCGACCAAACTTTAGTGTCGCGTGGTTGCGTGGTATCAATGACTTGTGGTTGACACTGCTTTTGAACGTCTTGGAGCGAGCACCCATTTAAGACTGCCAAGGCCTGCAAACACGCTCCCCTCGCAGTGGCCTCTGGAGCATCCACCCGCATAGCAACCCTGCCAAACATGTCAGCGACAACTTGCCTGTATGCAGCAGAGTTTGCCCCGCCACCAACAACGATCAAACGTCCATTTACTTGAACTCCAGCATTAACTATTGATTGAAATCCTCTCCAAAGCCCCAATACAACGCCCTCATACGCACAAAGCGCTAATTGTTCCCTTGAGGTACTACCAGTTAGTCCTCCAAAAACACCCTCAGAGTGCGGCAATGCTGGTGTTCGTTCCCCATCAAGATAAGGAACATATATAGGACGGGGTGCCGCGGGGGCCACCGACAGTGCCATCTCTTCCATCGTCTTCAAATCAGTGCCCAGCCACAGCGCCATCCGATCCGTTACTTTTGTGCAGTTGAGCGTGCAAATCAGCGGCAACCACCCACCCGTCACAGAAGCGACCCCATCAATACCACCAGTGAGGTCTTTCACGGGGTGCCCCACTGGCGCAAACACAACGCCAGACGTGCCAAGACTCACCACAAAATCGCCTTCTTGCACACCAAGACCAAGGGCCGCCAAGTGCTGATCGCCGCCCCCAGGACCTACGACAATCCCAGCAGGAAGATTCAGCTCTGCCGCTACCTCTTCTTGAAGAACACCCGCATGTTCTGTCGGCCCTAAGACTTCAGGGAATATCTCATCCCAAGGCAAGAAATCGCCCCAACAGTCTAAAAGCATCTCAGGCAAATACTTATTGTCAAACGAAGAAAAATATCCCGTCCCAGAAGCCTCAGATCTATCCGTCGTAAACCGTCCTGTAAACCTCCACGTCAAATAATCATGCGGTTGCACTATTTTCGCGATTCTTGCCGCATTCTGGGGCTCGTTTTCAATCAACCAGCCTAGTTTCGAAATCGTAAAGGCCGCAGTAGGAACTGTACCTACATTCTCCACCCAGTATTCCTTGCCATATTTCGCCACCAAGGCCTCGGCAACACCACTACTTTCGGTGTCATTCCAAAGCTTAGCTCTACGAATAACGGTTCCATCCTTATCAAGGGGAACCAGACCATGGCACTGCGCTCCAACCGATATTGCAGCAACATCACTAGTAGACACGCCAGCCTTGCGTAAGTCCTCCAAACATAGCTTCAACGCAGACCACCACACATTTGGGTCATGCTCAGATACAGGCGGGAACGTTTCGGGCAACGGTGAACTAGACGTACCAAGAAGGGCAAACGTATGCTCATCACGAAGTTCGACCGTACATGATTGGGTCGAAAGATCCACCCCAAGAACACTCATTACTACGCTTCTGTCTCTTGAAGTGGCTCAGGATTTTCAGGTACAGACTCCATCATTCCAACAGCACCCGCCGGATGCAGCCAAAGAGTCTCTGCCCATGTACGGTGTTCCTTGCGCATAAGCACCCTAGCCAAAGCATCGCCCCACACACCAGCAACCAAGGTTGAAGCCATTGCAAGGACCTCACCTGGATCCCCACCCTCAGCCGTATGAAGCTTCACAACCACGTTAGCAAGTCTTGCCATCGTGGATTCCGGGGACTCAGTTACAGCCACAATAGTTATATCTTTTTCCTTGAGTTTTCTACACAAGTTATTGATCTCTGTTGATTCCCCTCCTTTAGAAAAAGTAAAAACTAAATCATCAGTTTCTATGGCACCCATAGTTCCATGCAAAGCATCCATTGGATGAATAAACACTGCCGGCGTTCCTGAAACTGACATGAGGTGCGCAAATCTGCGGGCAACAGACCCCGAAGTGCCTGAGCCAAAAGCAATTATTTTGCCCGTCGTATTTTCTATAAGCGACACACAATCAACGAATGATTGATCCAATTGTCCTGCAACTGCCATCACCGCATTTGCTTCGGCTTCAGCGGCCTCACGTCCGG
>DAIOFF010000320.1:0-2112 GCA_036745855.1 Scrofimicrobium sp. | reverse complement strand
CGGGCAATGCTCAGGTTGTGCGAGCCGCCGGCATTGCCCGTGGTCTGCATGCCCAGCTTTCGCGCCGAGTAGCTGGACAGGAAATAGCCCTGCACGCCGCTCCGCATCCAACTCCAGCCGTCTCTTTCGAGCAACCTCTAGAGCCCTTGCCTGCTTACTACTCGACGTTGCTTTCCTTGCCATTCCAAAATTCCTTTCATCCACCTCAAACCCTATTGACCTAGACAGCCTACATGCACCTAACACCAAAACTATCCTTCGACCAAAAACTCTTCACCAACAAACTCAGCTAACTTCGCAATAATTTGTACACACCTCTTGCATTAGTAATCACGGGTGCCTTAAAGCGTCTATTGTTGTGTTGTGATGACGATCCATAAGCTCAGTGGCGGGTCAGGTTATACCTACCTGACTCGTCAGGTAGCAGCGGGGGATCAAACGCTGAAACAAGGCGATGAGCTAGCGTCATACTATGTGGTCGATGGTCAACCTCCAGGTCAATGGTTCGGGCAGGGAGCAACAGACCTGAAAGTTTCCGGGGAAGTTACTGAAAGCCAAATGCGGGCGTTGTTTGGGGAGGGTAGGCATCCCGACGCTGATCGGATTGAGCGTGAAATGATTGCCAATGGTTTCACTCCCGAAGAAGCTGTAGCGGCCACACAATTGGGGCGGGCACCCTACAAGTATTCCGCTCCAGAAGATGATGGATTTACTGCCGCTGTTGAATCTCAGTATGCTGCTTTCCGTGACAAGTATGATCGTGATCCTCGCGCTGGAAAGGAACGCAATGATCTGCGGCGCTTGGCAGCTAGAACGCTGCTAAGTGAAAGCGCATCAGACCAAGAAGTCGCGCGATTTTTGGCAGAACGAGGGCGCGGCCCCAAGCAAAATGTTGCTGGTTTTGATTGCGTTTTCACTCCCGCGAAGTCAGTTTCAGTGCTTTGGGCAGTAGGGGATGACAGTGTGCATGAGCAAGTACGCCAGGCTCATGAAGCTGCCTGGCAAAAGTCAATGCTATGGGTGCAAGAAGAAGCATCATTAACCCGGGTAGGCGTTGATGGTATCGCCCAACTCGACGCTAACGGTCTCGTGGCCGCGACCTTTGAGCATCACGATTCACGCGCTGGAGACCCGAATCTGCACACCCATGTTGCCATCGCTAACCGAGTTAAAAGTGCTGATGGAAGATGGCGGACCTTGGACGCCCGCGTTCTACACTCTCTTGCCGTTGCAGCCTCAGAGCGATACAACACGCTCATTGAAACGGAACTAAATGAGCGGCTAGGCGTCCAGTTTCATGATGTGACCCATGGGCGGGCAAAGCGACCAGTACGCGAGATTGATGGTATCGATCCTGAAGTGATCAAGGCCTTTTCCACGCGCAGAACAGATATTGAAACCGCCTATGCTGGCCTCCTTGGTGGGTATCGTGCCAGTCATGGCCACGAGCCATCCAAGGCCGAACAATGGAAGCTCATGCAGCAAGCGACCTTGGATACGCGAGACGCCAAAGCGCCCCCAAAACGCCTCTCACAGCAACGCAGTCAGTGGCAAGAAGAAGCCCAAAAAGTCCTTGGCAGTAACCAACAAGTCAAGAACATGATCGGTCAAGCCCTTCACGCTCAACAGCCAGATAATCAGCGCCTTGTCACTGTTGGTGATGAAGAAATTGATATCACTGGGATGAGCCCCCAGCAGTTAGGTGAACTCGCTATCCAGATTGTTGGTGAGGACCGTTCAACCTGGACTAAATGGAACATTGAAGCGCAAGCACAAAGACTAGCGCGCCTGGCAACTAGTGGAACCAAAGACGATCCATTCAAACTCGCGGCAGCGATCACTGACAGTGCAGAAGGCAAGTCAGCAATCCGCATTAGTGCCCCCGAACTAAACCCAGTCCCCTTCGTGATGAGACGGCGTGATGGTGGATCAATCTACCGCGTCCATGGGGGAGAGCGGTACACCAGTGATGAGATCTTGACTGCTGAAGACAACCTAGTTCAAGCAGCTAAAACCCATGGTGGACTCAAAGTCTCCAACGAAGATTTTGAAAAAGCGCTCACGAAAGTCACTAAAGAATCAGGACGCAAACTAAACGAAGGCCAAATAGAA
>DAIOFF010000319.1:0-2157 GCA_036745855.1 Scrofimicrobium sp. | reverse complement strand
GGTGAAGTAGAGTTCGGATCTGAGGTTGGGTCCAGAACTGAAGCCGGGGTTGAAGGTGAGCTCAGCTCTGAGGTTGAGGCCAAGTCCAAGTTTGAGGGGACGCCTGAATCTGCAGAGTTCTCAAGTGAGAAAAGGCTTGGGCTACGGGCTTCCTGGTCAATCCCAACCCAATCGTGTTCAGCGTAATAGCGCTCAAGCGCCTGATCCCAGCGTTCTTCGGGCCAAGCAGGGTCAATGCGGCCAAGCCCCTCAATATTGTCGTTAGCTATCATTTCGACAATCCGAAATGCGCGATTTCGAAGTTCCCGCCGCTGAGCGTAAGGGTTCACGCCGTCAGAGTCTCCACCAAATGCGGTTTCTTCGACTTCGACTGAGGCCACATCGTTGCCGCTGAGGCGCTCCCACTCATCCAGCAGTGAGGAATCGATTGACCGCACAAGGTTTCCAAGCCAATCAATGATTGCTTCAACCTCTGGCGTTTGATATTGCAGGGGCAATATTTGGGTTATTGAGCGATAAACGTCTGTTAGATAACGCAGAATCACACCTTCTGATCCTGACACGTCATACCTGGACACGAAAGCCGTAAAAGTACTAGCAGTCTCAATGATTTCACGCACAACAGACTTAGGGGATGGTTCCAATGAACCCACCCAAGGATTTGACCGGGCAAAAGTCGCAAACGCGGCGCTGAGGAGCTCATCTAGCGGTTTCGGCCAAGTTGCTGCCTCAACTATTTCTTGGCGTTCAGAATAATCTGCCCCTTGAGCGCGGGCCGCCTGGAACGCAGCATCCCGCGCGACGCGTTGTTGCGCATACAAAACTGGCAGCGGATCTTCAACCACGGCCTCAACAACAGAGAGCACATCTAGCGCAAAGTCATCGCTTTTTGCATCAAGTAAATCAAATGCAGCCAAAGCAAAAGGAGCTAAAGGCTGATTCAAAGCGAAGTCATCCGGTAAATCGCCGATTACCTGGAGTTCGGGATTGCGAAGTACAACCCCGGCTTGTCGAAGCGAACGATAGATGTCGCCAAGTCTACGTAAATGAGGATTAGATGGGGTCGGGGGTTCGTGGTTATCTGTTGCCAACTTCAAAAGGCGTCGCTCGGCATCTTTCCCGCGCAATACATTGAGTACCAATGCGTGACCAACTTGGAACTGAGAGTTCAATCGCTCAGGCGCTGCTGCGACAAGTCGGTCAAAAGTCGCTTCCGTCCATGTAAGTTTGCCTTTCTCTTTCGGGGCAGATTTTGCAAGTTTCTTAAGTTTCTTTTTATCTTTTGCTTCTTGGGCCGCATTCATTCGGGCGCGTCTTTTTGCCTTTTCTATTTCCTCTTCAGACGCTAAGGCTCGCACGTAGCCGATTGTGTCGAACCCGGCTCGGCCAGCACGTCCAGCAATTTGGTGGAATTCTCTAGCAGACAAATGACGCATTTTGCGACCATCAAATTTGATTAGAGAAGTAAACAAGACAGTTCTAATTGGAACGTTTATTCCTACACCAAGGGTGTCAGTCCCACAGATAACAGCAAGTAGTCCGCGTTGTGCTAGACGTTCTACTAATCGCCTGTACTTTGGCAGCATTCCCGCGTGGTGAACGCCGATTCCTTTAGATAAAAGACCCCGCAGAACTTGACCGAAACCTCGACCAAAAACTTCACCCTTTAATATGGCAGAGATTTGTTCCTTTTGTTCCTTAGGAATCAAAGAGATCTTTTCAAGATTTTTTGCGGTCTCTACGGCCTCGCGCTGAGCAAAATGAACTATATAAATTGGAGCTTTATCTTCTTTCAATAATCGCTCTACAGTAGTTGCCAGGTCAGCTTTGCAGTATTCGAACTCAAGTGGAACAGGCCGGATTGCGTCACTGACCTCGGCAACCTCACGCCCCGTGCGTTTCTCTAAGTCTGCGCGCAATGCCACAGTGTCGCCAAGCGTTGCCGATAGAGCCAAAAACTGCGGCCGGGTCAGTGTAAGCAGCGGAATCTGCCAAGCCCAGCCCCGCTGAGGATCCCCATAAAAGTGGAACTCATCCATCACAATGACATCAGCGTCCAAATCTGCGCCCTCACGAAGAGCTTGGTTTGCCAGAATCTCAGCCGTACAACAAACGACCGGCGCATCCCCATTAATGGAGACATCGCCAGTCACCATT
>DAIOFF010000318.1:0-2159 GCA_036745855.1 Scrofimicrobium sp. | reverse complement strand
ATGCTGTAGGGTACCTGCGGTAACCACCGGTCGGCTAATGCTATATATAAATCTTCCTTTTCTGGATGTTTGAATACGGAGCTGATTTGGGATCGGTATGAGGTTTGGGTTTCGTCTTCTGGGTGGGCGTCCCCAAGGACCTCAAATGGTCCGTGGTAATCAGCCGCGACTGCGACCTCGGAAAAACTCGGAAAGTATCCGGTAGTTCCAGAAGTGAAGAGGTAGTGTTTATCGCCTCGCTGGAAATGTGCTGGCGCTTCCCGAGTGAAGGGCGGTCCTGGATGCGGGAAATGAGTGGAATAAACACCAGATACATCAGTGTAATCCTCCGTGAGTTCTGCCACCCAAAGTTCAGTATGGACCTTCTCAAAGTAGTAATAGGCTTTCTTTGTCTCTGGGTCTACGACTAGATCAAAGTCTCCGGCGTCTACGCCTAGCGGACGTAATGCCTTATGAACGACTTCGTACGGCCCCAATAAAGAGTTGGCCGTCAGGACGACCGAAGTTTGTTCGCCTGCATCCTCGTGCATAACCTTGATCCAGCAAACGTATTTACCAGTCTTTTCGTTATAGATGATGTGGGGGCGGTCCATCCCTTTAGCGGGGTGTAATGGATGGTCCGGGTCATCTGTCACAGGTTGGATGATGAGCCCTTTGTCTTCCCAGTTCACAAGGTCTGTCGATTGGTAAGCGCGGACCCCCCAGTGCCAGTTGCCACTTCCTGGGATAGTGCGCTCTTTGTTCTCTCCGTACCACGTGTAGATTCCATCTTCATGAAAGATCGATCCCCCGTGGGCATGAATCCGGTTGCCGTCCGTGTCTAGCCACGTTTTGCCAGGGAAAATTTTGTTGTTCATTTGTTTGCCGTTTCTAGTTGGCTAGAAGTGAGTTCTATCGACTTGTCACCGTATTTCGAAGATCTTGCAGTCACTATCACGGTTCCGGTTTCGTTGCTTCCACGAATAACTGCTAACGCTTGGCCGCGGAAGAGTTCTTGAAGGTTGCCTGAAAATCCGAGTTCGTTCACAGGATTTGCGCTTCCATATCCTGCAAGCACAGCCGATCCGTTTACATCGATGGCAATTTCGTCTGAGGCCGAGAAATCGACGGTACCTGTTTCATCGCTGATCTCGACCCACACGTAGGCGAGGGCGTCTGGTCCGTTCAACTCGTTGGATTCTGCGTGAAGTCTAAGAGTCGGATTCTTAGCCGTTCGAAGGAGGCTTCGCTCTGTCTGCTTGCTACCGGTGTAACCGATCGCAACAAGTTCTCCTGGCTCATAAGGCGTTTTGAAGCGCGCCACGAAGTCCTTCTTCTTCCCAGCAGCTTTACGCCCCAAAGAGCGCCCATTGAGGAACAACTCCACCTGATCATCGGCAGAGTAGACTTCAATCTCTGCCATGCCCCGAAGCGAACCCCACGACCAGCTTTGGACTGCGTCCGTTGCGAGCCACGGAGTCCTATTCGCTCTCATTCCTCCTTTGTCGAGGGGCCGAACCGCAATCCCTGGCCGCTTGGTAATTCCCCAAACTGCTTGCGCGAGCAGCAATAGCGCCCCGGGCTTTCCCGTAATGTCAAAGACTCCGCTTCCCGCAAGAATTCCAGGGTATGGTTTACTGATGCCGCCGATTTCGGTGCCGTAGCTCCAGTACCCCAGTCCGACCTCGCCAAGATAGTCCCATCCCGTCCAA
The DNA here is from genome assembly GCA_036745855.1 of Scrofimicrobium sp. Taxonomy (GTDB): domain Bacteria; phylum Actinomycetota; class Actinomycetes; order Actinomycetales; family Actinomycetaceae; genus Scrofimicrobium. Next base: position 468 of record DAIOFF010000318.1, on the reverse strand, counting down.
TTGAAGTCGCCAATCACGCCAGGCACTGATGTTACACGTCGCCATATTGCAGGTAGGTCTCCCGGCATCGACTCAGTCCCCACGATCACGCGATTCGGATACCGTTTTCGTGCACCAGGATAGCTAGCGTATGCGTAGTTGTATCCGGCAATATCGACAACCTCAAAGATCTTTCTCGTTGCTTTGTCGGCGCCTGGGAGAAGGGATGCCAAGACCATCATTCGTCCAAGTTTCGCGGTCATCATGTTGGCGGCAGTACTTGTTGCAGCTTGGCGTTCTGGCACAGGTTTATCTGCTGATCCATCTTTTGGTTCTTTGCCAGCCATCATTACCAATAGGGGATTCGATGCAATCGTGGTTGGCCTGGTCGGATCCTGTTGCTTCAGGAACGCCTGGATCTCTTCGGCCAACTCAACACACTCTCCCCACCCCACTTCGGCAATCTCGTTGCCAATCGAGTACATGATT
>DAIOFF010000317.1:0-2176 GCA_036745855.1 Scrofimicrobium sp. | reverse complement strand
TTTCTTGGCTAGCCAAGTTTTTCCGCGTAGTCCCTCATCCAAACGGCGTCTGAATCAGACAAGTTGATGGTCATTGCCTTGACGTTTGATGACAGCTCTTCTGGCGTCGTGCACCCACTGAGCACACACACATTCTCGTTTTGCGCCAGAATCCATCCGATTGCAAGATCTGCCGAGGAACAGTCGTATTTCTTCCGAAGCGGAGCCCATGCGTCCAACATATCTAGGGCTTTGTCCAAGTTCTTGGGCTCAAACCACTTTTTCCCAGCCCGCGCACTACCCGTTGGAGGCACATATCCACGAGGCACTGCACCAGCCAGTATTCCCATTTCTAGTGGTGAATATGCCTGGACCGTTATGCCATTGTCGATGCATAGGGGCATCAATTCGGCTTCAACTGTGCGATCAAGAATTCCATACCTCATTTGAACAATGTCAAGCCCACCAGCGTCTAGGTACTGTTTGACTTGGTCTGGAGTAACGTTAGCTGCGCCAATGCCTCGGATAACACCGGATTCTTTTAGTTCCATAAGGCAAGCAACAGTGTCAGCAATTGGAGTCTCAAACGGAGGGATGGAAGGCCAGTGTGTCATGTATATGTCTATGTAGTCCGTGCCTAGACGGGTCAGACTCAACTCAACTTCTCGTTTGATGGAATCAGGGGATAAAGAGCGATTCAATATGGTCTCTCCAACCGTGTTGAAGTATGACCCTTCCGCGTTCCATACAAGGCCGCATTTGGTAATCAACACATACTTCTCCCGAAGACCAGAGATAGCTGTTCCGACTATCTCTTCGCTTCGACCGAAATTGTATCCAGGTGCCGTGTCTACAAGATTCACTCCAACGTCTAATGCAGATCGGATTGTTTTGACACCAATGTCTTCAGTATCAGTGTTGCCAAATGCCGGACCGCCTCCAATGGCCCAGGTTCCCAAGCCGATACGCGAAACATCAACCTCTAGGTCACCAATTTTCATTATTTTCCTTTACTTTTGTTCGTGTTGAAATGAACTTTTCTATTTGAGTACGACTTTGGACGGCGGATGTGGCCCCTAGCCCTGCTACGGAGACTGCCGCGACTGCATTTGCGAAGAGTGCGCATTCTTCCGAGGTCTTCTCGCCGTCCAGTAGTGCACAAATGAAACCAGACGCAAAGTTGTCGCCAGCTCCGGTTGTGTCGATTACTGAAAGGTCGTCTCGGATAAATGCCGGAATTTCGTGTGACGATTCCCTAGTGTGGACTAAACAACCGCGGCTTCCAAGTTTCATCACCACTGTCGTAATACCTGTGTCGATGAGCGCTTGTGCCGCCTCTATATAAGTGCGCGTACCGGTTAGCGTCATGGCTTCATCAGCATTTGGAAAGAAGTAGTCGACGAATGCGAGCGCCGACCTAATTTCATCCAAGCCTTCACCTACACGACTTGGCACCATGTCGGCACAGACAGTCATACCAGCTAAATGGGCTTTCTGGAACAGAGATTCTAACCAAGGTCCTTTTAGCAAGGGATTGTTGTAGATGCTGCCAAACGCCAGTATTGAGCCATGAAGAAATGGGTCTGCACATATGTCAGACTCGGTGGTAGTCCAAAGGCTGCCGTTGCGATTAGTGACAAAAGTTCTTTCACCATCTGGTCTTATGAGGCCGACGTTGAGCGAAGTCGTCATACCATTTTTGACGTTAATGCCGGTTGTGTCTACGCCTGCGTCCTTGGCGGTCTTCACGATGAATTGTCCCGCAGCATCGTTACCGACTGCCGATACCAAAGCTACATTCGCACCCAGCCGTGAAAGGACTATTGACTCATTTAGGGCATCACCGCCAACATGCATCGAAATGTCGTCAACTGGATACGAAACAGTATCAAAGACGGATTTATCGACGGGTTGTAGGGGAATGTCAACCACGGATGACCCGACACAGACGACGTCGTATGTCTTGGTGCTTTGATCACTTATCACTCGACGTCCTCATCAATTACGATCACGCCCTTTGTGAAGGCTCCAGGTTGTTCAGCGGCAAACTCAAATGCTTCTTGAATTTGCGAAAGATTGAAGTGTTTATCGACGATTGCCGAGGCGTTGAGAACGCCCGAGGTGGGCATGTACGTCCCCGGCGGCAAATGCCACGGAGTGGAGGAGCTGACGATTGCCGAGCGCTATCTGAAGCTGA
>DAIOFF010000316.1:0-2205 GCA_036745855.1 Scrofimicrobium sp. | reverse complement strand
TTGGCCTGGATATCCCCGCGACTTGGGATGAGTTTATGGCTAACAATGCGAAGATAAAAGGCGCGGGTATTGATCCAGTTTTCCAGGCATACGGGGATGCCTGGACATCACAGTTGATCGTACTAGGATCGTTCGCGAACGTGACTGCGCAGGATCCTGATTGGGCAGAGAAATATACTACAGGTGAGCGAAAATATGCAGATGACCCTGCATTTGAAGGATTTCAAAGTCTGCAGGACCTTGCGGACGCAGGATACTTAAACGAGAACTACCCCTCCGCCAACAATGATGCTGCAATAGCGGCACTTATTGAAGGCACGGCTGCTCAATATCCGATGCTGACAAGTAACGTCGTCACAAACGTACGTCAAAACTTCCCTGACAGTATGGATGCCCTTGGGTTATTCCCGGTTCCGGCAAAGAATGCTGACGACACCCGGTTGACAATTTGGGAGCCAAACTCCTTGTACATACCCAATACCACTGAAGGTGCCAAACTGGATGCTGCAAAGAAGTTCGTGGAGTTTTTCAACTCTGCAAAAGGTTGTGAACTGCAAAATCAAACGGAACCCGCCGGTCCGTATGCGATTACTACATGTTCACTACCTGACGATGTTGCCCCCATTGTCATTGATGTGCAAACTTGGGTCGAAAATGAAAAATCTGGACTTGCTCTGGAGTTTCTATCGCCGGTAAAGGGGCCAAACCTCGAAAAAATACTAGTCGAGGTCGGATCCAAGATCACGTCCGCCAAGGATGCTTCCATCGCATATGACGACGACGTCAGAAAACAAGCTCAACAGCTTGGCTTGCCGGGATGGTGAACGGTTGTCTCCACATAGCCAATCAATCAAATATTGGGGTCGGCGTCCGCACTTGCCGACCCCGGCAATCCCAAGGAATACCTGATGTCAATACATTCGTCACCTCCTGATTTACAGGAAACATCCGCCCCAAGATTGCGGAAACGACGTTCAAAGAAGAGTCCGTATCCTACGTGGTTTCATCTCCCTGCCGGAGTCCTATATGTTGGGCTCTTTGCAATTCCGACGTTTGCGTCGCTGTACTTCAGTCTGACGCGTTGGACCCTATTTGATGTCGAGTTTATTGGTCTAGAGAACTTTATTGCGTTCTTCCAAGAACGTCAGTTCATGCAGGCATTCCTAAACACGTTCGTTTATGCGGTACTAACCTCTGGCACCAAAGTCATTATCGGGTTTGCTCTTGCCATGTTGCTCTCTTCGCAAATAATCGCACGAGGCTTTCTTCGTTCAGTAGTTTTCTTTCCCGTACTTGTTTCAACAATTGGGATTGGACTTACGTTCAAAGTCCTCCTAGATCCTTTTGGCGGAGCGGTAAATGAGGCATTATCGTGGCTAGGCATAAATGGGCCAGGTTGGTTGACTGACCCGAATACGGCTTTGTTTACGGTTGCCGCTATTGATGTGTGGAAAGGCGTCGGCATCGCCACACTCATTTACATTGCGGGTATAGTCGCGATTCCTCAGGAGTATTACGAGGCCGCTCGGGTTGACGGTGCCAGCTCTTGGAAGCTATTCAGGCATATCACTTTGCCTCTTGCAAGGCCCGCGACGGTGACTGTAATAGTCCTGTCATTGATCAGTGGTTTGCGTTCCTTTGACCTGATCTGGGCAACGACTGGGGGAGGACCAGGATTTTCAAGTGATGTGCTGGCATCCGTCATTTATAAGCAGTACCAAGCAGGATTCTTTGGGCTATCTACAGCTGGAAACGTAGTTTTGTTCCTTGTAGTTGCAGCTATCGTCTTCCCTCTGAATCACTTCCTGAACCGACAGGAGAATGAATAATGAAAGCTGCGACGACTCGCGGACGTATCGTTGGTGTTATTGCAATCTTGGTTTCGATTGTAGTCTTCATTATCCCTTTTATTTTCATATTTTTAACTGCGTCTAAGTCAATGCAAGAGGCAAATCTCCTTGCATTTTCTTGGCCCACAGAATGGCATTTATGGGAAAATATTGTCACAGTGTTAACTGACCGCAATGGAGTCGTGGTTCGTGCATTTATAAACAGCGCATTAATCACGGTAATAAGCGTCACTCTCATGGTGATTTTTTCTGCAATGGTGGGATATGTTCTTCAACGGAAGAAGTCGAGGATCAATGGCGTGATCAACTTTTTCGTGATGGCTGGTTTGATCATTCCACCTGCTGTTGTACCAAC
>DAIOFF010000315.1:0-2214 GCA_036745855.1 Scrofimicrobium sp. | reverse complement strand
TACTGGAACTGCAGGATCGCTACAATGTTCCCTTGATCATTGTTGAAAATGGTATTGCCGTGTCGGATGCAGTGTTAACGCCTGGCTGGACAAGTTATGAATGGCGGCTTCACTATGTTGAGCATGATGTGCTTAAACTTCTTGACTCGCAATCTACTATCAGTATCGTCGTTGGAAATGGGTGGTGGCATGGTCGATTGGGATGGGTCAAGACAGAAAAGTATGGGTCAGAAATTGCTGCGTATGCTGACCTTCGGATCCGTTTCGCGGATGGGTATGAGCAGCAGATCGTTACCGATGAAACATGGACTGCAGGGCCTAGCCCTATTTTGAGCGATGATATCTACGATGGGCAGACGATTGATGGAATGCGTGTCGTGGCGCAAGAAAGCGATTTAGCCTGCTCTGACATAGAGTCAGTTCCAGTTCAGACTGTCGGCTATGAAGGCAAGCTATCGTTGGACCCAGCTCCTCCAGTGAAAAGAATTCGCGAAATTGGGCCAACAAAGGTTTGGCAGAATGATGCCGGATCAATTCTTATCGATTTCGGCGAAAATATTGTGGGCTGGGTGAGGTTGAGTATTCAGGGAGAACCTGGCGATGAGGTTCTGATTAGGCACGCCGAAGTGCTTGAACATGGTGCTCTAGCACGTGAACCTTTGCGGTCTGCTGAAGCTACAGACCGGTACATTTTGAGTGGTAGAAACGACGTCTTTGAACCGACATTCACATTTCACGGGTTTCGATATGTGGAAATCATTGGCTGGGTAGTGGGAGTAGAAGAAATAACAGCAGAAAATGTGGTAGCTGTCGTAATTTCTTCTGATATGAAACGAATAGGGACGTTTGAATCCTCCGTTCCAGAGTTAAACCTGTTCCACGAAAATGTCGTGCGAGGGATGCGCGGTAACTTTGTTGACATTCCGACTGACTGTCCGCAAAGGGATGAACGCCTCGGTTGGACAGGTGATATTGCCGCATTTGCGCCGACTGCCTCTTTTTTGTTCGATGTAAGAAGCTTTTTGGGCGATTGGTTGCGTGACCTAGCGCTTGAGCAATCTCACCATAATGGTATCGTGCCAAACGTGGTTCCAGATGTGCTCAAGTACTCGAGTCCAGACCATGATGGTATTGCCTCGACAGAAGCCACTGCTTTTTGGAGTGACGCCGCAGTCTGGGTTCCTTGGGCCATTTGGAATGCGTATGGAGAAAAGTCTGTGCTTGAAGAAGCGCTTCCTTCGATGTTGCTCCACGGACGACGAGTCAGAACTCTGTTGTCTCCCAACGGTATCTGGGAATCAGGCTTCCAGTTCGGAGACTGGTTGGACCCGGATGCTCCCGCCCAACACCCGGAAAATGCGAAAGCCAACAAGTACGTAGTTGCAACTGCAGCGGCGTTTCATACAGCTGACTTGATATGTAAAGCCGCAGAAATCTTGGGTTTAACTGCAGAAATGAACGAGTTCGCGATATTGGGCGAACGGATTCGCGCTGGATTCAAAGATGCTTTCATTCAAGATAAACGAATTCTTAGCGATTGTGCCACAGTTTATGCACTAGCTATCTGCTTTGGACTGCTAAATGATGATGAAGAAATCTGGGCTGGAAAGCGATTGGCAGAGTTGGTTTCTGAAAGCGACTATAAGATATCTACTGGGTTTGCGGGCACTCCTCATGTCACAGAAGCACTAACTCGTACTGGCCATGTTGAGGATGCGTATAGGTTACTGCTGCAAACTGAATGCCCTTCGTGGTTGTATCCAGTGACCATGGGGGCGACCACGATTTGGGAAAGATGGGATTCGATGTTGCCTGATGGATCCATAAATCCCGGTGACATGACTAGTTTCAATCATTATGCATTGGGTGCAGTCGCTGACTGGATGCACCGTGTCATTGGCGGACTTGCTCCTCTGGAACCCGGTTACGCGCGCATTCTTATTGCGCCTCGTATTGGTGATGGAATTGATTGGGCGCGAACGACTTTAGAGACCCCGCATGGCCTAGCTTCTGTGTCATGGATATGCGATCAGGACTGCGTAAAACTGGATATCAATGTGCCGCCAGGAACATCGGCTTTAGTTAGTTGGCCTGAAGTGGAGCCTTGGGAGCTGGAAGAAGGCCACCACCACCTTGAACTACCAAAACAATGCCGACTCTAGTGCAAAGCTAAAACGCATCTGGGTTTTGTTTTGGCCTAGGCGCAAAAAGGTG
>DAIOFF010000314.1:0-2236 GCA_036745855.1 Scrofimicrobium sp. | reverse complement strand
ACGGGAGACTCCGTGATGGCCTCCTCAATTCCCTCCGCAAAGGGTAGTTTTTCATTCGCCGGGTCGTTGGCAAAGATGACTCTGTCGGCTTTGGTAGCCTCAATGACCCCCCCATCCACTTCTACCCGAAGTCCAGCAGCATATTGCATGATCAAATGTGGAATCAGGCCTTTAGTAGTACCAGCAGAAAGCAGCTCGCAGTGCGGTGGTTTCAGTGCCAGCATCGTGGCATCTGTCGCCGCCACGTGTGCGATTGAAGAAATGCCATGTAACCCCAGGATAGCGGCGCTGCGAATGTCAGTCCCACCAAGAGTTACAGAATGTGGAAACTGGTCTACCGCCCACGAGATTACATCAGCGTTGCACACATATTTTTCGCCCCCGCGTCCTTGCCGCATTTGATTTAGCAGCCAGCATATGAGATCACGCTGTGTATTGATTTCGTTGACATTAATGACTTCGGTCAAAGATATGTGCAGTCGTGTGGTTAATTGCTGAAGTGAGCGGGGCTCGCAAATAACCTCCGCGTCCACGGTGCCACCAAGTCCAAGAAAGGCACGGCTTCCCGGTGATGTCTGAGTCCCTGCGAGTCCCGCCGCCTTATTCATCGGTATAGGTCTGCCTTTCCATCACAGCCAAGTAGTCGGAACTTATGTGCTGCTACCTCTTGCATAGCGATGGCGCATGGAGGCTGGATGCTGTCAGGTTCCCGCAATACTCGGTCTTGCAGCACTTCACGCATTCTTTCGAAATATACGTGCTTTATGTCCGAAGAAATGTTGATCTTTGCTACCCCCATTCGCGCAGCAGCAGCAATCTCTTCATCGGGATTGTTTGACCCACCATGAAGCACCAGTGGAACATCGACAGCCGCTGCGATTTCTTCTAGCAGGTCAAGGCGTAGTTTTGGTGTCATATGTGACGGATAGATTCCGTGGCAAGTCCCAATTGCTACAGCCAACATGTCTATCCCAGTACGTTCTACGAACTCACGTGCTTTTTGTGGGTCTGTGTAAATGATATTTGCTGCGCCGTCTTCAGCTTCTTTATCGGTAGTGCCGATCGTGCCCAGTTCTGCTTCCACAGAAACCCCGACTGAATGAGCAGTTTCAGCAGTTAAACGGCTAACTTCAATGTTTTCTTCCCAAGGCGTCATGGACTTGTCGATCATTACCGAGGTGAACCCATCCTGGATTGCGCGAATCATCTCTTCGTATACCGCACCATGATCCCAATGGATAGCCACAGGAATAGAGGATTTCAAGCAGCGCCGTATGATCGACGGCATGACATCGTCACCCATGTGGTTGATCTCGTTTGGATGGATGGCTGCGAACATTGGTGCCCGCATCTCTTCAGCAAGATCCATCAACCCCTGAAACATGTTCCAGTCCGCGATGTTAAAAGCGGGAATGGCGAACTTTTCAGCGCGGGCCACGTCCACTAGGTGTTTACCGGTTACAAGCATTACTGCTCCTTCTTGTTAGTGGAGGTCTAGATCTTGACTGCTCCGGCGGTCATGCCTCCGATGAAGTACCGCTGGAAGAATAGGAATAGAAGAAGGACAGGGAGGCATCCAAGAATGCTCATTGCCATCATTTCGTTCCATTCGTACGAATGCTGGCCCATCAATAACTGAATACCGATTGGAACTGTGCGCATATCTTCTGTTCTTGTGAGAGTCAATGCAAATAAGAATTCATTCCAAGCCAACATGAATGTGTAGATTCCGATAGAAACGAGGCCGGGGATAGAAATTGGCACTAGTACTTTCCAAAGAGCTGTGAATGAAGAGGCTCCATCGACTTTGACGGCCTCGTCAAGTTCTTTTGGAATAGTGTTGAAATATCCGGTGAGCATGATTATTCCGTACGGCAAGGTGAATACCATGTAGGTGAGAATCAGGCCCGCGTAGGTGTTGTAAAGGCCAAGTGCAACGACTAAGCCGAAGTAGGGGATCAAAAGTGTAATTGGTGGTAGCGCTTGAACACCGACGATCATTGCATTGAAAGGAGCTTTGAATTTGAACTCATATCGGCTTAATGCGTATGCCGCCAGGATTGCGATAACAAGTGTTAATGCTGTAACACTTAATGCAACTATGTAGCTGTTGAGGAAGAACCGAAGTTTTTCAGGGTTTGTGAGGATAGATGTGTATGCGTCAAATGAAAAACTTTCGGTTATCAAACGGGGCGGTTTTTCAAACATTTGTCCGTTTGGTTTGAATGAACAAGAA
>DAIOFF010000313.1:0-2262 GCA_036745855.1 Scrofimicrobium sp. | reverse complement strand
GAACTTGGTCTTCTAAGCTTGGGGGATTATCAGATGACAAATACAAAAACTCAGTTCGGAAAAGTCCGATTCCTTCAGCGCCAGCTGCAATAGCTTGTTCTGCTTCGTCTGAGGAACCAACATTGGCAAGAATCGGGATTGGTGTTCCATCAGCAAACCTGCCTGGTCCAGTCGTAGGTTCCCGGGCTTCAAGTTTCTTGATTTTCTCTTCCGCTTCACGGATTTGAGTGTCACTTGGGCCTACAATCACGCTTTCAGTTTTGGCGTCCAGCAGCACCGTGGTTCCGTCTGGAACTTCACTTATACCTTGCGTGCCAACAAGTGCGGGAATGCCGTTTGCCCGGGCAATTACGGCCGTGTGACCGGTAGGGCCACCTTCTTCGGTGATTAGGCCTTTTACGAGGCCGAAATCTAGCACGGCCGTGTCAGCCGGTGCCAGGTCACGGGCGGCCAAAATAAAAGGGACATCCGAGGTCGGAATACTGGGCATCGGCAAACCAGCCAATGTGGCTCTGATTCTTTGTGAAACATCCGCTAAATCACTAGCGCGCTCCGCCATGTAACCACCCATCGCGCGAAGCCCCTCAGCATATTCATCTAGTGAATCGTAAACGGCCCTGGCAGGGGACTTGCCGCTATCGATCCGAGTACAAATATCATTTAGTAATGTGGGATCACCAGCGATAAGAGCTGTTGCATTAAGAATGTCAGAGCTTTCTCCGGTAGCATTTTCTGCGCGTTGCCGAATCTCAGCCACTACCTCAGCAGATGCCTGTCGCACCGCATTCTTGGCGGTCTCTGGGGTTTCTTGCAAGGGAGTGTCTTCTGGCTTAGGAAGTGGCGCGCCCATCTTGAGAAGCGGACCAACAGCAAGGCCCCGACCGACTCCAAATCCCGTCAACTCTTCCATGATGCTCCCATGCTTGCAGCCAACTTTCCTAGTGCCTCACGGCAAACATTTAAGTCCAGCTTTATTACTCTTCGATCGTAGGTGATGAGTCCGTTTACCTCATCTTCCACATCCGTAAGTTGGGTGTATACAAGGCCACGTAGACCGCGTTTGACAATGGGAAGAAGCTCATTAATGTGAAGTTTGATAAACGCATTCTCAAATGAATCGCGGCTCGAAAAAGAACGATATCCAAACACTTGGTCATTCCAAACATGATTTGGAATGGGAAGACTAAAACCGCCATATTCTGTAAGGGCAAGTACCCGCGGATCATCTTTTGCAGGGCCTAGACCAACAAACCGTGGCGGGCGAAAATAGAGGTGGACACTTCGAACGTCACCGCCGCCTTGATCAAACCATCCAGAGGCATGATCCACAGGGCGCGAAGGGTCGATTTTCTTCACTCGTTTAGCCATATTCGTGGCCCCGAACTGTCCCCACCCCTCGTTAAACGGAACCCATAAAACAATAGATGGAGTACCTTTTAAATGCTCGATTGTATCTTCGGTCTCTTTTAAGAATGACTTTAATCCATCAAAATCTTGGCGTCCAAGCAGTGGGCCTGGTTTATCTGGAAGCCAAAAAGGCGCAACTACCCGTGAGTTCAACAGGATTTTTCGAGGCGGCCTGCCGCCATTTGGCATATCTTGCCAAACCATCATTCCCAAACGATCACAGTGGTGGTACCAGCGAAGTGGCTCAATCTTCACGTGCTTGCGGAGGGTATTAAAACCAAGCTTCTTTGCAGTCAAAATATCGAATACAAGTGCGTCATCACTTGGGGCCGTATAGCCACCATCAGGCCAATAACCTTGGTCTAAAGCCGCAACTGACACGATGGGGGTGTTATTCAGCCAGAACTCTTTGTCCTTGGCCTCAAATGAGCGCATTGCGAAATAGGTTTGCACTTTATCATTACCAAGAATGGCGGTTGCCGAAATCAGGTGAGGGTCTTCAGGGGTCCATTTTTGAACCCCCGGCAATCGAATAACGGTTTTCTGGCATACCGGAATCTGAAAGACCGCGTCATTGATATGCAAATCTACTTTGCCGCGTTTGGCACCAATGTAAACCTCTGCGGACTCCAGATCAGGCAAAGGCGACACCGTGATCGACTGAATATAGTTCTCAGGAACGCGTTCAGTCCATACTGTTTGCCAAATCCCCGACTGGGCGGTGTACCATATTCCGCCGCGCGACAGCGATTGTTTGCCGCGCGTGAGCCAGGCTGAATCTGAGACATCCCGAACAGAGACAGTTATAGTATTGCGTCCCGTGGACACGAAATCAGTAATATCTGCGGAAAAAGG
>DAIOFF010000312.1:0-2276 GCA_036745855.1 Scrofimicrobium sp. | reverse complement strand
CCTCGCAGCTGTATAGACCGACGACCCCAAGATACACCCAGCTTGTCTACGGTAAAATCGCAGACCAAAATGTAAATGCACGGTTTAGAAAAATGTAAAAGAATGGGGCCCGATGACTATGCACCGGGCCCCAAAACTTCAGTTCTACTGTCCTGTTAGTGTCGCATCCTCACCGACATCATGGACTCGAATCAAGTTCGATGTACCAGAAACACCAGGGGGTGTCCCTGCCACAATCACTAACCGATCCCCCGTAGCCGCAATCCTGGTCTGCTGACAAACACTATCAACCTGGTCAATCATCTCATCAGTATGTTTGACCTCATCAGCCAAAAACGGAATCACACCCCAAGATAATGCCAGCTGCCTTCTGGTTCTAGGTCTTGGCGTGAACGCTAAGTTTGGTATTGGACTACGCATCCGGGACATCTGCTTAGCCGTTGCACCAGTCTCAGTAAAAGTAACCAAATACTTGGCGTCTAAACTCTCAGCAATACTAGACGCTGCCTCGCAAACCACACCAGACTTATCTACAGCAAAAGCACCCAGTGGCGCGATTCTCTCGCCACCATTTTCTTCCGTATTTTCAATAATCCGCGCCATAGTCCTGACAGCCTGAATGGGATATGCGCCAACTGACGTTTCACCAGAAAGCATGACAGCATCTGCCCCATCAAGAATCGCGTTAGCGCAATCCGATGCCTCCGCGCGCGTTGGCCTAGGACTCGAAATCATAGAATCCATAACCTGCGTCGCAACAATCACCGGTTTAGCCGCTTGGCGCGCCAACTCAATAGCACGCTTTTGGACCAGCGGGACCGCCTCTAAAGGCATCTCAACACCAAGATCACCGCGCGCAACCATGATTCCATCAAATGCTGCAATCACATCCTGCAGATTCTCAACCGCCTGCGGCTTCTCAATCTTCGCCAAAACAGGAAGAACACGTCCCTTTTCTTCCATAATCGTGCGGACCTCATCATAATCAGACGCATCCCTGACAAAAGACAACGCAATGAAATCCGCATCAATATCCAACGCCCAACGAAGATCATCCCGGTCTTTCTCAGACAAGGCAGGAACCGACACCGCAACGCCCGGAAGGTTCAGCCCCTTATGGTCAGACACCATTCCAGGAACTTCAACCCTAGTCACAACATCCGTCGCAGTTACCTCAATAACGCGCACCTCAACATTGCCATCGTCAATAAGCAACCGATCCCCCGGACTGCAGTCACCCGGAAGACCCTTGAATGTTGTACCAACCCGTTCTTTAGTGCCAGGCACATCATCTGTCGTGATCGTAAAGATGTCGCCAACCTCAAGTCGTTGCGGCCCATCTTTGAACGTCTCCAAGCGAATCTTTGGCCCCTGAAGATCAACCAAAATCGCCACGGCCCGTCCTGAAGCATCAGCAGCGCGCCTAACGCGGCTAATAACTTTCTCATGTTCCTCAGCTGTGCCATGACTTCGGTTAATACGGGCAACATCCATTCCCGCGTCAACTAAGGCCTGCACGTCGTTAGCCGATTCAGTAGCGGGCCCGATAGTGCAAACTATCTTGGCTCGACGCATATAATCACCATTTCCTCACTTCGGGTCTGTACCCCATAGCCTACCCCGCGGCGCCCTTAAGGCCTTGTTTGAAGGACTATTTTCCGTCAGAATCCGAGGTGTCTTCACTGCCAACTTCATCACCATTCTCGTCTTCATCAAAAGACTCAGATACAGGAACTTCCTCTTCTTCAGGAATGGGAGTACCTTTACGTTTCTTCCGTAGTTCAAAGTAACGTAACCGGTCAGCGCTCGAAACAGCTGTAGAAGCGCCAACTCTTCCAGCCACAAAGAAAACAATCAATCCCGCTAAGATGACAAAAAGCGCGGTCCAAGCATTGGTTCGAATTCCTAAGAACACATAAGAGAAATCGACCCGAATCGACTCAACCCAAAAACGCCCCGTTCCATATATCACCATATAGAGGGCCATCACTTGGCCAGATTTAAACTTGAAACGACGATCCAGCCAAAGAAGAAGCAAAGCACCAGCAGTGTTCCAAAGTCCCTCATAAAGGAATGTTGGATGGAAAAGAGTCCCCTCAGGCGATCCAGGTGGCATATGCGCCGGGTCAATCTCTAAACCCCACGGCAACGTAGTTGGCCCCCCGTAAAGCTCTTGATTAAAGTAATTTCCAAACCGGCCAAGTACTTGCGCAAACAAAAGCGCCCAAAAAGTCCTGTCATATTACGTCGTGGTATATGGCGATTGACCGAGGTTT
>DAIOFF010000311.1:0-2305 GCA_036745855.1 Scrofimicrobium sp. | reverse complement strand
CCCCGCCAGTTGAGCTTATCGCAAAGATTAGTAAAAGCAAAAACCCCATAACGCGCAGCTTCGTCAACAACTTTATTGGTACAGATAATTCCGACAACAAGCTCCTTGTGGGGATTGGGCAGGAGATTATCAACCAGCTCAGTATCATCGTCAGCGATCCAAGAGTGCGGAAGGCCCTCAGTCCGAGCGACAAGCAGATACAGTGGACAGATTTGAAAGATTGCAGCATCTTCCTTTCGGTGCCGGAAGATCGGCTGGAGCACTACAGTCCGGTCGTCACCATGATAATTACCCAGCTAATCCGCTCGCTTGAACGCCGCCCTGAGAAACACAGCGTCGAAAGCACAAGCCAAAATCAGACATTGTTAATGTTCGATGAGTTCCCAAGGCTTGGCAAGATTGAAGCGATGGCATCTGCGGTCTCTACCCTTCGCAGTAAGAATGTGACGATCTGCCTCGTCCTCCAGAGTCTTGCCCAACTCGACATGGTATATGGCAGGAACACGGCGAGGATCATCATGGACAACTGCTCCTATGTTGCGGTTCTGGGCGTGAACGATGTTGAGAGTCAGAAGTATTTCGCTGAGCGTGCCGGCACTCATCTCGTCACACGGCGTAACACGAACACAAACTACGTTCCCGTCAGGGAAGCTGCTAGCCCTACTTCGCCTGTCTATCAGCAGGTGACAGGTTATACCAAGCAGGAATCCGTAACCCGTGAGTATGTAATCCAGCCGCATGAGTTCGCTACCCTCAAGGACATCGTTCTCTTTACCCCCAATGGTCATACGCGTGTCAAGAAATCCCCATACCACGAAACCGACACCATCACCAAAATCCGTCAGGGCATCGGTAAGTTCTTCGGCAAAGTCAAGTCGTTCTTCGCGTCTTGCTTTGGCTGGGTGGCGCCTATTCGGAAATTCAGCGATTGGGGATATTTATATTAAATCATAGCATAGACAGGAGGCCAGCAATGGATAGTTTGGAAGAAGCCCGGAAGAGGGCGGCTCAGGAAGAACGGCGTCGGATACGTGATGATAACCGTGAGAACGACCGACGGCGGAAGATCGCTATCCGTCGTCAGATCATCATCGGCGAGATCGTTGCCAAGTATTTCCCTGCTGTTCTAAATTTAGAACCCCAACTGAAGCGAGCTGACACTGATGTTGAGTTCGCTGTACTGGAAGAATTTGTTTCAAGAGTGGCTGACGATCCCCGATATAACGCTCTGTTTCAAGAGTTGGTCGTCGAAAAGGGGGCTGGTGGAAATCGCCAAAGGTAATACTTTTTGCTGGCTCTGATTAGAAGTGCGCACCTACACATTGAGGTGTGGAAGGAGTGAGAAGCTGTGGCAATGTATCATATAGCCGTCAAATATTGCAGCCGTAGGAAGGGGCAGTCCGCTGGTGCGGTTGCCTCCTACCGAAGCGGTCAAAGGCTTGAGGACCACTACTATGGTGAGGTTCACGACTTCACCAACAAAGGCGGAATCGTTCACAGTTGGATTCAATTGCCGCTAAATGCGCCCTTGGAATATTTCAACCGGGAGACCCTCTGGAACGCCGTCGAACACGCTGAGAAACGTCGGGACGCTCGATTAGCGCGAGAGGTAGAGGGGGCATTGCCTAAAGAGTTAAAGTTGGATGAGCATATTCGGATAGTTGAGGAATATGTAGCCTCTAACTTTGTTGGCGATGGAATGTGCGCCGACATCTCAATTCACGACAATGGCAACGGCAACCCTCACTTCCACTGTTTACTGACGACCCGTAACGTCTCGGAAGATGGTTTCGGTAATAAGAATCGTGAATGGAATAAGCGGGAACATCTTGAACGGTGGAGACGGGAATGGGCGAAGATTCAAAACCGCGAACTTGAACAAAGGGGGCTTGAGCCAGTTAGTCATGAGTGCTACGCCGTTCAGGACTTTGGATGTGCCATCGAGCGTACACCAACGATCCACCGTGGCCGTCAAGCACAAAAACTTGATCGAGTCGGGATTGAAACCGACCGAATGAAAGAATACCGTGAGATTGTTGAACATAATCGAAACCTTGAGCGTGAACTTCAACAGAAACGCGAATGCCAACGTAATCGTGGGCGAGGACGTTAAAAGAACATTAGCCCATTATGGGCGACACAGTAGGAAACTTGATTTGCTCGCGTTGGCAAAAGGAGTATTGCTCCAAACAACGCAACCACTGGGATCGCGATAGCTGCCGCGAATAAGCGCGAATCAAGGCGTTTGCGGGCATCACCTGCAAGATGACCCTGATTGCGTGGGGCTGAGATAAGCCCCTGTCAG
>DAIOFF010000310.1:0-2319 GCA_036745855.1 Scrofimicrobium sp. | reverse complement strand
TCGGAACAATCCTGTCGTATTGAATCCAGGTGAAAGCGCTCCACCAGCGGCTTTTTTGGATTGATGAAAGTTCCATTGTTGTTGGTCTGCAATGGTTTCTCCGGTTAGGAAGGCAATAAAACAGGCAGCAAGTAGTATTTCCCAACCCGATATGTTAGTTGGGTTTTTCCACATTATGTATCCTGGCATTGCGATTAACGCAAGCAGCAGGTTTTGATAAATCACAATAAAGAAAAGGTTGAATGCTTGGAATAATGCTGGTGACATCTTTTCTCTTAGAATGGCCCACCGGTAGTCTTCGACACCCGTGTAGCCACCCTTGCGGGCAAAGTTGAAAGTTAGGCGCGCCGCCCAAAGCGTTGTTAGTACAGCAGTCAGTATTAGGGCGGCGCTAGCTTTTCCTTCAGATATTGATACAGCAGAGAATATCCACATGTAAACAGCTGGGACGACGGACCAAATGCGGTCAACCCATGAAGTGTCTTTTGTTATGAGTGACAAAATCCAGCAAAGCAAAGCTACACAGCCGGCGGTCGTAAAAATTATGATGATGGGATCCATGTTTTTACACTACCTGGCCGTTCTGTAAGTTTCAGAGATTTTGAGTGCGACATTCTACGAATGTGAAAGAAAACAAAACAGGATAAAGAATGGGGCCTCGGTAAAAACAAAAGGATGCACCGGCCGCTGCCTTGAAACGATGTGTGGGGGACAAGGCAGCGGCCAGTGCTTTGGGAGAAAAGCTCTAAAAAACCCACTTATGACTTATGTGAGTCCCCGCCAGTAGATAACGAATAGTATACGCGTTGGAACCACAAAGCAAGATCGACATGTTTTGGCAACTCCAATCGGCGCTCGATGTTTCCAATGACCTGGAACCGATGATATTCCTGATTGTAGAAGATGTCTTGTTGAATGGGGTGCGATAAATCTTCAGAAAACAAAAATGTGTCCAAATTGGCTTATAGGCTTATTGTTGCAACAGACGTGCAACAAATGCAGCACTGCGTTCTCGAAGTTTCTTTATTTGGTTTTCACGGATGAGGCCAGGATCAAATCCTTCGTAGTCCATTGGAATGACGGTACGGGCATTGCGTGAACACTGGAAATCCTCACAAACGAGAGCCGCAATGGAACTGTACGTGGATTTCACGCGTTTGGGCCGTTTGGCCCCATAGAGGATTACCGGATTAGGAAGATTTACATCCTGGCACCATGAGCATTGGGCGCGCGTATTTGCATCATTTGAAGAACGCGTAAGCAATACAGCTGCTATTGCCGCGTCACCTTGCGGAATGACCGCGTACGCGCGTTTTGGTAACTTCGGGTCACGCCAACCAAAGAAATCTTGCGTGTCCCAATCAATTGTTTCGAAGTTCGCGGGGAAAGTAATATCTGCGATCTCTCGTTTCGAAGCGTTTACGAATGAGTCAAGGATTAGTTTTTCGTTTAGTTCCTGCATTTTTGTGCTTTCTTGTTACCCAATGTCAGCATATTAGAGGGCGACGCTTGGTTGTCTGATTTTGCTTGTATTTTTGGAAAATGGGTGCAAACAATAGGCGATGCATCAAAGATGATCGCCCACGGAGCAGGAACTTTAGATGTCGTCAGCGACATATGCGCTGACAACCTCCGCAAATACAAATGGTGAAGTCACGGGGTCAGCCTACCTGATAGTGGCCCTGGTGGAGAAAGACTTGGCGGTGAAATGGCATACTGTACGGATGAAGACTGCAAGTGAACATGCTTTTCCAGATAGGTTTGAAACTGAATGCTTGGTTTTGCGTTCTTGGTGCACGGATGACGCTGAGGCCTTGTTTCGTTATGCCTCTGATCCTGAGGTGGGGCCAATGGCGGGTTGGCCTGTGCATACTTCAGTGGCGGATAGTACTTCGATTATTGAGACCGTCTTGATGAAACCCGGCATCTACGCCGTGACTTTGAAAAAGACAGGCGAACCCATTGGCAGTATTGGGTTGGAAGTCAACGAAAAACTAAATCCTGGTCTGGACGCATTGGAGCTTGGATATTGGATTGCCGCCCCATTTTGGGGAAATGGGTATGTGGGTGAGGCCGCGCAGGCTTTGATCGATTACACATTCGAAGAGTTGGGTGTTCCAGTGATTTGGTGTGGAGCATTTGAAGAGAACGCGAAGTCGCGCAGAGTCCAAGAGAAACTCGGTTTTGTGTTTGACAGGGAGATAAAAGACTTTGAGTTTCCACTGATTCAAGCAAAGAAAACTCTGATCGTTACTAGGCTTGAGCGTCCCGAGGCTTGAGTGTTCCGGGGCTTGAGTGTTCCGGGGCTTGAGCGTCCCG
>DAIOFF010000309.1:0-2324 GCA_036745855.1 Scrofimicrobium sp. | reverse complement strand
CTAATTCTTCCCCGTAATCCAGACTCCGCTCACCGCAAATACAATGCAGCCCTAACCGGTCTGCTTCGTGACAATAACCTCGCAGGAAAGGGTGAACTATGCCAGGTAGATAGCTGGTATTACGGAACCTACCATGCCTACCCAAATGCTGGTTATGAAGAGGGGTCGGCCGTCATAGGAATTGTCCGTAGTCGCGATCTTCGTATCTGGGAAGAGTATGGAGAGCTACTTCGACCAGAAGACGGAGACGGATGGGAACGTGGTGGTTTATACAAGTCATGGCTTTTGCAAGGAGATGGAAAATATTGGCTTTTCTACAACGCAAAGAACACTGAGACCGGATCTTGGGTTGAGCAGACAGGTGCGGCTGTCTCAGATGACCTGTTGCACTGGACCCGCATACCAGGCCCACTACTGGTCAATGGGCCAAAAGGATCATTTGACGACCGGTTTGCATCGGATCCATGCGTGCTGCGTATAGACGACCTATGGGTAATGTTCTATTTCGGTCTTTGTAGCGATGGACACGCGAGAGAATTATTTGCAGTGTCGGACGATTTGGTCAACTGGACCAAAGGTGATGAAGTTCTGATAAACATCGGCCCCAAAGACTCAATCGATTCCACACACGCACATAAACCAGCAGTCATATACCGTGGCGGGCACCTAGAGCATTACTATTGTGCAGTCTCTGCACTACCCGTTCCGCTACAAGTCGGAAACCAGACGGTTACAGAACTAAGAGGGATAGCCGTGGCCCGCTCTTGATACGCCAAGGTGGTGTCCAATACCATTGCGGATATCGGACACCACCTTCACGAAGACTTATCGTTGCAGAAAAATCCGAACGTCCCAAGGTGACATTTCAAGGTCCCCTGACACGTCACAGTCACAAAGGACATCAGTTACAGTTCCTGGGACAACAATCATTGCCGGCAGCGAAGACCAGTTGTGCAAAAACCAGATCCTTTCACCCGCTGCATTTATCCCAGAATGCGCACTGACCGGTTGCCCTTTTATTCCCCACTCTGTTTTCGGTTTTGTGAGCCACTCGACGAGCGCAGCCGCAAGCGATTCATTCGGAACTGTTCCAAGGTGCGTAATTTGTCCCTGTCCAACCGAAGTAGTGGTAAGCGCAGCAAATCGGCCAAGTTCTGGGTGGTCATATTCAAGCAACACATCGGCATTAGTTGAGATCAAACCATCAGCCCAAAGCGTTGCACGAGCATCGTCTGGTAGTTGGAAACCCCCGGCCGCGCGGAGGGGAAGTTCTTGGATGAGATTCGAAGACTCTTCATACCACGTGCCGCTTTGTGCAACTAGAACACCAGGTTGACGGGACACTCTAGACCTCGCTTGTTCATCCGCATATCCCGTACGCATCCCAATGACCAAATGCCCTCCGGCCTTGGCAAAATCAAGTAGCTGCTGAAGTAGTTCGTCATTTGCAACGTAAAGAGCCGGAACAACAAGAACAGGGTGCTTTTGAACCATTTCTTTGGTAGTCATGTTGACTGCTTGAGTATCGTTGAGAATTGCCGCTTGCCTGCGGGCTGCCAAAGCACCCCGGTAATGTGCAGAGAAAACTTCACCGTAAGCACCACCGTGTTCCTGTGACGGCGCATTTGGGATCGGAGGGAAAAAATCAAATGCCCACCTGCTTGCATTTGAATACAAGAAAGTTATGTCCGAATCGGGACGATATCCAGAAAGCCTGGGCCCAATCTTCAAGAGATCCTTGCCTATCTGCGTCACTTCGTCATAGATGCGCCCGGGCTGTCCGCTATGCGGCAGGACTCCACCCCAGAATGTCTCAGTCCCATAAGGAATCGTGTTCCAATGCCAGTATTCGATCATACTTGCGCCCCTAGACACTAGTGCAAGGGCACTTTGTCTTAGTTGGCCTGGATACGGCGGAAAATTCATCTCGCTTGCCCCGATTGCCTGCGCGTTTGTTTCAGTAATCAAGAATCGCTCTTGCTTGCTCGCATAAGCTCGGTCAGCTGCTTGTATGACTCCCCAAACTCCTGTCGTCGTCCATGGTGCAATCTTGGGTAAATCCTTACCGAGGTCCAAGTGATCTTGCATTCCATAATAAAGATTCGCAGCATTAACATCTAATGTTTTGACCATTTGCACGTCGTCTACTGCCGGCCTTGAATACGCAACACAAGTTGTCACGAACTGGTTTGGAGAAGAATATTCGCGTATCAGGTTTGCTTGCCATTCAATGAACTCAGCAGTTAAGTTTGCTTGGAAACGCCGCCACGCCAAATCATATTGTGGCAAAGTATTTCCATCCGGACGCCACAGTTCATCAAAAG
>DAIOFF010000308.1:0-2329 GCA_036745855.1 Scrofimicrobium sp. | reverse complement strand
AACGTTATACTGGGTAATCCTTGTCGGGATGATGATTCCTTTCCAAGTCGCGCTAATCCCTCTCTATCAAACAATGCGTGATCTGAACCTACTTGGTTCATTATTTTCTCTGATACTTTTTTATGTGGGCGGCCAAGTACCTTTTTCTGTATTCCTCTATACAGGATTCCTCCGTACTCTGGACCGAGATTATGAGGAGGCCGCGGCCCTTGATGGTGCCGGACAATTCCGCACTTTTACTAGCATTGTTTTCCCGTTGTTACGGCCAATCACTGGCACGGTTGTTATTCTTAATGCCATAACAATTTGGAATGATTTTCTGGTACCTCTCTTATATCTTAGTGGCACACCACAACAAACGGTAACAGTGGCTTTGTATGCATTCGTCGGGCAATTCGTCTCTAACTGGCCGCTCGTGTTCGCAGGATTGGTTATTAGCGTCATACCAGTACTACTTGTCTATTTCTTACTTCAAAAACAAATTATTAAGGGATTTGCAGGGGGACTAAAGGGATGACTTTGACTCCTTATGCGCTTCGCGTAAACGGTCAATCTAGACCGAACGGAATCACAACTGCACCAGTCTTTTCTTGGCGGCTTCAATCAGATGAAACTAACGTTTCTCAGTATTCTTACAAAATAGTGGTGTCGCGAATCACTGCCAATGGCGCATTGGCGCAAGTATGGAACTCCGGAGAGATTGTGACAAGCCGCACTATTGGCATTCAATATGGTGGCGCACCTTTCATGACGTCGGCATCCTATAGATGGACAGTGACAATCGAAGATAACTCGGGTGGCGTTGTCTCTGCCTCCGATCAATTTGCCACCAGCATTATCCACGATGACGAATGGGAAGCGGCGTGGATTGGACGCAATTCTTTATGCGGGCAAACGGCATTTCCTCCCGGTGATACTGACATTAGTTATACAGTAAATAAGCTTTCTCCTGTACGACGTTTTGTCAAGCATTTCGATTTGGATGAGATGCCAACTATTGCAAAAGTTCATGCGTCAGCGAAAGGGATTTACAGACTATATATCAACGGCCACAAAGTTGGCAGCGACGAGCTGGCTCCTGGCTGGACCGATTATCGTGACCGCATAACCTACCAATCTTGGGATGTGACTCCCTTTCTGGTCGAAGGCCGCAATAGTCTGGCCGCAATGGTTGGGGACGGGTGGTATGTGGGGTTTATTGGGACAGATCGTAGGCATCAGGCGCAACACTACGGTAAAGAACCAGAATTTTTAGCACAACTAATGCTGGATAAGCCAAGTGGTGAGCGAACAGTAATCAGCACTGATGCTAGCTGGAAAGAACAGCCCTCAGATATTGTTTATGCCGATTTGTTAATGGGGCAGTATGAGGATTCGCGGCGTGAAGATCCTTTGTGGAATTTGCCAGAAAATAACTTAGATAAGTGGCACGATGTTGAAGTCCGCGATCACAGTACGAAGTTGTTGGTTCCCGAAATAGACGCGGGTGTGCAAGCTGTTATGCATCTGCCAGCGCAGTCCGTAAACTCGCGCGGAAGCGGCCGTTTTATTGTTGATTTTGGTCAAAACCTTGTTGGTCATGTTCGCCTAACATTACGGAATCAACCACGTGGCAAGCGCATACAGCTAAATCATGCTGAGGTTCTGAATGGAGGTGAACTTTACACGGCCAACCTGCGAACTGCTGAACCTGTCGATGTCTTTTGGACGAATGGAAAAAGTGAACAAATTTTCGAACCTCGATTCACGATACATGGTTTCCGTTTCGCGGAAATCTCAGGGTTTGAGGGCAGCCTTTGTAAGGAGGATATTGAGGCCATTGTCATTCACAATAATGTTGAGTTCCTAACTGAATTTTCTTCGTCTGATGAGGCCTTAGATAGGCTTTTTCAAAATATTCAGTGGGGAATGCGCGGCAATTTTGTCTCTGTACCAACTGATTGCCCACAACGGGATGAGCGTTTGGGGTGGCTTGCAGACGCGCAAGTTTTTGCGCCAACTGCGCTTGCCCTTGCAGATCTGGGGCCACTTTTGAGAAGGTGGATGCACGATGTTCGTACCGCACAGAACTCCGATGGCGCATTCCCAGACATTGCACCGCACCTCATTCATTTACGAGAAGGCGCTCCTGCTTGGGGCGATGGCGGGGTAACAATTCCGTGGAATGTTTATAAGGCCACTGGAGACATCCGCGTTTTGGCCGAGGCCGCTGATTCAATGCGGGACTGGGTAAACCATATCAAGCGACACAATCCCGACTTGATTTGGACGAATCAAGTCGGCAATAACTATGGTGACTGGTTACAGATAGGCGAGGAAACCCCAAAAG
>DAIOFF010000307.1:0-2339 GCA_036745855.1 Scrofimicrobium sp. | reverse complement strand
ACACGAATCTTGCTATATGTTTTTGTACTTCCATTGCTATCTGGTTCTTGCCACGTTGAATGAAAACCTATCCCGCCGTGACTGAAGCCTTCAAGTGGGTGGACTTCCCAGGTCCCACGCAAACTATCGGTGGGTGTTTTACACCCAGAACTGATGTTAGTGGGAAGATCCTTGAGAAAGACCTCAACAACATTCAGAGAATGCCTTTGCGTGCTGATGACGATTGATAGGTCAGATTCAGGGTCATCGAAACGGACATGTCGGTCTCGATCCGTTATATCCATGGGAAGGCCGAGTGGGTCAGGGCCGCAAGGTGTTGCCGCTGCGAAATCTGCTTCAGAAACGGCGACTTCTTCGACGCCGCCGATCTCGTCAGCCGTGAGTAATCGACTGGGTTCTGCATACCAGTCTGAAGTATCTTCACTACAAGCCGACAATGTAACCATCAAGATCGCAGACAAGCAAAAGATGACAAAGTTATCCTTCATTTGTCCTCCAAAATCGGGATAGTTGCGAAATAAATATCTCTGCAGTCACTCCAATAAAGAGCGTAGTAAACCACGTCGGAAATAAGACTATTCAACTGCTCATCATCAAGGTCCACAATCATTTTGTTGGTAGGAAGCTGCCCCCCGAAAACCCGTTTCAAGTTCGCAATATCTACTTTTTTGGCAACAGCATCATCGACCGTAACTATCCCCATCAAATACATGTCTGTAACCAGACCATTCGCGCGAGTCTCCCCCAATTCACTTGGCAGGCTAAACTGCGACAAGCTAGGTGGATGAAACATCACGACTTCAACGGCTTTGTCAAGGATCGCAGTACTTGATGAGTATTCCTGACGCGACAAGAACTCTGTCAAGGTCTCGTCTTCCCCAGGTACTTCTCTAGCAGGAACATAACCAGATAAATCAGAAAGTAACCGGATCCACATGACGAATTCGAACTCACCAAACAAACGATCATCCACTTTGGGTTCAAGCAAAATCCTTACAAAGAATGCTTCAATATTGCTCTCAAACTCAATCGCGCGCCGTATTGTCGCACCAAACGTATCTTCCGCATAATCATCACGAACCAGAAGATAGTAACGAGCATCCTGATAAGTAGTCAGTGCCTGCCGCGCCGCAGCGAACCCCTCCTTCGTTGACAATAACACGCGGAAAACCTCTTTAAGATCCCTATAGGAAAACACCGGCATATCTTGCGAAGTACCAAAATCTGCCCGGGAAATATCCGCGCTCCCAAGAATCTGAGGGCCGGGTAAGTCTCCCAATGACACGTAATAGTCAACCGACTGCATGTACGTACCCAAAATGTGCGCCAAATGCCGACTCGCGACTGGCCCCAACCCACCAGAAGATAGTTTTGTATCGGACTCGAGTTCATTCCCATCCGCATCCACCCCGCGAATCCGGTTTGCCAGTAAGCCCACTGTTGCTGAGGCCAAGACACGAGCATCAGGACTATTCACGTTTTCCGCGTTAGTTATCGCTGTATCCAAGACTCCCAACAACGCGCCAAACCCATCCTTATTCCACGGATAGTTCTGAATCCAAGACTCTGCCCGCTTCAAAAGTCCACGAACATTTTCATGCAAGTATCCTGCACAAATTCCCTCCTCAGGCCCATCAGTGGTGAAGAGCTCCAACGCGGCACGTCCATCGCTCTCAAATGTCGACAAACAAAAAGCCTCGTCCGTAATTTCATTCACCGAATACGCCGATTGATTTCTTGAAGCACAGCCAGACAATGCCAGGGCTGTTACCAATGCAAAGACGATTCCTCGCCGTTGTCTAGTCATCATCGGTATCCTTATGTTCCCCTATTGCAGCTCTTTGTTCAGGGGTAATTTCGCATACCCACCGACAAAATCCCCCATCGCCTCAGAAAACGCGTGGTAACGGGTTTGGCGCTCATCCTGTAGTCCTTCAGCAGCCCTTTCCGCTGCAGATTTCAACGTGTTAGCCGCACCCGCACTATACTCAAACGGTTCCATGGCGCTCCTAATGCCCCCATTACCTTTATGACACCACCGAAAATACCAATAATCAATCAGTCACCCCAATCGTGAACCACATTGTGAGCAGCCAAAATAGGAAATCAATATTACGAAAACGCAATAAAACCATACCTGTAAGAAATCAAAGGGTTTTTGGTGGAAGGGGTGTGTTCAGCGTGTGCCAGACTGGTTTGCCATATTTGGCGGCAATAGTTCATAGGCGACAGATTTACATAATGACAATGCAGCGTATGTTTTTAGATATTTCGCCACGAACAAAATAGCGCATGTGGATGCCATGTTTCGCATGGTGTTATGAAAAGAATCTGGCTTC
>DAIOFF010000306.1:0-2342 GCA_036745855.1 Scrofimicrobium sp. | reverse complement strand
ATGTTGTCCTCTACCGTGGTTTCCTTTATTGAGGTCAAGTACATGGAATCCCATCCGTACTGTGTTTCGCGGTTAGACAGGTAGTTTCCATACACCCGAATGCCTGTGTGTGGACGCCAATCAGGATCCTCCGTGACGACTCCCTGCGCATTGGCTTTTCCGACAGTGCGGTCACCCCAGCCTGGATCTTTATCCGTGTAGCGAGCCGTTCCCATTCCAGAAAACTGCTTAAACACAAGATTGGCAAATGCAGTATTCGCTATCGTATTGTCATAAACCTCAACATCGACAAACTGCGACGGTGTGGTCGCATCACCCTTCAATCCTTCAAAGACAATACCTCCGGTCCGCTTAGAACGGTCAACCCCTGCACTGGAGACGGACCAAGTGTATCCAGACACATCGTGCACAAAGTTGTTATGGACACGTATGCCCTTCAGGTCGCCAGCATTTTCGCCCTCAATGTGTATTCCGCGGTGATCACCTGTCAATGGATTCTCTGTTCCAGGGACCTGTCCATTGTTTGAAATTACCTGGAACCGAGTCGGATCCAGGCCTTCGGAGAAGTTTGAAATGTCCAGGTTAGAGATATCCCAGAAAGCAGAGTTGTGAAGCTGAACAGCATCATTCACGACTCCCTTGGCAACTAGTTTCGGAGCGTCCCCTGTGCCATAACTGGACAGGACGATGGGGGCTTTTTCAGTTCCAGAACCGCGGGGAGCCAGCAACGCTACCGGATCGCCGCCTTCCACATCGGTACCTACATTTCCAACCCAAGTCGTGTAATCGTAGCGTTCTTTCGCAACCTCGGTACCATCAGCTTCCCAAACGGAACCCGCCTTAAGGAGGATTCTATCTCCAGGCTCAAATTCTTTACCGTTGATTTTTTTGAATGTCTTCCAGGCGGCGCCTGGGGAAGTCCCTGTTGCGTCATCGTCCCCAGCCCGCGAGTCTACGTAGTATGTTTGACCCGAACCGCTTGGTGCAGATTCGTCTTCGACGCGCATTTTGCCAGCCTGAACTAGAGCCTTGGCGGCTTCTTTTCGTTCAGTCTTGTCGGTGTAACCTACCCCAGAACTATTGTCTGTCACAGTGCCTGGCTGGTCTGGCACGGCAGATGCGGGCACTATTCCACCAAGTGGCAAAGTCACCCCTGCAGCTAACGCAACAATGCCAATCAGGCCTCGTCTGACCTTTCTCATTCCTCATACCCCTTTCGCCTGTAATCATGATCTTCCGAGTGACATTTGATGACCGACTTTGACTCACGGCTTGCACAAACACAATGAGAACGTTTAAGAAGCACAAGAGATGACTCTTCTGTACGTTTGTTGAGAATGGCCTTACTCTCTCTTCTCACCTTTGATTCGAGTCTCCAAACGACACTGTCTACGGAGCGATTGTCGAATGCAATCGTTACTACTCTAGTGTGCAGACAAACTTCAGTCAAGAATAGGTGATGCACTAAATGGGATCATCATCCCTTCAAAAAGCTCATTTTTCTGGACTCTTCGCGAACATTTTGCACTTCCATTATCTGCAATCGTTCGCACACATGATGTGGCTCAGGGTTGTCTCTCCGGTCTGTGAGTTAATCCAATCGCCGCCAAACGCTGAATTAAATGCCCCAATACCACCAGATCGATGTTGTTTTCGATACAGAAATCTTCCATCGCTTTTTTGTTCGCCCGCCACCATACTAAGTCGAAGTCAGATGAGACGTTAGATTTTCTTTTTTCCCGATGACGGCAAGGGACACATCGACTGCATGATTTCTTGCACAGTCCCAACTGATTGATCGGCCAACTGGCAAGTTTAGGGATTACGCTGCTTTCGCGGGCATACTTTAGTTGATTTCAACCGAGAAATTTCCGGCTTCGTCAAAACCGGCTGGCATCACAGCCTTCACCCAACCTGGATCGATCGGTCCGTATATGTGCATGTACAGTTCGCCATCCCCACCGTCTTCCATTCGCACAGGCACGTTGCCAAGTTTGATTTGATCTGTGTCAATGACGATCACACAAAGGTCCTCACGGAACTCGACAGGCACATACTTCACAACGTTTGCCATTTGACATGGAAGCGCCGCGTGAATGAAACCAACCTCGGCCAACGTCTTCCCAAACGTTGATTGAGAGTAAATGCCATTATCCAAAGCTTGTTCCCATAAAGAAGTCGAGGTGAGGTGCCAAATCTCCATGACCCAAAACATACCACGTGACCCAAAACAGAGTATGAAACGTGTGAATGAGTACAGCCCAGTCTTTGAAGAATCGAGTAAATATGCACTTGAGTCACGACAGCAAGATGCCTGAATATTGGCAGCGAGTAGGATTGGT
>DAIOFF010000305.1:0-2375 GCA_036745855.1 Scrofimicrobium sp. | reverse complement strand
GTCTTTTTCACCCATATCTTCTGCTTTTGATATGGCTCTTGCTGCGTCCCTGATTATTGCCGAGGCGCTTCCTTCGTCCCCTATTGGCCACCCCCATCCACCAATCGTGAATGTGTTTCCGTCTGAGTTGTGTGAGGTAATACTTGAACCTGTGCCTGCAATAATCCCAGATCCGCTGCGTAATCCTGCGGCAGGAATCACTAGTTCAGAATCATTTACGACCTCAGTAAAATTAACCATGTTAGCGATTCGTGCATGCAGTATTTTTCGTTGTTCTTCTGTGTCGCAACCGTGGACGCCTGCAACTAAAGTTGTTACTTTTCTAGGTGCAATGAACTTTTCGACCATTGATCCCAGTTGTTCAGCACGTTCTTGGTTGCTTGCTGTTGCCCAACTGCCGGTCGGTAGTTGTTGGTCTAATGTAAGTTGACCAGTTTCTGGGTCTTGTATGCAAACATGTGTTTTTGTTCCACCAACGTCAATGCCGGCAATCATGGCGTAACCCGGATTCGCGTAGTTTTAGTGTCTAGACGTTGAAACACAGGTTCGTCTATGTTGATACTGCGTTCTTTTGAAACGCGAAGTGTCAGGTATTGACTAAGTAAAGTTGCCTGAACAACATGCATAACAGGAGCAAGGTTATTGTCGGCTAAGCCGATAAAAGTAGCGCCACTTGGAGGGGGTACGTGTTCTTGTCCAATGTTCACAAAAGTGACATTGCTGGTTTGTTCCAGCAGCTGTTCTGCAAGCAGGGCTTCACGTTTTCCGCCTAGAATCACGTGTGCGCCAGGCCCTGCGGCGTCCATTGGTCCGTGAAGATACATACGTGTTTCCATCCCAGTGGCAGACATTCGGGGTCCTTCTCGAAACATGAGGGATGCCTCTTCAACTGCGCCTAAGTAGGTGGCAGGACCTATAAAGTCAACAAAGTTGGCCTCGGCAATCATTGAAGCTATGGTGTCAAGGTCTGATTCGTGTTCACTCACATTTGTTAGTGCAGTTTTGGTTTGGGACTGTGTCGTTGACAGGTTTAGGTGACCTGACCAGTGGTCGGCCAGCATTCCTAGCGAAATAAGGGTCCCTGTGAAACTTAAGAATGATACGGAGCTGTCGGGGTGATTGCCCAGATTGATCTGATATTTGCTGAGGTCTCCGATGGGTGACGGTGCATAGTTGGTTAACGCAATCAAGTTATTCGGATCAAGTTTTTCTGCGATCGATACAAGTTCTGCTGACCGACCGCTTTGAGAGATAAGAATTGTGTGATGGGTTGGGTAAAGATCTGCGAGTTCGGCAGGTGTGGAACGTATTGCATCGATTCCAACTTTGCGCAGGCAATATTCACCTATCGCGGCTGCGGCGTGGCTGGCTCCAATGCCAAGCAACGTGATTCGTTTTGGACGCGGTGGCAGTGCCGCTAATTGAGGTATGACATCTTGGATCAATTGGGGTAGCAGTCGTATTTGACTGTTATATGAGTCTTCTGCTGCTATCCACGGACGTGTTCCATATTCCGACGTGTCATTATCCACGGTCTGCTCCTCAACGAGTAGGCTTAATGGGTCGATGCTTTATTAATGTAAATTACTTTAATCAAGTAGTCAAGGCTGTACGTGAATCGCGACAGAAGGATGATCATGGATGGAACTCGGCCAACAGGGATTTCACAAGCTGCGTTACGCTTCGCTTTGGAAGAACGGGAAGTGACTCGGCGTGATGTCGCCAATGAACTGGAGATCAGTTTTCCAACCGCGACCTCGGCAATAAATGAGCTTGTGGCAGCGAATTTGTTGGTCGAACTGCGGACTTTTCAGGGGCCAAGGGGTCGTGCTTCGACAGTGTATGGACCATCAAGTGAAATGGGTTGGATTCTTGGAGTCGATATCGGGGCTACTCACGTGTCATGCATAGCAGAATCCTTGACAGAGCTAACCATTCATTCAGAGACGCTTGCCCATGAGGGCGACTCAAATCCAGGCCGACTTGCTAGACAGATTATTGCCACGGCAATGTCTGTAACTGATGCACCACTTCGTGGGCTTGGGATTGCGATCAATCAAGTGGTTCCAACGAATCCCGGACCGGGTGCACCAACGCGCTTTAAGCGAACTGAGAAGACGATCGCTGAAGCCTTGAAAGACGTGGTGGCCTTGGAAGACTTACCAATCGCAGTCGAAAACAACGTGAACTGTTCTGCAATGGCGGAATACACTGACGGTGAAATGAAGGGACTGCCGAACTCCATGTACATGCAAGTCGGAGTTGGAATTGGGCTAGGTATATTCTGTAACGGTACATTAATTCGTGGTGCATCCGGTGGCAGTGGTGAACTTGCCCAGATCCCTTTGTCATGGGATCCTGGCGTGCCATCGCCG
>DAIOFF010000304.1:0-2431 GCA_036745855.1 Scrofimicrobium sp. | reverse complement strand
TGGCGAAAGACCCTGTAGAAAAGAAACCTTTCAATATCGCAGGCTTTCTGAGCGGTGCCGCGGCGCACTCATCATTCTGGCCTGCAGTTGCACTTATTATTCTCTTAGTTGCCTGCGGAATCATGAGCCCTGGATTCCTGTCTATTACCATTATGGACGGACATCTTTTTGGGCAGCTAATAGATATTGTCAGAAATAGTGTGACACCGTTGCTTTTAGCTTTAGGTATGGCACTTGTGATCGCGACCGGAGGAATCGACCTTTCGGTCGGTGCTGTTATGGCTATTTCTTTGGCCATGTCATTAACCTTCATTAAGGGGTCAGCTGACGGCGGCAGTGTAGGGACTGTCCTAATTGCGGTTGCGCTTGGCCTATTAGTGGCTTTGGTAATCGGAGTGTTCAATGGATTTATGGTTTCGGTTCTAAAGATCCAACCATTCATTGCGACGATGATCCTAATGGTTGCTGGGCGCGGCATCGCGATGTTGCTCACTAAAGGCCAGATCACTACGGTCACGAGCCCTCCTTTCAAAGCAATTGGATCAGGTTTCTTATTTGGAATACCTATGCCAATCGTGATCGCCGTGGTCGTGTTCGTCGTCGTGACGTTGTTGGTCAGAAGAACTGCCTTTGGGATGATGCTGGAGTCCATTGGGATTAACCGCGACGCGTCCCGGTTGGCTGGTGTCAAGTCGGTTTCGACTACATGGATTGTGTATGCCGTTTGTGGCCTGTTAGCTGGTCTAGCTGGGATTGTCTATGGGGCTCCCACGATGGCAGCAGATGCCAACAATATTGGCCTCATGAAAGAGATGGACGCCATCATGGTGGTTGTGCTCGGGGGCACGAAACTTTCGGGTGGACGTTTTAGCCTGGGCGGCACGGTCGTTGGTGCACTCATTCTTTCCACGCTTGAACGTGCAGTGATCATTTTTGGTTTCCCGTCGCAGACAACACCGTTGTTCAAAGCGTTAGTTCTTATTATCGTTTGTGTCGCAGCATCCCCATTGTTTCGCGAACGTCAACGACTGCGTAAAGCTAGGCGTGAGTCTAGCCGCATGGCTACAGCGTGAAGGGGGAAATCAAAATGGCAAAGCAAAATATGCGAACAAAGCAGGAAACTGTAGAGGCAGATATTTTCCAGCCTAAGAAACGGCGTGGGTTCCATATTGATCGCAGGTTCCTTCCAGTCACAGCGACTTTGGTGACCTTGGTGATCATGCTTGTGGTTGGCGAGGCCCGATATGGTCTTGGGATAGGCAGAAGTGCCTTCATATCCATGAGAGTGTTCTCCAATCTTTTGGTTGATAACTCATATCTTCTTGTTTTGGCGGTGGGAATGACATTTGTCATTCTCACTGGTGGTATTGACTTGTCCGTTGGCGCAGTGGTTGCATTGGTCGGTTTGGTTATTGCCAAACTGTTCATAGCTGGCGTTTCGCTTCCTATTGTCCTAATAATTGCGGTCCTCGTTGGAACAATGTGCGGACTGCTGATCGGCGTTCTGGTTCAAGTCTTCGACATTCAACCGTTTATTGCCTCGCTTGCGGTCATGTTTTTGGCGCGGGGGCTTGCAAATGTGGTTTCGGATCAGTCTTTAGCAATTGATAATGAGGGGTTTGCTGCGCTCGCATCATGGTCTATTAAGTTCGGCGAGGGCAAAGCACTTTGGCGAATCAATGCCTCAATGATTATTGCTTTTGTGGTCTTGCTGATTGGTTTTTACATATTGCATTACACGAGGTTTGGGCGCACTGTCTACGGTTTAGGAGCCGGCGATGATGCTCAAGCAGTAAAACTTATGGGTTTGAACGCCGGGCGTACCAAGATTCTGGTGTATGTGTTGTCAGGCACGTGCGCTGGCATTGCAGGCGTGTTATTCGCACTCTATACAAAGTCCGGGTTCAACCTAACAGGTATAGGTATGGAGCTAGACGCGATTGCCTCAGTGGTCATTGGAGGAACCCTATTGTCTGGTGGCTATGGGTTCGTGCTTGGTTCTGGCGTGGGCGTATTGGTCTATGGGTTGATCCAAGTGATTATTGCGCGTGAAGGCCTGGATTCTTGGTGGACGAAAGTCTTTATCGGAGTGGTGCTGTTAGCGTTCGTTATATTGCAAAGGATTATCTCAGTTCGGCGCAAATGATTCATTCCTTCCTAAAGGCTCCTTGGCAGCAGTGTCAAGGAGCCTTTAGTTGTAGTAGCGGGTAATGGGGGTTGGAACGCAGACCGCCGTCCTGAAGGACACCGGTCATTTGGGGTATGCAGGTGGTTTCCGCATTTTTGCGAGGTGCCGCAGCCGCAACAAATGCAGTAACAAGTGGAGTAAGCCCAATGTAAAGTGCCAGGGTAAAAGCCGTGTGTGGCAGCCTGGGGTAGGAACCGAATATGCGGTATCTCTAGCGCAATGAAGGGCCGGGCAGTAGAGTTG
>DAIOFF010000303.1:0-2436 GCA_036745855.1 Scrofimicrobium sp. | reverse complement strand
GGAAAAGACTCACGACAACCAAATCTTCAGCAACCCTGTTAGCCTACCAGGACTTACTTGGTCCAGCGGTTTTTCGCCAATAATCTGAAGTTCTATGCGAAAGACGTATCCAAATACGTAATACGAAAGTGTTCAAGAAGAGCAATCGATAAATCTCACCGAGCCTGGTCGTAGGTGGCACAGTCGTTGTCGCTTTGGGGGAAGTCTAGGCTAGACCACTATCCAAAACCCTCTCTGTAGGCGCTTCGGGTGAATCCTTGCTGCCATCCGAATACCTCACGTCTCCTTACATACTTGCCTGATGCCCTAAGCCCCAACCACATTCAAGACCACCAGCTTTCGCAGGCAAAAACCACATGAGACATGAGAACCCATTTCATGGACATTTTGGATGAGGCTAGTCAGGGGGTTTCATATCCTTCAAAAGTTCGCTACACTCATCTCCATGCGAAATTCATATTCCGCTAGTTGAAATTGAATATGTACATGGGAGTGCATTTGTGGTCAAAATCTAGGTAGCTAATAACACTCACTGAAGCCGGAACCTGACCAAAAATCATCACCACCAATACCGACCGTCGCAGCTGACAACAACGGCATTCCCAACCCCAAATACACACGATTGTGCCTTGCAGGTTCGCGGTGCTCAAGGCACTCTATGCAACTAAAGGATAAAAATGCCTGATTCTGAAACAACCGTAGAACAGTCAGGGCAAGGAGACACCACAAATCCCATGCCCAAAGCTGTCGTCGACGACCGACTGTTTAACAAAGATCTTGCCCCACCGAAAGAACGCAGTTGGGGCTTCTTTTCATTGTTCGCCATGTGGATGTCAGATATTCACTCAATTGGCGGTTACACCTTTGCCGCAGGTCTCTTTGGTCTTGGACTGGGAGCACTCCACGTATTCGGAGGCCTATCAATCGGCATCATTATTTGCTTTTTCCTAATGAACCTTGTTGGCTATGCTGGCCAAAAAACAGGACTCTGCTATCCAGTGCTAGCCCGCATTTCGTTTGGCACAATCGGCTCAAACGTTCCTGCTCTACTACGTGGTTTGGTGGCCATTTGTTGGTACGGCATCCAGACATGGCTTGCTTCAAAAGCCGTCATCGTTTTGGTAGCCGATTTATGGCCTGGAATCCTGGACTGGGGACAACAAATGTTCCTGGGTGAGACAATCTTGGGCTGGCTAGCATTCCTATTAATGTGGTCATTGCAGTTGCTGCTTTTGAGAAACGGCATGGAAACAATTCGCAAGTTCCAGGACTTTGCGGGTCCCGCGGTTTGGGTAGTGATGGCTATCCTCACTGTTTACGTTTTGTACAAAGCAGGTTGGAGCATTTCTCTAACAGTCCCATCCGAACCTTCCAGGTGGGGCATGGGACATGCTTTCCTGGCAGCAATTTCCTTGACCGTAGCTTACTTCTCAACGTTATTGTTAAACTTCTGTGACTTCTCAAGGTTTGCCCCCAACCGAAAGGCCGTAAAGCGAGCAAATCTGTGGGGCCTACCTGTTAACTTCATTGCTTTCAGCGTTGTTTCCGTATTAGTAACAGCTGGATCCTACGAAATCTACGGTGAGTACATTTACGATCCCGTTGAGCTTGTTGCCCACCTTGATTCAAAGATTGCAATCTTGCTTGGTGCAGTAACATTCACCATAGCAACACTGGGCATTAACGTTGTTGCAAACTTCGTGTCGCCAGCATATGACCTAGCGAATGCTTGGCCACGAAAGATCACCTTCGTTCGTGGCGGACTTATTTCTGCCATAATCGCCCTTGTAATCACGCCTTGGAACCTCTACAACAATCCAGCAGTCGTCAATATTTTCCTTGCTGGTTTAGCAGCAATCCTTGGACCACTGTTCGGTATTATCATCGCCGACTATTACATTTTGCGTAAACAAAAGGTAGTAGTCTCTGAAGTTTTCAAACTCAAGGGTCTCTACACCTACACAAATGGCTGGAATTTCCGTGCTATTGGAGCATTCCTGGTGTCTTCAATCCCAACCATCATAGTTTCTCTGGTCCCAGTGAGTTGGTGTCAGTTCCTAAGCCCCTTCTCGTGGTTCATAGGAGCCGCATTGGGATTCAGCATCTACTATCTGGTTTCCAAGAACGACCCCTTTATTATTCGAGCAGTAAAGGCTGCCGAAGAAATTGACCTAGATGCCGACCGAGATTCGGTTGCCATCTAGTTATCTCCCAACAAACAAAAGAATACAAAACTGCCTGGTAGGCAGGACGACCCTCCATAAGGCGTCTTCCTGCCTACCAGTCTTTCCATGTATTATTGGCATTCGCCATAGGGGTGTACTGCTGTCCTGATTACCTCATTCAGAGCAATCGTGCACCGTATATTCAAACAGCATTTACCCCAATATTTCCAAAGGAATGGTGCACTTTGGAGGTACGCGTGAAGCTACTTGT
>DAIOFF010000302.1:0-2453 GCA_036745855.1 Scrofimicrobium sp. | reverse complement strand
TCTTGGAGTAGTTGGCGGGTGAGGTACTCACGTACGAGTTCGCTGGTGCCTATTTGTTGAGCGCGTGCGGTTGCTTGGAGTGCTGACCATAGTCCGGGCGCTAGTCGGATTGTGTGTGCTTCTAGCCGGCCCGTTTGGGCTTCCCAGGGTCTACCGGTAAATGAAATCACTTCACTGTCTGGGAAGTGATTTTCTGCTTCGTCTGCCCATCGGTTGATGTCTGCGTCGCTGAAAGTTTTTCCTTCAGCGCTAACGTAGTCGTTGCTCATCATGTACTTCTTTCAGGAATCCTTTGGTTAGGTAGTTGGCGTGAAAGATTAGGACTGCATTTGTGGCTAGGTGAACGAAAACGAGTTCGATTGCTCGGCCAGTGTGGTCGAATCCGATTAGTGCCCAGCGCTGAGGGTCGTGACTGCGATCGCGGGAACGAATCACTGCCCCGCTTCTCCCGGATTCATAAGCAGCAAGTATTTGGTCATGATTCAGTCCGTGCTTTAGTGCACGCGGGTGGATGCGTACACGCATTGTCATACACTCAGTATACAAGAGAGATTCATTTTAGTGCGCACTCAAGAAACCAAGATCAAGGGCAAGGGTAAGGATAAGCGCAGCTGATCGCGAATTGTGCTGTTTCTACTTCTAGAACATCATTCCAAGTCTGGTTATGAATGAGCTCGTTCTTGTAGGACCCGTTCACGTTCCCAGCCAGGGCGTTATCGTAGTAGTCCCCAACTGTGCAGCAGTCCCGTATGTCATATATCCATTTTCGAATTTTTCATTTGTTGTCCGTAACTATTGGTATCCCAAAAAGCCAAATGGTGCCGACTGTTTTTGTCTATTTTTTACTATAAACATACGAACAATTGGTAGCCAAGCCCAGATTACAGTCCACCATTTACATCAATAATGCTTCCGGTGATCCAACGCGCATCATCACTAGCCAAAAATGCAATTGTATTGGCAACGTCATAGGTTTGCCCAAGGCCACCAAGTGGCACTGCTGCAATCAAGTCCTTGATATTTTCCCGAACTTCAGGCGTGATCCCTGTACTTTCAATAAGGTTAGGACGAACAGAGTTCACTGTTACACGCCGGGATGCCACTTCAAGTGCAAGCGCTTTTGTCAGTTCTTCAATGCCAGCTTTCGTGGCACTCAACGGCCCTGCCCCTGCACTTATCCTGCGTGTATGTCCTGAGGAAATAGTGATTATACGGCCGTAATCGCGGACCCGTCGCGCTGCCTCCTGCAAACAAACAAAAGTGCCAATAAGGTTGACCTGTATTAGCTGTTCGAAATCAGACAATGGCATTTCGGCAATCGAATTATCCCAACCAATCCCACCATTATTTACGACAATATCAATGGGCCCTATTTCGGATTCCGTCCACTCAAACAGCCCACGAATCTCATCAGGATTACCGCTGTCTGCTTTCACTGTAGAAACCATTTGCCCTGCTGCTGTGATTTCGCGCACCAGCTCATTGGCAAGTTCCTCACTGTGAGCCCAACTAAAGACGACCTGCGCCCCATCGGCAGCTAACCGCCGCACAGTTGCCTCACCAATACCACGTGCACCACCAGTGACAATTGCAGTTTTCCCTTTTAGCCGATTTGGTGTTGAGTCACTCATTGTTTCTCCTTTGATACTGATTAGATTACAGTCTTAGATTCCTTCATTGAACCTTGAGAATAAGAACGCCAATAGCCCCACCAAAAAACACCAAAAGAGACCACAGCCATTGCCAAGAACAAAGAAACATACCCAGATGCATCTGCCAATGCAGCGCCAGACAAAGGCCCCAAAATGCCAGCAACTGAAGCGATTGATTCATTAGTGCCAACATTGCGACTCTTATTCACTGGATCCGACAGCGCATAAAAACCCGCAAAATAGTAGCCCGCGGCAATACAAAATCCCATAACGATCAACGAAGCTGCAATCACAATAATGTTGGCAGACAAAGCGATCGAAACATTCGAAACCACATAGCCAATCACCACAATCACGAAATATTTAGATTGCTCCAAAAACCGCCTATAAAAAAACCTCATGAAAAATGCAGATACTGTTAATGCCACGAACATGCCAAAAAGCAATAAACCCGACTGCAAATCTGTAAAACCATTCTTGATCCCAAAATCAGGTAGTACGCCACGAGTCGTTGCCATACATGTAGACCCCAAGAAAATTAGTACCCACCCAAAACGAACAGCCGTTGGTGGAATCTTTGGCGGAATAAAATTGATGTCACGTGCCGCTTCGCGCGGCCTAGTGCGCATAACCAAAACAAGAACCATGAATGCCAAAAGGGTGGCGGAGGCTGACACAATGAATGGGGCCATCCGAGAACTTCCCCTAAAAAGTCCCGACAGCAACGGCCCCACCGCGCTGCCAAGCCCCCACGACATGACAAAGTTGCTGTACGCAACAGGAAGCGGAAATCGCGATGCG
>DAIOFF010000301.1:0-2467 GCA_036745855.1 Scrofimicrobium sp. | reverse complement strand
TGTCAGTCATCCACGACCCAATCACAAAAAACTAACCCAATCACTTTGCCCAGGATTTCACAACACTGATAGATGGCCGCTCCGCACGGAAACCATTAACGGGACTCCCCGAAGCGAACCCAAGTGCCAACCCCGTGACCAGTTTGTAGTCAGATGGGATTTCAAACTCTTTGTCCACTGGTCCACGCCATGTGGCCAAAACGCCAAGTGGGCAGCTGTCGACGCCGTTCGCTTTGGCACTCAGCATTAGCGTTTGAAGCATGATGCCAGCATCTAATGCCGAAAAAGGCAAAAGTTCTTTATGGACAAACATCCACAACACCGCAGGTGCACCGAAAAACTCAACGTTTCGACGTTGCGCTTCATCACGCGCTTCCTGATCACCGCGAGGAACACCCATGTGGGTGTACAGCGCCTTCCCGACCTTTCTGCTTCGAGCCAGCAACTCATCTGGATATGGCTTCCAAGTTTTGAAGTCACCATCAGGGAGTGCGCCCGTGAATGGTGCCTTCAAAATGGCAACCGGATCTTTGTGTTGGACCCCCAGCGTGGCATTGAAAGCTTTGACGTAGCTTTCACGAAGACGCTCCAGCTGATCCCCTGTGGCCACCGCGATGCAATATGGCCTGGTATTTGACCAACTGGCGCATTCGCTGGCGTCCTTCAGGATCGCAGCTAATGTGTCTTCAGGAATAGGCCTTGGAAGAAAGTCACGAACAGTTCGCCTAGATTTGATCAGATTCCGAAAGTCACTGCTCAGCATCTACCCAGTCTACCCGCGTGATGCCGACACTAGGGCAATCATCAGCCCAACTAAACTAAAGATCTTGTAGCCAAGTTAGACTCATCTGCCTGCCTAGAAACAGCCATTCTTGACCACAAGGAAAAAGCCCAGATTACTGTCATATGATCTCTCCTATCAGTTTTGGGAGATAAGAGAGTGATTCAATCTGGTAATCCGCGTCTGACACCTGACTAGTCGAATATAGTGATGATTTCCCAGTCATGACCTGTACCGTGTTCATTCCTGCTGATTTCCCCATCGGAATATCAGTGGTAGCATCATCACCAACGACCCAGCACTTTTCCAAGGGCGGTTGATTGTCGATCGAAAGCGCAGCAAGTTCAAGGAAGGCTCGATTCGGCTTTCCGACCACTGTTGCAGGCTTCCCTGCGGCGTACTCGATGGCGGCGACGATTCCTCCGGTGTCGAGGTGTGCACGCCCATCAGAAAGAAAATACTTGCCCCGTTGAAGTGCGATCAATTCAGCTCCACCAAATACTGATTGGAACGCAGCATCAAGGATTGGATATTCCAAAGTGGTTCGAATATCTCCGATCACTGTGTGCGTAGCAACGGCGGGATCATCAACTAAGGTCAAGGATTCAGCGAGTTCGTTCGCCACCGCCTCAGTGGTTAGAGGGAATATGAGTGCGTCTGGATTGTCATATAGATACGCTTTGACGGCGGATACTGGTGTGAATAGTTCGCCTTCTCTAATGTCCACACCAATTGATGCGGCTCTAATGATGATCGATTCTGTCGATTGTGAATCCGTATTGGTGAGAAACCTCAGAGTTGCTCCCCCACCTCGCAGTTCCTTCAAGGCTTCAAGCGCTCCGTCGATCACACCTCCGCGTGTATATATTGTTCCTTCTAGATCGAGGAACAGAGTAATATCTTCCATCATTAACCGGCTCTCCATGGATAGGGGGACTGTACTTTAAAGAATGTAACTCCGATTTTGGAGGATTATGATGAGTATGCAGGTTGAGTCGGTTGCGCAGGTGCCGGTGGATGATGGGGTGCAGGTGGTTGTGACGCGGGATATGCCGGTGGTGGATCGCTCGTTGGTTGAGCAGCTCGTGGGTGATGAGGTCGGCAGACAGGTCTTCAGCCAGAGCCAGGTACGCAGCGTCGTAACTGGTCGCGTTCGCGCCAAGCTCCCAGACACGCTCAGCGACCGCACGGAAAGGCCAGAGCCGAACGGGGACCACCAGTAGGTCGGCGTAGATGTCCCCTGCCTGCTCAGGCGTGAGGACACCGGCGTTTTTCTGCCGCCGCAGTACGTTTGCGGCCTCCACGAACAGGTTGTCGGGCGCATGGAGGGTCTCATTTGCGAGACGCCTCCTGAGGGGTCCGGCGTCTGCACTTAGGAACGCTTGTAGCAGAGCGGACGCGTCAATGACCGCTGTCATCTGCGGTCCGCGTGCAGGTCATCAAGAATGCGGTGCTCGCTTTCCGAGCTCACGGACTGACTGAACTTTTCGGCCCGGGCCAGCCAGTCTTCCGGTCGAGGCTCTGCCGCCATTCGCTGCAACTCGCCCACCAGATACTCCTGAAAGGAACGCCCCGATTCCGCGGCGCGCCGCGCCAACGTGTCCCTCGTTTCGTCCGGGACGTGGCGAATGGTAATCGAAACACTCATGCATGCATTTTAACAGCACCAGGTGAGATGCAGTTGGT
>DAIOFF010000300.1:0-2480 GCA_036745855.1 Scrofimicrobium sp. | reverse complement strand
AAGACCATGAACATCAGTTCTCGGCCCCGTTCATTTGTAAGACGTTGAATCGTGAACGCCTGGGTGGGTTCATTACCTCGCCTGGGTATCGAAACGCCAAAAGGCATCCCCCATCAGCAAGAAGTGTTCGAGACGCGGAACTAGTAGAACTGATTCGCCGGGTTCACGCCGCTAACTATTCGGTGTATGGGATTCGGAAGATGTGGCGGGCCCTGCTGCGGTTGGGAGTGCAGATTGGTCGGGACCAAACCGCCCGACTGATGCGCCTGGCCGGGGTCGAGGGAAAACTAAAGGCCGCGGGGTAATCACCACTCATAAGAGTAAACGCGAGGATACTCGGCCTGACTTGGTCCAGCGTCGCTTCTTTGCCGAGGGGCCAAACCGTTTATTGGTAGCAGACATAACCTGCGTGAAAACGGAGAGCCGGTTCGCATATGCCGCATTCGTTATCGACGTGTTCTCCCGCAAGATTGCGAGTTGGACGGTCGCGGAAACCGTGAGTACCCATGCGCTGCCCTTGCAAGCCTTACATAAGGCAATCCAGGCCGCCCGCGGAGGGTTGGACGACCTAATCCATCACAGTGACCACGGGTCAATACACCTCCGGTGAGTTCGCGAAATACTGTAAGAAACATGGCTTCTTGCAGTCGATGGGAAAGACTGGGGTGTGTTGGGATAATGCGGTCGCTGAATCATTCT
Organism: Scrofimicrobium sp.; assembly: GCA_036745855.1. Classification (GTDB taxonomy): domain Bacteria; phylum Actinomycetota; class Actinomycetes; order Actinomycetales; family Actinomycetaceae; genus Scrofimicrobium. The sequence goes on along the minus strand of DAIOFF010000300.1, from coordinate 1,781 downwards.
TTTCCCCACTGAAAAACGAGATGTACTACCAACACGTATTCGCATCTAGAGACATCGCGAGACTACACGTAGCTGGATACATCGAGATCGATTACAACCGCAAACGTCCCCATTCCGCACTGGACTACCAAACCCCAGCAGCAGTATGGGAACAACAAACACAGCGCGACACAAGTCGCATAAACCACAAACACCGCCCAAAAACCTTGACACTCCTCACCTGCCGGACTAAGGCCTTGTTTGCCACTCAATTAAGGGGATCCTCAATTCGGCCCCGTTTTCTAGCGGATAAAATATGAGAAGCGAATGAACAGACCATGCAAACAGAGACAAAGCCAGGGTCACAGTTCCGCATAAGATACATCACTTTGAGACATGACCACCTCACCGAGTATCTCACGAAGCAACTGTCGGGCCCGTGAGAGCCTTTTCCTAACGGCACCATCAGAAATATGAAGTGCGATAGATACTTCCTTCGATGAGAGTTCATCCCAGTAGACCATTTTGATAACCTCTTGGTACTTTTCTGGAAGCATATCGATTGCAGGTAGAATATTTTCATGGGCTTCAGGAGGGGGAGGGACAGGGACACTATAGGTTATTTCTTTATTGATGATAATGCGTTCGTGTAGCGCAGACTGTCGTTCTCTTCTCTTGTACTCATTACCTATTAGGTTTTTCACGACCACAAATAACCAGGGAATAGTCAGCTGCTCTCCTACACGATATCGTGACCAGCATATGCTGAATGCTTCTGCTGCGACATCTTCTGCGTCTGAAATTGAACTAAGTCGTCTCGCAGCAACAGCAACAACGACGGAGTAGTTGTTCCGAAAGAAATCCGTGTACGGCACCATTAGGTTTTCACCACCTTAGCAATTCGAAAATCCGTGGATTCTGCGTCCGCGTAAAGACTGCAGAACCAACGCTGGAACAGTCTCAATGGGAGGATGAGCCACCACTCAATCGTCTCGTAACACACTGTCATGTTAGCTTATCTGCCACAGAAGTAAACTTCGCCTATCGAGAGTTCCCAACAATCACTAAGTACCTGGGTCAACATTTCCGCACGGTCACCGAGCACACTCGCCCGACATCCCTCGAACATGTCTCATATCACATTACAATTCACCAGATTCTGTCACATATCAGTACTTGTCGAAAACACAATCTACAAACACGTCACTGGGCAACCTCTGATTTCTGGCGACTTGACAGCTGCACGAACATCAGTCAGTTCACCACGAATTTCCTTGGTTTCCCGAAAGCCTTCGAGGAGTATAAATGTCTGAATGGATTTTGCCAGGAATTTACGTCACTGTCGGTCTCGTATTACTCATACTCGCATCAAAAATGAAGAAGGGTACGCTCAAACTCAACAGTGTTGCGGGGATTCGTCTTGAATCTGTCATGGCATCTGAAGACACATGGAAGCTCGTCCATATGAAAGCCGCACCGCGATTCGTGATCCTTGCGATCGTCTGTTTTGACTGCACTGTACTTACCGCGATTCCAATATTGTTCCCCGACTTTATTCCGACGTGGGTTCCACTCACAATTGCAATTATTCAGGTTATCGTCGGGCTCGTATGGATCACCGTTCATGCGTTACGTGACGCCAAGAAGTTCAATCAAAGCAATGAAAATATAAAGTGAAAGAGACGAAAATGTCTGCTATATACCTACCGGCAAATGTAATGCCACTCACCCAACTGGGTAGAGACCTGAGTTGGACCTCTTGGTTTGGTTGAGCGTTTTGGAATTTCGTTTGTGCTGGTGGA
>DAIOFF010000299.1:0-2484 GCA_036745855.1 Scrofimicrobium sp. | reverse complement strand
TTGTTTGCTGGCAGGACACTAAACGAATCCGACAGGCTTGCTGTCCAACGATAATCATCATTGTGATACGAGGTGGCCTGAACTAACTCAAAAGAATCACCAAGATCAACGTTTAGATTTAGTGTTTCGTTCTTTGAACGGTTCACAGCAAAAACAACCAACTCACCAAGTTCTTCAGCGTAGGTGGCAGCGGCATCCAGAACAGGAACTTCTCCGTACTTTTTCGTTGTAAACGTGGGCGAATCAATCTCAAGACGCAACACTTCGCCTTTAGCCAGGTTCGCAGCCTGCGCAAATGGATGGAAAATTGTTTGTTTCCAAACAGGCCCCTCTGGCTCCGTCATAATAGGTGCGATCACATTCACAAGTTGAGCTAGTGAGGCCGAATAAACCCTGTCCGTATGTTTGAGAAGGCTAATCAGAAGACTTCCCACCACGACAGCGTCCAAAACCGAATAATTGTCTTCAAGAAGTTTGGGTGCGATAGGCCAGTCGTCACCGCTTGGGGGCTTCGACGGCTCAGCCTTTTGGTACCACACGTTCCATTCATCAAAAGAAATACCAATTTCTTTTTTATGTCCGCCCGCTGCCTTTACGGCGTCTGCTGTGGCAACAACAGAATCAATAAACCGGTCCATGTTTACCGAAGAAGCAAGGAAAGAATCCAAATCCCCTTCCTCTTCAAAGTAGTAAGCATGGGCGGAAATCATATCGACCAAGTCATAAGCTTCAGTCAAAACGGTGTGTTCCCAAGAACCAAATGTTGGCATTTCTGAACTTGAAGAGCCACATGCTATCAGTTCAAGATCTGGTTGCATTTGCCGCATTGCCCTGGCAGTCTCTGCCGCTAAGCGCCCATATTCTTCAGCTGTCTTATGCCCGGTTTGCCATGGACCATCCATTTCATTGCCCAAACACCACATTGAAATGTTGTGCGGTTCTTCAGCCCCATTCGCACGGCGCGCATCTGACCTGGTGGTCCCGCCAGCGATGTTTGAGTATTCAAGCACCGCCAAGGCCTCGGCAACACCCCGAGTACCAAGGTTTACGGCCATCATCGGCTCAACTCCAGCTGCCCGGGTCCATTTCACAAACTCATCAATCCCAACAGTATTGGGTTCAAGACTGTGCCACGCAAGGTCTAAACGTCGTGGCCGCTCCCCCTGCGGCCCCACCCCATCTTCCCAGTTGTAACCAGAAACGAAGTTTCCACCTGGGTAGCGAACAGTTGATATGCCCAGCTCTTTTACTAACGCAATGACGTCTTCTCTGAAGCCGTCCTCATTCGAACTTGGATGCAGCGGTTCATAGATTCCTGTGTAAACGGCCCTACCAAGATGCTCAATAAATGACCCGAAAGTCCTACGTCGCACGGGGCCAATCTTGAAGGCCAAATTTACCGAGGCTTTGGCTGAAATCACTTGCTTTCCTCCGTCAAATCTAAAGATACAGTCAGATAAGAATGGGGCGGCAAAGTGATATTAAGCGTCCCATTTTCAAGGTTCATGCCGTCAAACTGAGCGGGGGCAACTGCTACCGGATTGGCGGCGGTGTTGTGAGCATCTATTGAAGGTGCCGACAGTATCCGCCCATGCGCACCCTTTACCCTCACCCCGCGCAAATCTATTGTCATCGCGAAGCTCTCTTCAACATCCAAGTTAGACAATGAGATCAATGCTGAGTTCTTTTGACGCGATGCTGACATTGAAACCATTGGAATGCTTTCCCCACCAACTTTGCGAACTGGCAGAGCGTTTTTGGCGTAAATAGCAAGCGCCAATGCGTCATGATGCGCCCGGTTCATTTCAAACACATGGTATGTGGGCGTGAGGATTAACTGTCCCGAGGCCTCATCAGTAAGAAGCACCGATTGAAGAACGTTTACAGTCTGAGCAATATTCGCCATTATCAAACGGTTTGAATGTCGATGAAATGCGTCAAAATGAATAGAAGCAACTAAAGCATCTCTCAACGTATTTTGCTGGAAAAGAAAACCAGGGTTTGTCCCTTCTTCTACGTTATGCCAAGCTCCCCATTCATCGAAAACTAACCCGATTTTACAATCAGGATCATACCGATTCATTACGTCGCTGTGCCGTGAAAGTAACCGTTCAACTTTGTTTGCCGAGGCCATCATTTTGTACCATTCGTCCTCACCAAAACCGGTTGCAGCACCTTTATCAGCGAATTCTCCAAGCGTTGTATAGTAATGAACTGAAATTGCTTGGAATGGTCCCGAATGCTTCCCATCGCCCTTGCATGGTAAACATCCAAGAACTTTCATCAAAGCTTCAGTCCAGTCATAGTCAAAACGATCCGCACCTGCTGCCACCCGGCAGATCTTGTTCCCATCATGGTCCCTAACAAAAGTGGAATACTGGCTGGCGAGATCCGCATAGGCTTCTGCCCGCATGTTTCCCCCACACCCCCAAGCTTCGTTACCTATTCCGAAGAATGGCACCTTCCACGGGGAATCTTTACCAT
>DAIOFF010000298.1:0-2505 GCA_036745855.1 Scrofimicrobium sp. | reverse complement strand
AAAACAAAGGAAGAAAAATGTCTGAACAATTCATGAATGCAGCTATTTGGAAAAAGAATAGTGTGGTAGATACAGTATCTATTCCGTGGCCTGAGGTGAAACCAGGATGGGCGTTAGTGAAAGTGGCCTATAGTGGGATTTGTGGGACAGATCTTTCGATTCTTCACGGAAAACACCCCCGTGCAAAAACTGGTCTCACAATGGGGCACGAACTTTCTGGATATGTGGTGAAAAGCGGTGAAGGCGGGCCGGCAGTTGGTGCGCTTGTCGTTGCTGAACCGCTGATTTCGTGTGGAAAATGTGGGGCGTGTGAAAGGGGAGCCTCGCACGTATGTAAAGATCTTGGTCTCTATGGGGTCGACGCACCTGGGGCTTTGGCAGATTATGTAAGTCTTCCATTCTCAGTACTGCACTCTGTGCCATCGTCAGTTGATGTCAGACTTGCCGCACTTGTGGAACCACTTGCGGTTGCAGTACATGCAGTGGAACAAGCAGAAATCCGACCTGGCGCCAAGGTTGTAATTGCTGGTGGTGGTCCAGTTGGTGTTTTGACAGCGCTAGTGGCGCAGCATGAAGGTGCGGGGCAGATCATCCTTTCAGAACCATCTGCTACCAGACGTGAGATTGCGAAGAAGTATGGTTTCACGGTGGTTGAAGGTGGGGAGAGCGTTACTGAGGTTGCACTTAGGGAAACTGGTGGGGAAGGGGTGGATATCTTTTTTGATACTGCTGGGTATCCTGCTGTGACCGTCGACTATACGACTGCGACACGCGTGCTTGGACGGATAATGGTAGTTGGGGTACATAAAGTTCCTGCCACTACCGACCTGCGTAACGTATGTTTTAAAGAACTGGATATTCGTGGAGTTAGGGTGTACACCACAGAAAATGTTCGTAGTGCTATCGCGCTGATTGCCTCGAAAGAAATCGATCTAACTGAGTTTCCGATTGCCGTATTTTCACTATCGGATGTTGCGCGCGCCTTCGAAAAAGCGGTTGGCGGAGAGGACGTATTGAAAGTGATGGTTACACCAGAAAGTCAAAAGAAATGAGCCCATTTACCCCAATTGCCAAGACGGCTCCAGCTATAGGGGGCCGTTGAGACCAGTCTTTTCTACTAGTTCGTCAAGTTGATGTGCGCCTGCCAAGACTGATTCCAGCACGAATAGGCCGCGGTCTAAGGTCTGTGCGACCGAGCGCTGTGAGCCTGTCGTTTCGGGCTGAACCACGATGATTTACCTATCTTTGGGAAAATTCCGCACTTATCAGTCTACCCGGTTGGGAAGAAGCTTGCCGTTTCCTAGAGACCTTCGCTGAGGCTGTAAAAGGTGTTCAAGAGATGAGGGGGAAGGGGAAGGCTCTGGGTACCGTGACGCTTGAGTTCCTCCGCTATCCGCTTTTGTGATTTGGAGATGTTGCAAAAACGCAGCTTTTCGTGTGCAGATTCTTGCATTCAGTGCGACAGTTGAAGATCGAAAGACGATAAGATACTATCGAAAGGCGATAGGGAGGTGGCGTGAAAAACGTGGCTTATTGGGCGCTTCGGATGATCCTCATTGTGGTGTTTCTGGGAGTAGCTTTTTTTGAAGTATTGATGGGGATTTCGCTATTTTTGAATGGCGAAGATGCTGCGCCGGTTGCAGCAAGGGCGTCGATTGTTTTGGCATCTCTTAGTTGCCAAGTTGGGATTGTTGGTGTGTGGCGGCTTTTGACCATGGTTCGCAAGGGGAATGTTGTTTCACGTCCCGCATTCAAATATGTCGATATGGTGATTGGGGCTGTGGCAGCAATAGGCGTATTTGCATTTACTGTCACTTTGGCTATTTATCTGGCTTCGTCTGTGGAGGACGACATGCCGCCTGGGCTGGTTTTAGTTGGTTTGGTCGTGTCGGCGGCATTCATTGGAATCGCCCTTGTCTCCTATATTCTTCGCACGGTTTTAGCGCAGGCAGTTGAGCGCGATGAGGAAGCCGTGGCCCTACAAACGGAGTTAGATGGTGTTGTTTGATGCCGATAATTGTGGATATTGATGTCATGCTGGCGAAACGGAAAATGCCTGTAGGCGTGTTGGCTGAGAAGATTGGGATTACTCCAGCAAACCTTGCCGTTCTAAAGAACGGACGTGCCAAAGCCGTGCGTTTCACCACGTTAGCTGCTCTTTGTGAGGTCTTAGAGTGTCAGCCCGGTGACCTTCTTCGTTGGGTGCCAGGAGAAACAGAAGAATGAGCGTTGAAACTGAACCTGGGCAGAACAGGAATAAACCTCTACGAACGTTAGGGAATATCACTATTGTTGCATTTGTGGTGGGCGCGGTTTGTGCCGGGGTGATATTCGTCCAGATTGGTCCTATTGATGTTCCTGTGGTGCTTAGGCCGTGGCTTTCTTTCGTGGTAATAGGTGTGGGGCTAATAGCATCATTCACAGTTCTGATTACTCTATTTATGGTTATTAAAAGAGTAATTTGTGGGTGGACGATAGGCCTGCAAATCGTCATTCAAGTAGTTT
>DAIOFF010000297.1:0-2583 GCA_036745855.1 Scrofimicrobium sp. | reverse complement strand
GATACCGCGTGTATTTGGAATCGGGGAATCTTCCCCCACCCAGAAACCGCCATATATACATCTACCTAAATGTTCCGCAAAATGCCCATACAAATGGCGGCTGATTCTTGGACCCGGCAAATCCAGATTAATGACGGAGCGTAGTGTGTCGGACATAATGCCCTTTCAAAAGATTTTCAAGAAGTTTTCGGATGGTCAAGCTAAATATTCGGAGGCTGATCTGTCGCCATTTCACCCCTTTACACTTCCGGCCACTAAGCCAGCAACAATCCATTTCTGACAGAACACAAAGAAAATAAACACTGGAACCAATGTCACCACAGTTAGAGTCATGAAAGATGGCCAATCTGTAGAAAACTGTCCGACCGCGTTGTAAACCTGCAAGACCATAGTTCGCTTGTCCGGGGTCGAGATAAAAACGTTAGGATTCAAGAAATCGTTCCACACCCACATGGTCTGAAACACAACAACCGTAATCATGATTGGACGAATCAATGGCAACACTATTCTCAAATAGATTTGGAATGGCCCCGCACCATCAATCCGCGCCGCTTCAATAACTTCCCACGGAAGTTTACGCATATATCCAACTATGAGAAAATAGCAAAATATTGCCCCACCCAGATACACAACCACCAATCCCCAAAGCGTATTAACCAAACCCACCCCGGCTTCCATCCGATAAATCGGGATAAGAGTCGCTTGCGCTGGAATAACGAACGCAATCATCAGTAATGTACCCACTATGGCAGTGAACCTAGACCTTCGCATGACAATGCCATATGCAGCCAAAGAACCAATCAAAACTTGAAATCCAACACCCAGAACTGTAACGAATACAGTGTTCAAGAAGGATCGAAAGACTGGCGTTTTCTCAAAAACATTCACATAGTTCGCAAACGTGAGATTTTCCGGCAAACCAAGCGGAGAAACTGCCATTTCTGTACTAGTTTTGAACGTATTGACAATAATGTAATAAAGCGGAACAGCCATGATCAGTGCAATCAGAATCATGACCACAGATAACGTGACTCGCCCCATGCGAGCGCGCGTTTTCATCTTCACGACATCATCCTTTCAATCCGGCTTGTCAACGCAAGTTGCGCCAAGACAACAAGAGCAACTGCGATAGTGAAGATAACTGCCAACGCAGAACCTATGTCTGCCCTTCCCTGCGCAATCCCTTCCAGAATAATTGAGTGAGTTAGCGTATTAGTTGCGAATCCCGGTCCACCCTTAGTCAAGGTAAACGGTAAGTCGTAGACCTTTAGCCCACCAGTCATAAGAAGAAAAGTTGAAACCACAATTCCTGGAGTCAACTGCGGCAAAGTTATGTGCGCAAACTGCTGCAATCCAGAAGCGCCATCAAGTGCAGCCTGCTCATAAAGATCCCGAGGAATCGCTTGCATATAAGCCAAATACAAGGTCGCATGCCACCCGATCTGCGCCCAAACACCAACTAAGATGACGCAAATTCGCGCACTGGTCGAATGAGCAAGCCAGGCCACAGCGTCTGCACCGAACAAAGTATTCAAGATTCTATTCAGCACACCCGATTCTAAAGGACTCAATATGTATTGCCAAACAAGTCCCAAAATAGCTAAAGAAGGCACTGCTAGGAAGAAAAACAATGACCGTACAAAATTCCGGCCAAAAAACTTCTTGTTCACGACAACTGCAAGAGGAATTGCGAAACAAGTAACCAATACAGTTGTACCAACAGCGTACATCAACGTAAACGCCAGTCCTTGCAACAAATCAGGATTAGCAAAAACCTGCAGATAGTTTCTAAATCCCACAAAACTAACATCCGTCGAATAGCCTGAAAAGTCCGTCAAGCTAAAATAAAACGTTTGGGCAAGTGGAACAGCGAATAATATTACGAATACAACAATTATTGGGAGAAGAAAGGCTGAACTGGCAAAACTTTCTTGAAAAGATGCCGACAAAAATCTACCATTACGCACCCGCGAAGCATTTTTGTTCATGAAAGTGGTTCCTGTGTCGAAAGTCCCCAAGGAAGAACCTTGGGGACTACATCTGGCTACTGAAGCGACGCCAATTTCTTATCCATCGCCTCGCCAACCCCCTCAGGCGTAGTAGTACCCTGAGCAAGTAGTTGGAACTGTGCCTGAGCTTCGACCGTCAAAGCTTCCCCACCTGGCCCCCAGTGGTCTTGGCAAAGATAGAACTTCGATTCACGGAGTCCACTTTCGTATATGTCCTTGTAAACCGGGGCAACGTCCGTTTCATACCCCTCGGCCGTAATCATCACATTCTGATTTGCGAGCTGTTCAAGCCCCGCTGGCGATGCAAGAAACTGGATGAAACGCTGCGCTGCTTCCAGTTCTTTCCCCTCAGCTGAAGACGAGATCGCAAAACCAGGATCAGGTGATCCCTGACCGAAACCATCTTCCTTTTCGAGGCCCGGGAATGTTGCAATACCAAAATCAACATCCGATTCCCCAACAACCGCCAGATCCCAAGGGCCCGACGGATACATTGCCACGTTCCCAGCTATGAACTCATCCCGAACCTGGTCGCCAGCAAGCCCCGTGGTCTCAGGCCCAACCATTCCTTCTT
>DAIOFF010000296.1:0-2595 GCA_036745855.1 Scrofimicrobium sp. | reverse complement strand
CTAGTCCGTAGTAGTTTGCAGCTACTGTCCGGGAGATATCTGCGGCGAGAGCACCCCCATTAATCTTGAAAAGCTCATAGTATTCGACCTGATATCCGCCACTTGATCTGCTAAATTTCAAGTCATCTGGAAGATTTCCCGTATCGAAGGGATAAGTTCTTTGAAAAAAACGTCCTTCGAATTCTTTTGCTGGTGGAAGGTAAATGTTGAAGTCATTCCGTCCACCAAAAAGAGCATTTTCCCCAAACGTCCCAGTTACTTTCAAGACGTCATCGATGTACTCAGACGAGAGCATCTGCAAGTCTGAATAAAGCGCGCCGTCCAAACCTGGTTTGAGTTGATACCCGTCAATAAGTTCTTCGACAGAAGGTGGAACAGCAGCGTCTGCTCCCGCTTCAGCACTCGGTGAGCTTCCAGCGGAAGCCGTTGGGGCAAGAGCAGAACCAAACAGTAATGCACCCAATATCGCTCCACCAATTTTCCCTCGGCGCTTTTTATGCTTGGCTCTCTGATAGTGCGTCGTGTTTTGTTGCTTCATGATTTCTCTCCTTTGAGAATATAGTTGGCTCACGTAGAACGTTTTACGAGCGTAGCATAAGTTGCCGCGTAACTCATAGGTCGTTGTTCAAACGGACTTTCTTGTCGGAGCACTATATACATAGAGACTCACTTGTCCCTTGCCCTCAGCTCAGAAAGGCATTCGCACACGGGGCCATCACATCGATTGTAAGACTCCGTGAGAGAACTAACTACATCCGTGGTGGTGCGGTGCTTGACCGTACAACAAGTTGGGGCGCAATCGAATATCGAACGGGTTGTGACCGGCTTCCGTTCATCCGCTCAAGCAAAAGTCTGGCACTAGCTTTTCCGGTCTGATGACTTGATTGATCAATTGTTGTCAAAGCTAATCGGTTCATCGAGGTAACCCAAATATTATCGTAGCCAACCAGACTGATATCGTCTGGAACACGCAGGCCTCTTAATTCAATGGCCTGCAGCACCCCTAGAGCCGCAATATCTGCGCCGGCGAAAAACGCCGTGGGCGGAGCAGTGCGAGAAAGTGCTTCTTCTGCTGCCAAGAATCCACCTTCCTCGGTATATGCAGTGACAATCACATCAGGCACAAGACCATGTTTCCTCATGGCTTCTTCATAACCTGCTCTTCGAGCATCATGAGAAAGCGGACGACTCGGATCGCCGCCTGACTCCTGGGCGGTATGAACAATCCGTTGATGTCCTAGCCCAATCAAATGCTCAACAACTAACCTCGCACCTTCAAAATCATCATTTACGACAGTGTCGTAGCCAACAGTATTTCCATGCTGCGCAATAACAAGAGTTGGCGTAGAACGAGCTACTTGTTCTAACCAATCTGTAGATAGCCACGGCGCGATAAGGATCAAACCATCTACTTGCCTATCCAATAATGCTTCTACCGAGCGACGCTGTTGACCAGGATCTGAACCAGGTGCCGTAAGGATAATGTCATAAGGAGTATCTGCGAGTTCTCGGTTCAGAGTTTCGACAATCTCTGCCACAAAAAGAGACGACAATTCCGTTGCTTTGACGCCAATCGTGTATGAGCGGCCTCTCATAGTCCTAGCTCCAACATTTGGCCTGTAGCCCAGCTTTTTAATGGCAGTTTGGACTCGAGCCTCCATGTCCGCGCTTACTCCATAAGCATCACGAAGAACCTTTGAAACGGCGGCTGTAGAAACACCCGCTTCCGCAGCAACTTCCCTAATTGTCACTCTGCGAGACGTCATTTCTGGATGCTCCTAGCTTATCCGACCAAATAATCTCTTATTGTACGAGTCACTAAAGGTTTGCACTCATCGCAGTAGACCAAAATTTCTATGTTCTTTACTCACCCGTCTTGACATCAGGAATGACTTCTGTCATTCTCCTTTGTGGAACGGTATACAAGAGCAAAGGTTGCTCTGGCCTTTCCACTGGTTCCGTCGATGGAACCAGCCACCCATTCGGGAGGAGTAAAGCATGTCCCCTCTACCAAACCGGCGGCCGATATTGGCCACCCTTTCAGTCCTCGGTATCGCACTCGCAACCAGCCTGGCTGGATGCTCAGGAGGTGGCGAGGATACTTCAACATCCTCTGGTTCAGAACCAGATTCCAGTCAATCCAGCAATGAAAGTCCTGCAGAAGAATCCGACGGGACTGTAACCCTCGCAGTCGTAGGTACAATCCAAGCTGGTGGGTGGGATCCGTCAAACCAACCTAGATTCCAAAACTATCCCGCTACAGCAGTTTGGGATACCTTGATTCGCAATGATGAGTTTGGTAAACCATTGCCTGGTGCCGCAGAGTCTTTTGAGTTTAGCGACGACAATAAGTCGATAACAGCACATCTACGCGAAGGCATGTTGTTCTCAGACGGTACGCCACTGACTGCCGAGTCCGTAAAAGCTTCCTTCGAGTACATGAGCAACGGAGGTTCAGCTGCAAGATTCGCTGATCTCACCTATGACATCCCTGACGAACACACAATTACCGTGACATGGCCAGATCCTCAGCCTACGATCGCACTCACTGTGAGCGAACCATATATTTCTAGTGAAAAATGGTTAGAAGAAGGC
>DAIOFF010000295.1:0-2598 GCA_036745855.1 Scrofimicrobium sp. | reverse complement strand
ACGCACACCGCGCACAGCTTATCTTCACCAGTCACGAATCATATGTCCTCTCACCGCTGAGTGAGGTCCGCCTGGAACCCGAAGAAATTTGGCTTACCGATAAAACTAACGAAGGAGTGACCGAGCTGGCCTGCCTGGCCGACTTCCCCAAGCACCCCGACGCGAACGTTGCAAAACGCTACCTCACAGGACGATACGGCGGAACTCCGAGGCTCTCACCGAGCCTGTTTGCCGCGCTTGTCGATACCGAAGAGGTGCAGCAATAGTGGCGGGCGGGCAGCATCGACGCCCTCCCAGGCCGCAGCGGCAACTTGCGCGGCGCATCCTTGTCGTTACAGAAGGTACCCACACTGAGCCGCAATACGTCGAGGGACTGAACCGCTACCTGCGAAGCAAAGGCACGACGGCTTTCGTCTGCGTAATGCTTTGATTTGTTCTTGCTCTGACCACTGCCCACATTTTCGTATAACGTTAATGCGTAGGCAAACAAGAGATGATTAACGGCATTCCGGACACTGAGGAACAGATCGCGGCTTGGGCACTTGAAGCCGAAGCTGGATACGACATTGCGGCGTTGAAGAAGCGAGGACGTGGCCGTCCGGGGCGGGGCGCTGAGCCTTCCCAGGTCATTGCCCTACGCCTTACCTCAGGGGAGATTGCTGCGTTGGATGCGAGGGCCAGCCGGGAGGGAAAGTCTCGCTCTGAGATAATCCGTGAAGCCTTGGCGTTGGCGTGAGAGTACATTCGTCGGCTTTGGAGCATGGAATTGCTCCTGAGGATGCAATCCAAGCTGCAACCTGGGCAACCTGGATTGAGGACCTTGACGACGATAACCCATCGAGACAACTTCGACTAGGATTCGACACTCATGCCTTGGGTTCGCAGAGTTCGAATAGTGTCCTGTGTGTCTGTCAAAGGGGTTGGATTCCGTCTCCTAGACCCTACCGAAGACCGATTCTGAGGTTCTTGAGTCTTGTAGTTGTCTGCGTCGACATCAGCCAAGGCTATTGAAATGACTGGACTCGGAATGGTCCCCGTTGAAGATGGCGCGGCCACAATCACCATCGCTTTTCGATCCGAATCCCAAGACGTCGACTTGGTTGGGGACCGCATCGGAGTAACCCAGATTCGGTCCAAGGGAACTATGGACAATCCAACTATCAAATCAGCTTCGATCCGGCTTGAAACTGAATGGTTTTCGCCAGTGATCTCGAAAAAACGACACCTCGACCCCAGACCACAGCCAAACCCAGTTCGATCTTGTCTTAACTATCCCGATTCTAAGTACCAGGAAAGAGGTGACTGACATGGAATCCTACTCGGTGCCGCCACTTCCGCAGTTTATGCCACGTGGTAGCGCGGGGCGTTTAGCGTAATAAACGAAGATGCTTCAAGTGGTTATTGGCGCTGGCGTATTTTTGCGTTTCTATTTCTCTGCCAACCAGTCTTTAGCAATCGTCTCTGCTGGAAGCTCTTCTTCGACGCTGCGCTGATTCAAAAGAACTAAGTCTTCTGGCGTGAGGTCGGCGCTTACCTGGTTTATTACTTGGGTTGCTGAATCATCAACGTTTTTGCTTGCTAGGGGAGTGATGTGAGAGGCAAGGAATAGTCCTTTTGTGTCTTCAAGTGAAACAAGGTTTTCTTTCGCAATTGATGGATTTGCGGTATAGATAATAGCTAGTTGAATTGATTCGTCTTTGAGTGCTTTTATGGTTAGTGGGCCGCCGCCGTCTTCTATTGGAGTAAAGGCCACTTCAATACCGTATGCGTCTTGTAATCCTTTAGGTCCGTTTGGTCGGTGTTCGGCTTCAGAGTTGGCTCCAAGTATTAGTGGTGTGGTGACTTTTTCAAGGTCATCTATGGTTTTCAAGCCCCACTTATCTGCGAATGTTTTGGTGACAACATATGCGTCTTGGTCGGTGGCAGGGGATTGGTCAAGGGCGCGCACGCCGTCTGGAAGAACATTTCCAAGTTCGTTATAAACGTCCTTCGATAATCGTGATTCTGTGTCTGGAGAATAGTATTGAAGTATGGGGCCTGAGTATTCAGGGAAAAGGTCAATGCTGCCTGCTTCAATCTCTGGCATGTATGCTTCGCGTTGTCCTATTCGGAATTGTCTGTCGACTGTGTGTCCTTCAGATTCCAGTGCTTGTGCGTATATTTCGGCAATGATTTCGTTGGAGTAGTAATCCTGAGAGCCAATTACTATTGGCGAGGCGCCATCGCTTTCGCCCGTACCAGATGGCTGGCTACTGCAACCTGCTAGAAGCGTGAGGCTTGATGCTAGTAGTGCGCAGTAAAACCTTGTATGGTTGCGCGCGGATTTTGTTGACTTCACGTTGGCTCCTGTTGCTTTGGTTTGCCCTAGAAAAGATACCACGATTCGATGTATGTCGATTCGAGGTATATTCTTATCTCATGATTGAGCTCATGATCTTGGGCTTTTTGGCGGAAAGCCCCCTGCACGGCTATGAACTGCGCCGAAAAATGGAGGGACTTCATGGGTATTCGCGATCTATGAGTGATGGAACTGTCTATCCAGCCATAAAAAGACTAGTCAATCTTGGAATGCTCAGTGAACAAGTTGAAGAAGGGAAT
>DAIOFF010000294.1:0-2622 GCA_036745855.1 Scrofimicrobium sp. | reverse complement strand
TACTTGGTCTAACACGTGGCCTCGCTAAAGAAGTCGCTGAGTATGGGATTACCGTGAATGCGGTGGCACCGGGCGTCGTTGATACCGATATTCGTGTTGGTGGCACCGATGATGATACCGAAAAAAAGCTTGCTGAGGCCGTTCCGTTGAAGAGGCAAGCCGAAGCATGGGAGATTGCGGCATTAACCGTGTGGCTATGCAGTGAAGACGCGGCATACATTACCGGTAATACGCATTCAATAAATGGCGGAACATACATTGTTTGATATGCGCGCCTAAGAGGGTGCACACAGGATTCTGGGCGCTGCCCGGACAAAAAATAAGCCTAAAGGAAGGAACGACGGTGGAAACGCCGACAATAGAGGAACTTAAAGAAAAAGCGCGGCAAATGCGCTTAATGGCAGTGACAATGATTCACGAGGCAAAGTCGGGGCATCCTGGGGGATCACTGTCTGCTGCGGATCTTGTTGCCGCGCTCTACTTTCGCGAAATGCATTATGACGCAGCTAATCCGAAATGGGAAGATCGTGACCGGTTCATACTTTCCAAGGGACATGTTGCCCCTATCCAATATGCGGCATTGATTCTTGCTGGTTTTGTGCCAGAAGATACGATTCACACGTTGCGGCAAAAAGGCTCTCCATTCCAGGGCCATCCAGATTCAAAAAAATGTCCTGGAATCGAGATCTCGACGGGTTCCCTGGGACAAGGAGTCTCGCCAGCTGTGGGAATGGCAATTGCTGCAAAACGTGACGGCCGAAAGTCGCGGGTATTTGCGCTTATTGGGGATGGCGAAGCTCAAGAGGGACAAATCTGGGAGGCACTGCAATGCGCCGCCACATACAAGTTGGATAACTTCATGGCAGTCCTTGACGTGAACAACTTGCAGATAGATGGTACGACCGATGAAGTGTCACCGAACAGGGACTTTGTTGCAAAACTGGACGCATGGGGATTCGACACGGTTGAAATAGATGGTCACGACATGACGGCCATTTGTGAGGCGTTAGATGCATTAAGGGGGCGTCAAGATGGCACTCCAAAGGCGATCGTAATGCACACCACCAAGGGGAAGGGTGTGTCATACATGGAGAACAAAGTTGAGTGGCATGGCTTGGCACCATCGGACGATGAATATGCAGTCGCGGTGCGTGAACTAGAGAAAGTAGGGGCATAATGTCTGTGGCAGCAGTTCCGACACGTAAAGCGTTCGGTGAAGAAATTCTTCGCCTCGGGCAAGAAGACGAAAGAATCTGGGTTGTAGATGCTGACATTGGCAAATCTTGCCAGACGACGGCTTTTGCGAAAACGCTTCCTGAACAGCATGTTAATGTTGGGATAGCTGAGCAAAATGCGGCGGGGGTTGCAGCGGGGTTGGCAACATCAGGAAAAATTCCGTTTGTGGTTACTTACGCAGTCTTTGGGTCGCTCAGGATGGCTGAACAGATTCGCCAGTCGATTTGTTACCCGAACTTGAATGTGAAGATCGCTTGTAGTCATGGCGGATTGACTCCCGGAAACGATGGGGGAAGTCACCAAGCTATTGAAGACATGGGCGTCCTTCGAACTATCCCTGGCATGACTGTGATTATGCCAGCTGATGACAATGCCACCCGAAAACTGGTGGCTGCTGCTTCCAAACACAACGGTCCGGTCTATTTGAGGTTTACCCGGGATGCTGTGCCGTGCGTGTACTCCGAAGATGAACAGTTCGAAATTGGTAAGGCCAATGTGCTTCTAGACGGAGAAGATGGGGCAATTATTGCCAACGGCGATACCTTGTCGTTAGCACTTGAGGCTGCGGATTTGTTGAGCGAACGCGGTATGAATGTGCGCGTAGTAGATATGCATACAATCAAGCCGATAGACCGAGACGAGGTCATCCGATGCATTGATACTGGAGCCATTGTCACAGTTGAAGATCACAACATTTTGAATGGGCTAGGGTCTGCGGTAAGTGAGGTGGTGGCAGAGATTGGTGGCGCAAGAATGAAGCGTGTTGGCATTCAGGATCAGTTTGGACAGTCGGCAACTTACCACGAGTTGTTAGAGATGAACGGCATTACTGCTTCAAACATTGTTGATGCCATGTTGAGTTTGTGCTAGACGTCGCGGAGACCCCGCGGGGATAAAAGGGTGACTACCGAGCTTTAGGCGTTTCTTGCGCCCAGTGGTTAGATGCAGTCTGCATATGGTCCGTTAGCGCGGCCACTGCGAGCTCGGAGTCTCCCTTTTTTATCGCGTCAATAATGGGTTGGTGGTATGCCCGTGCGGTTAAGTCATTGGGGGCAGAATCATTTGCTCCCAATACGACTAGCCACATCATATCTTTGGCGCTAAGCCACATATCCAGCAAGAGTGGGTTTTGTGCTGAGTCGATTAATGACTCATGGAAAAGCAGATCAGCTTCCAGGCAATCCCAGGAATGAGCACAACCATCCTCAGGTGGTAGTTGTTTTTCGAGGAAGTCGATACATTCTTTTGCGTCAGGGCGTGACATCATGAGCTGGACGGCTAGTCCTTCTAAGGCTGCCCGTACTTGAAAAAGGTTCACGACTTCTTCAGGTGATAGCTGGTTTACTCTCAGGCTTGCGCGTTCTTCGCCGACCACTAGCTTGTTTT
>DAIOFF010000293.1:0-2630 GCA_036745855.1 Scrofimicrobium sp. | reverse complement strand
TTGCCTGAACACCGCGCCCGGAGGCTTTAGTCGCTACTTCCGCCATTTGTTCTGCTTCGTCAACCGTATTGGCAAGAGGTTTTTCGCATAGAACATGTTTTCCAGCGTTTAACGCTGCCACTGCAATTTCACTATGGACATTTCCCGGCGCGCATATATCTACAACATCAATGTCGCTTCGATCCAGAATGGCATGCCAATCAGATTCACTTTCATCCCAACAAAGGTCAGTTGCCGCTTGCTTTGCCTTTTCTGGATCACGACCAACTAGAACGCGCATATGAGGATTTCGAGGAAGTTTGAACATGCATGGTGCCATTCGCCATGCCTGCGAATGTGCCTTGCCCATAAAGGCATGCCCTATCATTGCGATGCCAATATCTGCGGTCATTTATTGGTTCCTTCGATAGAATGTGAATGATTCATAAAAGCTTCTCTATCCTTGCAGATTCGTTATCAACAAAGGCGTGAGAGATGCTTTTGCTGACGTCCAGAAAACTGTGAGTCGTCTACTGTGTCTGACTCATGGTTTTACAATACGTCAACTTTTGACGACGGTCAATCAAAAGTTGACGTCAAAAGTTATAAGCTAGAGTATGCACCAAGTAAAGTGACATTGTTGATGTTAGGGCAAGGAGGGACAATGCCAGAAGAAGGACGTTCAGTCGGCATTGGCTACATTTTCCAAATCCTTCGCGATGGTGGTGTTTGGACCAGGTCTAGTCTTGCCAACCACACAGGACAAGCCCGCACCACCGTGTCGGCGAAGATCGATGCTTTGGAGCGAACTGGTTTGATAGGGGTAACCGGTGAGGCTGCCTCCACAGGGGGGCGCAGGCCTGCAACCTTTGCTTTTACTCCAACCGCTCAATCAGTATTGGGCATTGACCTTGGTGCCGCTCATGTGCGAGTAGCAATAACAGATTTGGCTGCCAATGTTTTGGCTGAACATTTTGAGCCTATTGATGTCGCTGAAGGCCCCACAGCGGTTCTTGGCCGGATTGTTACGATCTGCCGATCCCTTCTGAACAGCACCGATCAAACATTACCTCCACTCGCAGGCATCGGCATTGGGGTTCCGGGCCCCGTTGAAGCCAGCACTGGCAAACCTATTTCTCCGCCGATTATGCCTGGTTGGGATGGTTTTGATATAAAAGATTTCTTAGGCCGCGACTTCAAAGTCCCCATTGCAGTTGACAATGATGTGAATCTCATGGCGATTGGTGAACACCGGACCCGTTGGGAAAAGCACGATAACCTCCTCTATATCAAGATTTCCACTGGAATCGGGTCTGGCATCATCATGGATGGCACACTGCGCCGCGGAGCCCAAGGCGCGGCCGGCGACATAGGGCACTTAACACTGGGTAACCAACGTGACGTGTTGTGTAGATGCGGCAACTACGGTTGCTTAGAAGCGGTAGCTGGAGGAAGTGCTATTGTCCGACGATTCCCCGAACTAGGCGGCATACAAGGTTTAATAAGCGCAGCCAAAGACGGAAATTCTCGCGTCCTCATGGCACTTCGCGAAGCAGGAAGAGAGATAGGTTTTGTGGCTTCCGCATGCGTCTCAATCTTGAATCCATCCTTGATCGTCATCGGCGGAGCCCTAGTTGACGCAGGCGAGCAACTGATTGCAGGACTTAGAGAAAGTTTGTACCAGAAGTCCATGCCACTTGCTACCCAATATCTTCAGATCGTCACCTCACATAATGGCAGCCAAAGTGGTGTCATTGGTGGAGCCTACCTGGCAATCGACAAAGTCCTTTCCCCTGGTGCGGTAGACGCGTTGTGCACATAATCTAACTATTCGCAACCAAAACCCACTTCCCTTTCACGATTTCACACAGTCCGCGCTGACAGCAGCTTCTTGATAACAATATGGCAAAGTTTGCTCATAAAAAGATACGTTCCTTGACTCGCCAATGTATGACATGTATTCTCCATCTTACGTCAATGAAATGACATAAGTTGAATAAAAGCCGTCGTAATACTAATTAGTGCCCGCAAGATGGGCAATCTCCTGTAGTCGACAGGTGTCCAAAGGAGGACCGCTATGAACATAAGCCGCCGAAAGACCGGTCTGATAGGTACCATAGTATTGACACTTGCCCTTGCTGGATGTAGCGGGGATAGCAATACGCCTGCATCCGGCGATGCTGCAATGTCAGACGAAAACACTGAAACCGCGTCAGATGCAATTACCATTTCTTACCCAGCCGACCACCAAAGTTTTGACCCGACCAGGACAGTCACCGCCATCGACGGCGCAATTTTTGGTCAGATCGGTGGGCGTTTGGCCGCCATCGACATCAATGGCGAAATCCAAAACATGTTGGCGGATAGCATCGTCATGTCCGACGATTACATGGAGGCAACTGTCACACTAAAACCTGACCTAAAGTTCTCTGATGGAACAGAAATAAAACCGTCCGATGTGGCAGCCACGTTTACCCGTAACATGGATGTAGAAGGCTCTACAATTGGCTCTCTCACTGATAATTTCAAATCAGTAACTGCCACCGATGATGAAGTCACTTTTAGCTTCAATGACCCATTCCCATCATTTCCTAGCGCAATTTCGGCAGATGGTGCCATGATTTGGCCAGAAGAACAACTTTCAGAAGGCG
>DAIOFF010000292.1:0-2647 GCA_036745855.1 Scrofimicrobium sp. | reverse complement strand
GGATCTCGTCATACCCCGGCATCTGATCCGCGATATCCGATATGCGCAGGAACGCGCAGCAATCCGCAAAGTATCTGCGGAATATCTGGGGCGAGATGCCCGGCCGTTCCGTCACATGCCTTTCATCAGGTGTGGCCCGGCCGGTCACGGGATCGTCAGCGTACTGGGTACGGACTCTCTCCAGACTACCGAATTCCTCCACGAACTGCGTGAGGTTGTGATACGAGGGCAACAAGTCCGCCCGCTCTTCCTTGCTGTAGTTCAACGCGAACACGCGCTGCAGCAGATAGAAGATATCAGAGGCCTTGCCACCGGAAAGCGTGCCGGTGAGTACCAGCACTTTGTCGATGGCCGAGGCGAGCTGTCCCAGAATGGCGCCCTGAATGGTCGCTGAGCCTTTCGATAGCGATAGGTAACCGTTTGATATTATCTCCGGATTTTCCCCCGCTCCACACCGTGCGTGCGACTTTCACCGCACACGGCGTTCCATCGGTTGGTAGTTTGTTAATCACATGTCATGTATACGCCTTGGTCCGTTTTCCCTAAGAAATGGGCTCCAGTTTTGCTAGTTCCCGCAGCGTGTTCAATTTCTTGAGCATCGCTGCTGTCAGGCCGATTCTCTGGAGATAGTAGGCAATGGTTTCCGGGGTTGTGGCATGAATAAGCCTGTGAACGTCACTGTTGACAATCACAAGGTTCGCATACGCATCGCCACCGCCGAGCCATCGAGGCACTTTGTGGTGACAATGTACATCGTCCATGTTGAGAACCCGTTGGGTTACCGCGCATTTGCCATATTGCGCTACAAACAGGGATATACGGTTGTCGTTGTACTCCACGCTCCTGTCCAACACCGGATGGGTCAACAGGTATCGAATGGCGTCAACGGAAACCGCTTTCTGCTTCTGGTGAATAAGCTGCCGGTCGGCGTCCAGATAACGGTTGATGCCGCTATGCTGGAGACACGTTTGGTGGCTTATGTAGGCAACAGGAAGGATGGGGCAGTTTCTATGGAACCGTAGTTCCAGAGATTTTCCATACCTCTGTTTAATATACGGGGCGACCACATCACCTTTCCGCCTCCTGCGGAGTGTCAACCTGTTTCTGAGGGCTGTACGACTTCGATAGGCAATGTCTTTGAAGTCTTTGGAGCAGTGGGTGGCACAATTATAGTATTCATGCACACCAAGTACATAGGCGTTGTAGAAGCCGATAGCCAGCTTGTACTTGTTCTGTACTGGACGCTGCATCCTCCGAGCATGATGGCGAACTTCTCCGCGTATCTTCTCCATAACCTTATCGGTAAGATGGGATTCAACAACGAAGTTGTTGCGTGTACTGCCTGTACTGTTTGTCCTTTTTCCCTTGGGCTTTACCCTCATACGGATTCCAAGGAATTCGGAATTACTCTTCCTGAGATTCGTAATTGCCGATTTTTCTTGGCTGATTTCCAGTTCCAATCTTTTCTTGAGCCATTGCTGCACGGCGCTGAAAATCCTTTGGGCGTGGTCATGGTTCCGGCAGAAGATTTTGAAGTCATCAGCATAGCGGACTATGTAGATTTCCTTCAAGGTCGAGGTGCGGCGGAGATTGCTATACATGGAGTATTTGCTACCCCTGTGCATTTTATACTCTTTTCGCGTTTTGGCATTCTCCCATTGGCGCTGACCCACCAATCCAGCTCATTAAGAGCCACATTGGCGAGCAGCGGAGAGATGATGCCGCCTTGCGGGGTTCCTCTCTTCGGGATGCCTTCTCCCTCTATTTCCGCCCTCAGCATTTTAGACAATATCTTGAGCAGACATTTGTCTTGGATGCCTAGAGTCCATAACTGCTTCAGGAGTTTCCCGTGGTCGATATTGTCAAAGAAACCTTTGATGTCTATGTCCACGACGTAGTGCAGGTTGGCCTTTTGTGCGAGGAAGTACGCCCTTGCCAGCGCGTGCTTGGTTGACCGTAGTGGTCTGAATCCATAGCTGTGCTTGAAGAACTTTGCCTCACAAATTGGTTCAAGAACTTGCAGAATACATTGCTGTACCAATCTGTCGGTAATCGTTGGGATACCCAACGGCCTTTTCCGACCGTCCGGTTTGGGTATGAGAACCCTCCGGATGGTCTGCGGGGAGAAGTTAGCCAGTTTTCTTTGAATCAACGAGACCATTTGGTCTTGTGTCATACGGGCGAGGTACTCAATGGTACGTCCGTCCGTTCCTGCGGTACGGCTCCCTTTGTTATTCTTGATGTTCCTATAGGCAAGCAGAATATTTTCCCGTTGTTGAATGATTTCAATCAAACTGCGGAATACTCTGTTGTTGCGGGCTTCCGCATGGAGACTATCCAGAACACTTTGGAAGTCGTAGTATTCGTTGTTTCGCAGAGCTTGTCGTTTCAACGTACGCTTGCGTTTACTCAAGGTCGGCTCCTCCTTGCGGGTTAGCCTCTCTTAGTCATACTCGAACCCTTGAACTGACATGAGGTTTTACGTCATTACCAATCGACTAGAGGCTGTTGCTCAACCGTCATTACAACGGTTTCATAGCTCGTGCCTCCGCTCTCAGTCAGATAAAACGCCCTTAATACCAAATGGGATTTATACGGCGTACCGCTTCAATGTGTGTTATCACTCCGCGTCCTGACCTTTCCCAGT
>DAIOFF010000291.1:0-2652 GCA_036745855.1 Scrofimicrobium sp. | reverse complement strand
TGATTTCGACTGTACAGGAATGCTGGCGTAGCCACTGGAACATATTCGTCTGGGCTGCCAAGAATCTTGAAATTGATCCCCAAACCATCTTGTGCCAGTTGCGCTGCCACGTGAGAACCCAGACCGCCAATTATGCTGTGGTCTTGGGCGGCAATAACATTCCCGGTTGCTGCGGCGTTCGCTACCGCTTCGGCGTCCAGAGGTTTGATCGTGTGCATATCAACTACACGGATCTCGACTTTGAAATCCTCCCAAAGCCGTTGCGCGGCCTCGACTGCATGGTGAACGACGATCCCACTTGCGATAAACGCCCCGTCTTTTCCGTCGCGGGGGATAAGAGCTTTCCCGATTTCGTACTTCACGGAGGGATCGTAGAGCGAACGGGTGGCCTCCTTCCCCATTCGAATGTAAATCGGGCCGTCCCATTCAATTGTTGCCTTCAAGACGTCAACGATTTGGTGTGGTGAGCCAGGTTCGATAACCGTCATATTTCCCATGGATGCCATGATGGCCACATCTTCGAGTGCGCTGTGGGTTGCCCCCGATTCAGCGCCAGAGTAGCCCGCATAGTTCGCGAGGATGCGCACAGACAGGCCGTTGTAGCAGATGTCCGTGCGGACTTGCTCGCAGGCGCGCATAGATGCAAATGGGGCGAAGGTGAATGCATAAGGCATGAATCCTTCATGAGCCATCCCTGCAGAGAAACTCATAAGGTTTTGTTCTGCCACCCCTAAATTGTAGAAACGTTCAGGGTATTCTTCCGCGAATCCGTTGACGCGCGAAGAGGTTGCGACATCAGCGACGGCAACGATCATGTTTGGATTTGCTTCTCCAATCTCGACCATGGCGTTTCCGACTGCATCCCTCAAGCTGAAGATTGTATCTAGGTCAACTGTAAAATCAGCCATGATTAGTGCCCCATTTCTCGTCGTAGGCTGCACGCAGCTCATTGCTTGCCGCTAAGCAATCGGCGTCACTCAACATGCCTGCATGCCATTTCACGTTGTTTTCCATGAAGCTGACGCCGCGGCCTTTTACGGTCTTCGCGATCACCACGGTTGGTTGATCACTGGTTACGTCAGGCAGGTTGTCAAGCACATCGACTAGAGCATTCATGTCATGCCCGTCGACTTCGATCACATTCCATCCGAATGCTTTCCATTTGTCGGCGAGGGGTTCAACAGTGATCAGATCATCTACAACGCCATCAAATGAAAGCCCATTTTTGTCGACGAATGCAACTAAATTACCTAGCTTGAGAGCTGGGGCAGACATTGCGGTTTCCCATACAGAGCCTTCGTTTAGTTCTCCGTCACCCATGACTGTGTAAACGCGGCTAGTCCGGTTGTTTTTGGCTTTTAGCGCAGCTGCAATGCCGCCAGAAATTGGGAACCCGTGTCCGAGGGAACCTGTTGAGACTTCGACGTGAACATTCTTGAGATTGCAGGAATGCATTCCGAAACGGCCGAAATCTGTTGCATATTCATCGTGGATTTCTTCGTAGCGGTAGCAGCCGATCATTGCTTGGTTGAATGATGTTACTGCCGATGCGTGGCCTTTGGATAAAACAAAACGATCTCTGTATTCCCAACGTGGATCATCAACGTTGTAGTTGATTTTGTATTGCCATAGGGCGGTCATAATGTCGCAGACAGAGAGGTCTCCGCCAATATGGATTACTGTATTGTTGCATAGTTTCAGTAATTCGAGTCTTATTTCAAGTGCTTTTTTGTCTAGTTGCTGGACAATATCTTTGCTTGCCATTTTCATCACCTCTTTCTTTGTTTATGGGGTGGGTGAGCGGTGTCCGGCCGATCTGGCAGACACCGCCTTGCCCTTAGTCTTCAGTGGTCATTCGGGCCATGACTTTGCCTAGGTCGTATTCGCCTGTCCACAAGGTCAAACCACCGTCTGCGACTATTGTTTGGCCAGTAACCCAGCTAGCGTCATCGCTGGCCAGGAAAGAATAGACGCCTGGTAAATCGCTGTTGATTCCAAGGCGACCTAGGGGAGTGACGTCTTCGTAGTATGCCTGCAACTCTGCGTCTGCGAAGACACTGGGCTCGTCTGGATGAGAATTGATGGGGCCAGGAGCCACAGCGTTAAAACGGATTTCGTCTTTGCCATATTCAAGGGCTAGATAGCGAGTGAAGTTTACGATTGCTCCTTTAGCTGCGAAGTACGCGTTTAGCGACTTATTAACGCCGAACCCAGAAATTGAAGCGGTGCTGATTACCGCACCTTTGCTTGCCTTGAGGGCAGGCAGGGCCGCGCGAACAGTATGGAATGTTCCGTTAATGATGATGTCAAGGACGGCGTTCCAGTCTTCGAAACTAACTTCTTCAATGTTTCCGAATCTGGCTACACCAGCATTGCAGACCAGTACGTCAATGCCTCCAAATGCATCAATGACTTGGTTTACACCCTTTTCGACGCTGGAGTAATCTGTGACATCCATCTTGACGAAAAGTGCTTGGTCGGCCGTGGCAATATCTGACACGCTATTTGGGTAGTCGTTGGTTTCTACTATGTCGGCAGCAGCGACTTTGGCACCTTCAGTTAAGAATCTTCTAGCTACTGCAAGGCCGATTCCTTGGGTACCGCCTGTAACTAGTACATTTTTTCCTTCATTTCGAGCGATATTGCTCATAA
>DAIOFF010000290.1:0-2660 GCA_036745855.1 Scrofimicrobium sp. | reverse complement strand
GGTCCGCACTAGTGGCTGTAAATGTTGCACTAAAACAGCCATTAGTGCGGACCTAACTTGGCAATGATTGTTTTACTTTCTATTGCATCGATTCATTCTTGTGGGTCTGTCGAGGACCGAATTACCAGTTCAGGACGGAGCACAATTTGCTGGTGCTCATGATCACTGGCGCCAGTTGCATGCTCAAGAAGAAGCTGCGCTCCGCGCATACCAAGCTCTGCAGTAGGCTGCCTGACCGAGGTAAGTGGTAAAATCCAATCTGCGGCAAACTCAATGTCGTCATAACCAATTAGAGCTATATCTTCAGGAACCTTAACGCCTGCAGATATTAGGGCACGGTAAACACCAAAAGCCATCATGTCATTTCCGCATAATATGCCAGTCGGTAGGTCACCTTTTAGCAATTGTTTTGCAGCCATGATGCCGTCTTGCATTCCGATGCCTGGCACCTTGACGATAGTTAATACCTCTTCTGGATCCAATCCAGCTTGTCGAAGAGCCTTTTTAGTTCCTTCGACGCGATCGGCAAACTGGTGCAAAATACCGGGATCTCCGACAAACGCGATTTTGTCCCGGCCAAGCTCAAGTAAATGGCGAATAGCCATTTGAGCTCCTGCGATGTTATCAACGGATATAGAGCAATGTCCTTCGGGCATTCGATAGTCGAGGTAGACAATGGGGACGTGGGTAATGATATTTTTCGTGCGCGGCTGGATTTTGCTACTAATTGACGCAGGAGTCAGTAATATGCCTTTGACATTTTGGGCGGCTAACATGTCAAGAAGCCGTTCTTCTTTGTGCTGATCGTTGTCGGAATTGCTGAGAATTACGACATTACTATAATCATTTGCTACGCGTTCTACTGACCTAGCAATCTCCATGAAAAAAGGACTCACTATGTCTAAAACAATAAGTCCAATTATTTGGCTAGAAATGCCGCCTAATACCCTGGCTTGTTGATTTGGAACGAAGTGTAGTTCTTCGATGGCTCGTTCGACTGCTTCTCTGGTGAGTCGTCGAACTGATTCTGGTCGATTGATTGTATTTGAAACTGTTCCTACAGATACCCCTGCCAAGGCTGCGACGTCACGGATGCTAGCGCGTGCACCATTCTGGGTAAAAGAACGATGATCCCGCGGATCACTCTTCACGCTTCCTCCCTTTTCATTCAGATGCAGTTTATTGGAACTGCCTGGTGATAACGATATGTCTCAGAACGGTTGCGAACTTAATGACGTAGTTGCGTAAGTCGAATCTCAACCCTATAGTAATGACAACAGTTTTTGAACCGGTTCAGATTTTGAACCGGTTCAAAAGAAACGAGCGCACTACACCGACGTGGACAAGGTACAAGATGGCAACGAAAAAGCTACATTTCTGGTACATCCCGGATGCATTTATTCCGGAGGTCAGCACCCCTCCAGAGACTTCGCATGAGTCAATTTGCGTTCTGAATGATGCCGCGGAGGACGCTGAAATTCGCATCACTGCGTTCTTCGCAGATCAAGAACCAACCCATTCTGATCCGATCGTTGTACCTCAAAATCGTGATCTTCATTTACGTACTGATCGTCCAGAAATGTTAGGAGGTTTAGACATTCCGCGCGGAGTCCCATATGGCATCCGGGTGGAAAGTAATGTCCCTGTTCAACTTCAATACAGCAGGCTTGACACCACTCAAGCCGCTTACTCATTAATGACCGCACTACCGGCATCGCCAATGGCATAGAGGCAAGGCCTTGCGCATTTCAAATCGATGCACCAATCAACATTTTGCAGAAGGAATATTTAGGAGAACAACATGAAACAAAAGCGCTATCTTGGTCCTTTTCTGGGCATTTTGGCAGCCGCGACATTGACCTTGAGTGCTTGCTCAAGTGATGGCGGTGGTTCGGAAAGTAAAGATCAATCAGGTGGCGGAGGCACCGACTCTGGTGGTAGCACGGCCAGTAGTGACTTTACTATTGCCATTGTCCCGAAAGATGCCACCAACCCTTGGTTCGTGCGAATGGAAGACGGCGTTAACAGGTATGCGGATGATACAGGTATGAATGTGTATCAAAAAGGTCCAGCTGAGACTGACGCAACCATGCAAGCTCAGGTTATTCAGGATTTGATTGCTCAAGGAGTCGACGCAATTGGTGTGGTTCCCGTGGATCCAGGTGCGCTTGAGACCGTATTGAAAGAAGCGCTTGATGCTGGAATCGTTGTCGTGTCGCATGAAGGCGCAAGCCTTGAGAACACCATGTATGACATTGAGGCATTCAACAATGCCGACTATGGCGCATTCATCATGGACAATCTGGCAGAAGCCATGGGTGAAGAGGGCGTTTACACCACAATGGTCGGACACGTAACCAACGCCTCCCACAACGAATGGGCTGATGGAGCCGTTGCTCGCGCTCAAGAGGCCTATCCGAAAATGACGTTGCTGGAGGCAGAACCTCGCGTAGAGTCGCAAGACGATGGCGAAAATGCCTACCAAGTCGCAAAAGAGGTCATGAAGAAATATCCAGAGGTTAAAGGAATCGTAGGTACTTCTTCGTTCGATGCGCCCGGTGTTGCCCGTGCTATCGAAGAGTTGGGTATGAAGGGCAAAGTGTTCACTTCAGGAACCGGAATGCCAGCAGCGAACAAAGCCATCCTCGAAAGCGGCATAG
>DAIOFF010000289.1:0-2688 GCA_036745855.1 Scrofimicrobium sp. | reverse complement strand
GATCCGCGCGCCGGTGGCTTTGACCCATTCTTGTAGTTGTGCCAGTTCAGATTGGAGTCTGAATAATTCGGCCTCGTAAACCTCATGCGTAAGCTTCTTAACCATGGTCTGAGGTTAATAGACTTTGTGACAGTGCGCACAATAAAATGCGGCACTTAAGCCATCAAAAAATCAGAGTTTTTCCCAATGTGCGGCCACCAATCAGCCCATTCTTGATCTGCTTCAATTGTTATTGCCGAGGCCACAGGGACACCCGCTGGAACATCCAAACTTGGGCCAGCCACCAGGTTTGCAACCTCAGAGATGGTCGGCTCATGCCCAACAATGACTACCACTTTCCCTTCCCCCCAGGTACGCAAGGCGTCCAGGATTTCTTCTGCTCCCCCAAAATAGATTGCGGGTACTTCTGTGCAAGGGATCGACCCCAGTTCGACCCCGGCACCGGCCAGAATCTCAGTAAGCGTTTCCTGCGCGCGGGTGGCCGGTGACACAAGAATCTTCCCGGCACCGTGCAAATACGCAGAGAGTTTTTGGCCAAGATAGCGCGCCCTTTGTCTGCCTTCATCAGTCAGGCTGCGGTTGATGTCTCCGCCTGCCGAGTATCGCTTTGCCTTAGAGTGGCGAACAAAAACCGCCCTGTGAACACTCATGTTTCAAGGCTATGTCAAAAGATGCATGCCCGTGGCAGTACGCTTTGAAACATGTCGATAAAGCCCGGACCTGATTCCCTCATTTGTTCAGCGCGTGATTGTGAAGAACCCGGCGAAACGAAAGTGGTTTGGCACAATCCAACGCTTCATTATGGCCGGGAAAAAACGTGGCTTGCATGTTCAAAGCACGCTGATTCCCTTCTGGACTATCTTGCGGTTCGCGGTTTTCCGGCTAGGTTAGTGTCACTAGATCCAGATAACTAGCGTCCCACAGGTCTTCATCACCATCTGGAAGCAGCAGGACTCTGTCAGGGGAAAGTGCTTCCACAGCGCCAGGATCATGTGTCACCAGCACGACAGCGCCTTCATATGTTCGAAGTGCCGACAAAATCTCTTCGCGACTTGCTGGATCTAAGTTGTTTGTAGGTTCATCAAGCAGCAACACGTTCGCGCTGGATGCTACTAGGGTCGCAAGTGCTAAACGCGTTTTTTCACCGCCTGACAGTACTGACACTGGTTTCGTGATGTCGTCTGCGCCAAACAGGAACTGTCCTAGCACTGAGCGCAGAGCGGTCTCATCAAGGCCTGGTGCCGCTTCAGCCATGTTTTCGGCAACGGTTCGGGAGGTGTCAAGAAGATCATGTTCCTGCGCGTAGTAGCCAAGTTTTAGTCCATATCCATCTAAGACTTCGCCTGTGTCTGGAGATTCGGTGCGGGACAGTAACCTCAGCAGTGTTGTTTTACCAGCTCCGTTTAGCCCCAAAACTACAACCCGCGTTCCTCTATCGATTGCTAAATCCACGCCTGCAAATACTTCCAGCGAACCGTAAGATTTTGAAAGGCCTTCGGCGGTCAAGGGAACTTTGCCGCAAGGTGCAGGTTCTGGGAATCGAATCCGCGCCACTTTTTCGGCGCTCTCTTCGACGCCAACAGAGGCCCGCAGTTCTTCGGCGCGGCGAAGCATCTGTTGGGCAGCTACAGCTTTTGTAGCTTTGTAACGCATTTTTTCGCCTTGCGCGTGAAGTGTCTCTGCTTTCTTCAGTGCATTTGCGCGTTCACGGCGCCGCCTGCGTTCATCTTCTTCGCGCTGTTTTAAATACGCTGACCAACCTAGATGGTAAATATCTAGTTCAGCGCGCCTGGCATCCAAGTAGAAGACCTGATTGACCGTGTTTTCCAGCAGGTTTACATCGTGACTGATCACCATCAGTCCGCCTGAGTAATCTTCCAACCAGTCGCGCAGCCAAATAATTGAGTCATGGTCAAGGTGGTTGGTTGGTTCGTCTAGCAGCAGAGTTTCGGCCCCTGAAAACAGGACCCGAGCCAGTTCTACGCGCCTTCTTTGCCCACCTGATAGTGTCTGAAGTTCTTGCGCCATCAGTCGCTCATCGACGCCAAGAGCCGCTGCAATCTGGGCTGCCTCCGAAGCTGCAGCCCAACCACCATTATTTGTGAATTCTTGGTCTAAGCGGACGTATCTTTCCATTGCCTTTTGTTGGCGCGCCCCAGTTTGGGTACTCATCTCTAGTTCGGCTTTGCGAATCCGGGCCATCAACTGATCTATGCCTCGAACCGAAATAATGCGTTCGCGAGCCGTTTGAGTTAGGTCACCTTCAGTCGTGTCTTGAGGAAGATAACCGACCAGCCCAGATCGTGATATTACCCCCATGTGTTCTGCGGCACCTTTATCTTCTTCACCGGCCAGAAGACGCATGGTGGTTGTCTTGCCCGCTCCGTTGCGACCGACAAGGCCTATTTTCGCGTTCTTTCCTACGGTGAAACTTGCGCTCTTCACCAGGTCACGCGCGCCAATACGGAGAGAAAAATCGGTTACGGTAATCACCAGAGCAGTTTAGTCGACTATGCCCAATGTAGAATATGGATCATGCTCAATCGGCCTGAACGTGTTTTTGACATTATTGCAATCTGTTTCGTAAGTTTCCTTTTAATTGCCAATGTTTCGGCAACCAAGTTATTTCATGTTGGGGATCTTATTTTTGATGGCGGGGCTGTTCTCTTTCCGCTGACTTATGTTCTT
>DAIOFF010000288.1:0-2699 GCA_036745855.1 Scrofimicrobium sp. | reverse complement strand
TGCGTCAGCGACGGTTTGCTTTTAAATCTGCGGGTGCACTTGCGACGGATCATGGGCCGCTGACTCCAGATACACTGCCCTTGAGTGATGACGAGGCCTCAAGGATTTATGCGAAGCGATTGTCTGGGGTGCCTGTTTCGGCAGCGGAGAATGCTGCTTTTGGGGCAAATATGTTGTTCCAAATGGCAAAAATGTCCACTGAAGATGGACTGGTGATGCAGATCCATCCTGGAGTACTTCGTAATCAGCACCACGGGTTGTTTGAAAAGTTTGGTGCTGATATCGGTTTTGATGTTCCAACCAGCGTTGACTTCACGACCGCTCTAACTCCGATGCTGAACGCGTTCGGAATGAATCGAACCTTCCGGTGCATTCTGTTCACGATTGATGAGACTGTATTTTCACGGGAACTTGCCCCGCTTGCAGGTGCGTATTCGTCATTGTCATTAGGAGCTCCTTGGTGGTTCATTGATTCTCCTGAGGCGATTGGGCGTTTCTATGCCGCAACGACTGAGACTGCTGGATTCTATAATCTTTCAGGTTTCGTTGATGATACGCGGGCGTACTGCTCAATTCCTGCACGGCACGATTTGTTCCGTCGCTCAACCGCAGGATTCCTGGCCAAGTTGGTTGTTGAGCACCGACTTACTCTTGAAGAGGCCGTTGAGACCGCCAAAGACTTGACCTATACCCTACCTAAACAAAAATACCAACGACAAGAACCCGATCAGGGCTGAGGGCCTCTGTCTTTTATTCTATTAAGGAGTTCTGGTTTTGCGCTGTATAGAACATGCTGTTGGAGACAACGGTGCAGAGTTAACTGCATATTTGCATGCTCCTAGTAACGAAATGCCAAATGTGTCCAAGCGTCCGGCAATTCTAGTTTTCCCAGGTGGAGGTTATGTCGGATGTTCTGATCGCGAGGCAGAGCCAGTAGCCCTTGCATACCTGGCTGAGGGCTACAATGCATTTGTCCTGCGGTATACGACTGGCCGGGGTCGAACTGACAACGTGCCAGCATTAGCCTTGGAAGATGCACAAGCTGCACTCGCGATGATCCGCGGTAATACTGAAGAGTGGGACTTGGTAGATGGACAGGTCGCGGTGGTTGGATTCTCTGCAGGTGGGCATTTAGCTGCTTCCCTTGGAACTTTGTCGGATAGTAAACCAGATGCTTTGATTTTGGGGTACCCGGCCGTTGCAGACAACATGCTTGAACAAATGGGTATGTCTGGTCCAAGTGTGATTGACGCAGTTTCTGGGGACACGCCGCCATCGTTCATTTTCCATACGCGGAATGATTCTGTTGTCCCGATTGAGAACGCACTTTTATTTACTGGAGCGCTCGAAACTGCGGGTGTCGAATTTGAGATGCACATTTTTCGTGAAGGACCGCATGGATTTTCGCTAGCCAAACCGCTCACATCAAGTGGCCAGGAACGGTTCGCTAATCCAATCTTGGCCCAGTGGTTTGGGCTTAGTATTGACTGGTTGCACGCAATTTGGGGCGATTTTGCCGCAGACATTGATATCGCCAATGGAAGATCTGGTACCTACCAAGGGGTAACGAAGAGCCCATTGGGTGTTTTGCAACTCCATGAAGATATTTGGGCCGACATTGAGAGGGAACTTCCTGAGGTTGCGGAGGCTGCGTCGCAGATGACGACCGTCAAGGAAATGTCTTTGTCGCAATTAGCAGGCCACTCGCCAGAAGCAATTTCCGCAGAAATCCTTCAGCGCCTCGACGAAAAGTATCCAGAGTGAGTCAGGAACTGGAAGAAATGTCAGAAAACTCTGTGTGGTTCACGGCTTGCGCCGCGGCTCAGCATGAAACCTTTGCCTCTTTGGCTCCAGACACTTCGGGGACGACGATTCGCGCCAGCTTGCCATCGGGTCTAAGTGGTGAGGCATTTCGAATAGTTCTAGCCGAACGGTACGGTGAACGGACGATTCGGTATGACAACATAACGTGCGCTGTGAACGGTGAGTATCTGAGAGTCCGATTTAATGGTGAGACGTCCGTGTCTATAGAGGCACGCAGCACGGTTTACAGTGACATGCTTCGGTTGCCTATTCGAAGCGGTGACAACGTGGACTTGTGGCTACACAATGATACGGAAACTTCTTCGACGTCGTGTTGCCTCATCGGACAAACTCACTCTGACTGCGGGGACTTTTGCGGTGAAGACTTTGTTCCAAAAATATCAAAAGAGACGATGCCTAACGGGGATGTAGTCGAGGAGAAACTGGTTAGTGTAGTTGGTTTACAAGTTCGCGCACCAGCAGACGCCGAAAAATCGACGATTGTCGCATTTGGAGACTCGATCACCAAAATGGGGTACTGGGTGACTCCTTTGCGTGAGAAGATTCGCTTAGCTAACAAAGAATACGCATTAGTGAACTGTGGTATTGGTGGAAACCGACTTCTGTATGACACGCATTTTCCAGTGGCTCCGCAGATGCAAATGTTTGGACTGTCAGGTCTTGCCCGGATGAAGTGGGATTTACTAGATTTGCCTGGCGTGAAGTTAACCTTGCTGGCGCTAGGAATTAACGATATTTCTCAACCAAGGCCGGGCTCAATGAACCCACCTGTTGAGGAACGTTGCACGACTGAAGAGCTAATCGCAGGGTACCGGCAGTTTATTTCTAGGGCCAAAGAAGCTGGAATCAAAGTAATCGGATGCACGATCACGCCT
>DAIOFF010000287.1:0-2724 GCA_036745855.1 Scrofimicrobium sp. | reverse complement strand
TCAACCAAGCTACAGCACTCTTCTACCCTTGTCGATTTGACGCACTGTCGACATGTTGACATACTGCTCTTATAGATCACGACGACGTGAGGAGACGGAATTGCCAAGACCTCAAATATTACTTTTAAGACGCTCACTTACCAGCGTTTTAGACAATGAGCGAAGCAATACAGTAAAAACATAACAATCACATTAAATGGGTGTATGGCGAAAAGTCGCCACAATACAGTGGGCAGTTGGCTTGCCTACTTCACAACTGATCGTGTGCACGCAATGGGCAAGAAACACGCTTCATCACTTGACGCAGTCGTCAAAAACCACGTTACCCGCGTGCCAATCATCGCTGATGCTTGACATCATGCAACTCACAATTTCCAGCCAATTGTGCCGCAACGCCGCGTCACAAAATCAACAGAAGGGTGTCTGCTGTGACAACAATTGATTCGCCAGTACTACAATCTGGCGTCAAAAAGGCAATGGTACGAATTATTCCGTTCGCATTCCTTTGTTTCTTCCTTTCCTTCTTGGACCGCGTCAATCTAAGTTATGCCGCACTAACAATGAATGCGGATATTGGCCTTTCCGACGCCGCCTATGGTCTTGGTGCAGGAATCTTCTTCATTGGATATTTTGTCTTCGAGGTCCCAAGTAACTTGCTACTGAACCGATTTGGTGCACGCATCTGGATTTCACGCATCATGATTACATGGGGAGTCATTTCTGCCTGTATGGCTTTGGTAAGTAATGAACCCATTTTCTATATACTCCGTTTCCTGCTAGGCGTGGCCGAAGCGGGATTCTTCCCCGGTATCATTTTCTATTTCACAAAGTGGTTTCCGCTTCGAAATCGCGGCAGAGCAACTGCATTATTCATGACAGCAATGCCGATTTCTGGCATCATAGGCGCACCTCTATCAGGCTGGATTCTTGGACTAGACGGCTTTATGAACATGTCAGGTTGGCAAATCTTGTTCATTGTAGAAGGGGTTCCCAGCATAATTGTTGGATTTCTTGTATTGATCTTCCTGCCAGATAACCCAACCAAGGTCAAGTGGCTTTCAAAAGAGGAAGCCTCAGCAATCATTGAAGCACTAGCCACTGAAGAAAAAGCAGCAGCTTCTGGCGGACATAGTACGCTTCGCGACGCATTTAAGTCGCCCCTGGTGTGGTGGTTAAGCCTGGCATTCTTTGGAACTGTTACATCGCTTTTGTCTCTTAGCTTCTGGCTACCCACCATTATCCAGAGCCTTACGGGTCAAGGAACAATGATGACCACATTGATTTCGGCACTTCCATACATTTTTGCTGCAGCATCAATGATTCTGATAGCGCGCAGCTCTGATCGCACTGGCGAAAGGCGTCTGCATACATCAATAGCCGCTGCGACGGCCGGGGTAGCACTTGTACTCTGCGTTTTTTCGCCAAACCCAGTCATGACGATTGGGCTTCTTTGCGTTGTAGCAGCTGGAATCTACGGATGTAATGGTACGTTCTGGACGATCTCAACTGCGCGTCTTGCTGGAACGGCCGCAGCAGCAGGAATAGCTTGGATCAACTCAATTGGAAACCTAGGCGGTTTCGTTGGCCCTTATGTCCTTGGATGGCTACGTGAATACACAGGTGGCGATCAGATAGGAATGGCGTTCTTGGCGGTTCTAGCATTCATGTCCGCCGCAATTCTCTTTGTAGTTGGACCAAAAAGGAAAAAGAGCCCCGAAGTCACTGTAAGCACCAAAAAGATCGCTCATCACTCATAGGAGAGAAAATGGATATTGCACTAGAAAACATCGAAATACTTGACCTTGAACAACCACGGTTTGATGGGATGCCAATTCATCCTGCACATGAGCAGGCTGGCTATTCCTTCTTTTTACACAGACGCCACACTGATTGGGAGAACGAAAACCGCAGGTCCAGCGCAGCCGGATTGATCATTGCCTCTGACCACGCAGGAACCCATATTGATGCGCTAGCACACCAAGCGGAGGGCATGTTGATGTGCGGAGGCGTGGCAGTAAGTTTTGAAAACGAAACACCAATGGGAATTACAGATTTAGGCATTGAAACGGTGCTGCCAATCTACAGTCGCGGCGTGATGCTAGACGTCCCTGCTGCTTTGGGTATAGATGAACTCCCGCAAAGGTTTTTGATTAGCGCGGAAGTTCTCCAAAAATGCGTTGAACGCCAAGGGATTCAGATTCGGTCCGGAGACACAGTATTGGTTAGAACGGGAAACGGTCGATTTTTCCGGGACGTAGAAAGGTATATGAACGGCCCCGCGCCCGATACGGATGCGTCTGAATGGTTAGCTGAACTTGGTCCCGTGGCTGTCGGGGCTGACAACATTTGTTGGGATCTGCCTGGATACGCGGATCCTCGCTTGGGTGATTTGCCAGGGCATATAGTCTTGCTGATCCGAAAAGGGATCCACCTCATCGAGAACGTTTATCTTGAGCCACTGGTCGAAAAGGGATGCTATGAGTTTGAGTTTATCTGTTCACCACTGAAACTTGAGGGAGCAACGGCGTCTCCTGTTCGCCCACTGGCAATCATTCGGAATACCAATAATTAACCGATATTTAAACCCTGCACAGACTACGGTCCAGGACTCACTCTATACATCGCTTCCGGGTAAATGTCGTTTCGGTTCAAACGAAGTGCAAAGGCTAGAGAGCTTCTGTCAAGAGTTTGGGGGTAAAGGTGCAACCTTCACCCCCAAACTCT
>DAIOFF010000286.1:0-2740 GCA_036745855.1 Scrofimicrobium sp. | reverse complement strand
ATCAACAAATGGTGCTCATGATTGGCATTGTGATTGCCCTTATCTTGCGTGCCACCTTGATTGTTTTAGGGGCTGCAGCTATTGAGCACTTCAGTTGGGTCTTCTATATTTTCGGTGCATTTTTGATTTACACGGCCGTCAAGCTTGTAACGGGCGGTGGGGAAGACGAAGAATACAAAGAAAATGCCGTCATCGCCCGGCTGCGCCGAGTATTGCCTATTCACGATGAGTACTTAGGCAACAAACTGACACTTCGCGTTGATGGTCGCAAAATGTTCACTCCAATGCTGATTGTCATCGTTGCCCTTGGATCTACCGATTTACTGTTTGCGTTGGACTCTATTCCCGCGATTTTTGGACTTACGAAAGACCCATTTGTTGTCTTCTCAACTAACTTATTTGCACTAATGGGACTTCGGCAATTGTATTTCTTGCTAGGAGGCCTACTTGACCGGCTGGTTTACCTATCCTATGGGTTATCTTTCATCCTGGGTTTCATCGGCATAAAGCTAGTTTTGCATGCATTGCACGAAAACACATTGCCATTCTTAAACGGCGGCCAAAGTATTGGCGTGCCTGAGGTCCCAACATGGGTATCCCTGGTC
Source organism: Scrofimicrobium sp. (assembly GCA_036745855.1). Classification (GTDB taxonomy): domain Bacteria; phylum Actinomycetota; class Actinomycetes; order Actinomycetales; family Actinomycetaceae; genus Scrofimicrobium. Next base: position 2,135 of record DAIOFF010000286.1, on the reverse strand, counting down.
GTGATCGCCGTAACCCTTGTACTCACTGCAACACTATCGCTAACTATTGGGGTAAAAAGGACACAATCTGGAAAACCCGCAAAATCAAACCATACCGCGGTTGCTCCCACCGAAGACCCAGAAATCATGGCAAAAATTGACGAACTCACACACATTGATCCCACCAAAGAATCATTGGCAGAAAAACCCGGCAAGCACGAGTAGCTCTTCGCTCAATCCGCGACGGAATTCAGCAAATAAACCCTCAACTCAATCCATCGCGGGGTCGGCGGGTAAACCTTCTAACCGAGTCCGTGACTCGGTTGGGCAGACAAACTCTAACTCAATCCATCACCGGGCCGGAGCGAATAGGTAGATTGGGCGGAATAAGTTAGAGCTAGAGAAAATATGGGAAATGGAGTAACAGATGGACGGATTAGGCGGACTAAATAAGTCCCAAGCCGGAATAGTAATCGGCTTGCTTCAATGTGATAGTGCAAGAATTGAAACACCCGCAGACCTAGAAAACGCGGCACTTCGTTTAGCGGGTTTTATCCGCGAAATCTCCGAACGGCGGCCAAATCTGGACCTATTAGTCTTTCCTGAATACTCGTTAAATGGTGCCTCCAAAGCAATACAAGATGAGTATCAATGCGACATTGACGGGCCAGAAGTGCGCATTTTGCAAAGCGCATGCCGTCAAGCAAACATCTGGGCATGCTTCTCACTAATGGAACGCAATCCGCAAGGAAACCCATTCAACAGTGCAATCATCATCAACAATAAAGGCGAAATCTGTCTTCACTACCGGAAACTTCACCCTTGGGTGCCAGCAGAACCCTGGATGCCGGGGGATCTTGGTATGCAAGTATGTGACGGACCCAAAGGCTGCAAAATTGCCGTCGCCATCTGCCATGACGGAATGTTTCCCGAAGTGGCCAGAGAAGCCGCATATAAAGGAGCTGAACTGCTGCTGCGTATAGCCGGATACTCATCGGAACTGCGCCACCCCTGGAAAATCACAGCCCAATCGGACGCACTGCAAAACCTAATGTACACAGCCAGTGTATGTGCATGCTCTGGTAGTGGCCCATTTAGCGGAATGGGTGAAGGCATAATTGTCGGCTTTGATGGAGTCCCACTTCGCCAGGGTGGGAACAAAGAAAACGAACTGACCATGGCCGAAATTAGACCAGACCTAGTGCGCGAAGCCCGTCAAACATGGCAGGCAGAAAACAACATTTATCAGTTGGCGCACAGGGGATACATCGCTGTCGAAGGCGGCGTCATGGACTGTCCTTACACTTATATGCAGGACCTCATTGCCGGAGAGTACCGCTTGCCGTGGGAAAACGACAGCGGCGGTCAGTTTCAATAATGCCGAAAATAACAACACTATTACTAATGGGATTATCTATGCCTAACGCAAAGAATGGCTGATTTATGCTACAATGCTGCCAAAGAAATGGTCGAGATAAAGAAATTTCGGTAGGCAGCAGGAACTCTCTATCATTGACAGTTTCTTATCTCTGTGCAAATGGGTACAGTGAATTACTTATATTGCATGTAGATAGTTGATGGTTACGTAAAAGAAAGTGAAACGCGATGGCGGTTTCCTCTGATGATCTAAAGGAAAGTGGAATGGGGACAATTGTAACTCTGCAGGTAGAATCCCAAGTTATGGAGGCAGAACTCAATGATTCTGTGGCTTCGAAAACGTTTATTGAGGCACTGCCTATGACACTGGCTATGAGTAAGTGGGGCGGTGAATACTACGGGAGTATTCCTGTGCAGATTCCATCTCATGAAGACAGGAAAGAGGTTTTCGGAATTGGTGAGGTTGCGCTTTGGCCTTCGGGAAATGGGTTCTGCATTTTCTTTGGCCCAACGCCTGCAAGTGAAGCGGATGAGCCCCGGATGGCGTCCCCAGGGGTTTCAATGGGACAGATTACTTCTGGCTTGGATTTGCTTTCCGAGTTGGGCTCTAGTTTGCAGATGAAGATATCTGTGAAGTAATCACAGTTGCTCCTGCTCCTGCTTCTGTCATTTCTGGCCGGTGGGTTTTACCTATAGCCGGGGGCCTATAGGTCACCGGCCGTGGATGAAACTCACCGGATGGGTCTGCGAAGAGGGTGACGAGGCTACGCCTCGTCAAT
>DAIOFF010000285.1:0-2746 GCA_036745855.1 Scrofimicrobium sp. | reverse complement strand
GGTATTCATTATAACGAAGGTGGTGAAGTCCTAGATTATGTTGCCGACACATCAGTATTTGATTTCAAATCTGGCTATATTGAGCGACTGACAGGCCCCGGGCTAGGGATTGAGGTTGACGAGGCCGCTGTTCGAAGCGCCGCCACACGCGGCCACACTTGGCGCAGCCCCGTTTGGCGCTTAGCAGATGGGAGCCATGCAGAATGGTGACTTCAAAAAGTTTACTTGCACTATTAGCTACAGAACGCGTCCTGCCGATCATCCGAACGGACACCCACGAAAAGGCGATTAAGATCGGACTAACCCTCGCTGAATTTGGATTCAAAGCTTTGGAAGTTTCTTTGACTACTCCCAAAGCGCTTGACGCAATTCGTGAACTATCTGGTATGGACTCTGTCGAGGTCGGTGCAGGAACTGTCCTTACCTCGGCAAATGCGTTAGCGGCCCGCGATGCAGGGGCCACATTCATCGTCACCCCTGCAATAACCGAATCACTGGAAACCGCAGTTCACATGAATATCCCCGTTTTAGCTGGCGCATTCACACCAACTGAAATCCTTACCGCTTACGAAGCTGGAGCCACGGCAGTCAAACTCTTCCCCGCAGGAGCCGCAGGCCCCTCATACTTCAGCGCCATTCGGGCCCCACTTCCAGACATTCCACTCATTCCCGTCGGCGGCATAACAGTATCAACTGGCATTGAATACTTGTCACGCGGCGCACTAGCATTAGGCGTCGGTTCACCACTCACTGGCGGGGCAACTGACCCCATGAATATGGAAGCACTCAAGGCACGAGCCCAAGAGTTCCGTTCCTTGAGGACAAACTCATGACTACGGACGTGTTTACATTTGGCGAGGCCCTGGTTGCGATCCGCTCCCACGGCCGACTCAGCCAAGGTGACCCCATGTCAGCATCCCTTGCTGGGGCAGAGACGAACGTGGCAATCGGGCTCACAAGGCTAGGACACCAAGCGACTTGGGCAGGAGTCCTGGGCAACGATCCAGCCGGAGACCTGATCTTGAGGACTCTTCGCGCTGAAGGCGTTTGTACTTCTTCCGTCCGGCAAGTTTCAACCAGTCCAACAGCTGTGATGTTGGTTGATATGCCAGCATCTTTGCCACCAACCGTCACTTACTATCGGGAAAACTCTGCCGGATCAAAACTTTGCCGATCTGACACTAATCCCACCGCTTCTCATCGTCTTTTACACTTTACAGGGATTACACCAGCCATTTCACAAACGGCCCGCGAAGCCACGTACGCCGCAGTCTCATCAGCCAAAGACAACGGAACTCGGATCTCATTCGACGTCAACTACCGCTCAAAACTATGGGACCAACAAAGTGCCACGGCAGCACTGACTCCCCTAGCGCGCCTCGCTGACATCATCATCGCGTCCGAAAACGAACTGAACCTTATTGCTACGGATGCCAACGAACCAGCCCAAATCAAAATCCTTCTCCGAAATGGTGCCCGCGAAGTTATTGTCAAACGTGGAAGAAATGGTGCCGATCACTTCGATAGGTCTGGAAAAACAACCTGCCCAGCACACCCCATCAACGAAGTGAACAGCATCGGAGCCGGTGATGCCTTCACCGCCGGCTACCTGTCTGGCGTCCTTGACGGGCTTCCCGTTGTCGACCGACTTCAACGCGGTGCCTTCTGCGGTGCACTGGCAGTCAGTGGCGTCGGCGACTGGGAACAAGCACCAACACGGTCCGAACTTCAACTCATCTCAAACGAAAAGGACGACGCAATCCGGTAAGTACTTTCGCGCATCGCTATAGTGGCAACTAGGCAACGCGAAAGGCAAACATGAGCGCTGTGGACAAACCAGACTCAAAGGCAAGCTCGATGCGGCGATCAAGGCCGAGCATGAAAGAAGTCGCCCAGCACGCAGGCGTTTCTATTGCCACTGTCTCTTATACGTTGCACACTCCTGATCGTGTCAGTGATGCCACCAGGCAGCGGGTCGAAGCATCAATAAAAGAGCTCGGTTTTGTTGTTAACTCGGCCGCTCGCACAATGCGCACTGGCGAAGGACCAGGCATGGGCATCGTAATTGGTGAACTCAGCCATTCGTTTTCTGTTGGAGTTGTGCGAGGCGCACAGGCAGGTGCCCGTGAAGTCGGCACAACAATGTTAATCGCCAATGCTGACAAGGACGATGCGGAACAGTCTCGCTACGTCGAACTATTTGATCAAGCCCGCATGCAAGGCATAATCCTTGCCCCACTCGACGACAATCCCGCCGATATAGACCGTCTTCGTGATCACGGCACCCCCGTAGTACTTGTTAATCTTCATACCAACAGGCACGACCACTGCAGTGTACTCATGGACAATGAGGAAGTAGGGTTTCGCGCTGCTGAACACCTGATTTCGTTAGGGTGTCGAAAACTTGTTTTTGCGACCGGCTACCCCAGAGCCCAACCCCTTGCAGATCGCAAGCGCGGAATTGACCGAGCACTAAAAAACCATCCCGAGGTTACCCTTGACGTGTATGCAAGACAACAAATAGATGCTGAAGATGGGCGCGCTATTGCAGGACGTATCCTTGCTGGGACCCGCGAACGGCGTCCTGATGGAATAATTGCTGCAACAGAAATGATGGCACTTGGACTCATTGAGGAACTCCTTATTGGCGGCATTAAAGTCCCCGAAGACATCAAGTTGATTAGCACAGAAGAAAATCGAAATGCTTTTGATGCCCCCGTACGAATCTCTCGTTTGCAAGAACCTG
>DAIOFF010000284.1:0-2747 GCA_036745855.1 Scrofimicrobium sp. | reverse complement strand
GTCGGCTGTGATTCGAGTGTTCATTAGTTAGCCCCTTGACTTCTGTGCGCGCGAGTAGAAGACCGCGAGGATGAGGGAAAATAGAAGGATTATGACTGCACTGGTGGAGGCCATGGAAAACTGATATTTGCCGAAAGCCAACTTGTAGGTAAATGTGGCCAGTACGTCTGTGACATTCATTGGACCGCCGCCGGTGGTCATCCATATTAGCGCGAAGTTTTGTGTGGTCCATATGAAATCAAGCAATGCCAGAGATATTAATAGGGGCTTTAGCTGAGGAATAGTTACGTGGATGAACCTTTGGATTGCCGACGCTCCATCTACCCTTGCGGCTTCGTAAAGATCCGCCGAGATTCCCTGCAATCCTGCCAAGATACTAATCATGTAGAAGGGGTATCCCGACCAAATATTGATCAAGATAATGGACCAAAGGGCAGTTGAGGGGTTTGAAAGCCATTCAGTTCGGCCATCCGTAAAACCAAGAGCTTCAAGAGTGTGGTTGATGACGCCATTTGGATTCAACAGCATCCTCCAAAGCACTGCAACAATAGCAACTGTAAATAGCCACGGTAAGACTAAAATCAGTCTGAATACCGCTTTTGTGACATTTGAAAGAATCTCAGAGTTCAACAGTAGTCCAAATGCCAATCCCAAAATGATGTGAGCAATGACGCTAGCACCAGCAAAAAGAATGGTGTGTTTCATGGCATCCCAGAACTCTGAGTTACTGAGAACCTTTCCGTAGTTGTCTAGACCAACGAATTCGGGGTTTTGCTCCGTGATGACATTGTCCATGGTTGAATACCAAATCACCATGATCACAGGGACAGCCATTAAGACAATCATCAAGATGAGTGTTGGCGACAGGTAAAGATATGGAACTATACGGCGACGAAATGGCGATTTGTTAGGTGGGAGCGACGAGACCCCTTGTTTAGTGTCGTCAGAAGGAGCCACAGGTGGCGTGAGCATCGCTGTGTTCATGAGGGAAGTCCTTTCGGAGGCGAAGTGGTGAGGCTAGGTTTGTTACATGCCTCACCACTAAACTCGGCCTAAAATTCCTGTTCCCAGCTCTTTTGGGCGTTCGTCAAGCTATCTTCAATACTTTGTGATCCGTCAAGAGCCTTTTGTACTTGAGTTGATAGTTGCCTCATCAACTCTTCTGACACTGGTAAACCAACAAACTCATTGGTGGGTTTACCATCTTGATAGACCTTGAACGCCTTATCCATCAGTGGATCCGAATCTAGATTCTCGGGTACTGACTTTGTGTTCCCAGGGAAAGCATTTGCATCCGTGGCAAGGGAACTGTTTACTTCTTCGGACATCAAGAACTCAACCAACTTCCAAGCTTCGGTTTTGTTCTCAGAGTTGTTGGCGATACCAATTCCCCAGGAGGCGTAAGGAATGCCGCGTTCACCTGTGAAACCACTTTCTGCGGGAATTGCAGCGATATCGATGTTCAAGTCTGGGTTACCTTCGTGAATCATATTGAGATGAGCCAGTGAATCGACCATCATTCCAACCCGGCCATTAATGAACTCTTCAACCATGTCTTGTTCTTTCATGGTGAATGCTCCGGGCGCTATCGTGTCTGCATCCCATAGCTCTTTTACATACTTGGTTATGGAGGCGACAGCCTCACCAGTTAGATCTGGCTGGCCGTCTTTAAGCATCGAACCGCCGCTAGCCCATGCCCATGACATAAAGGAGTTTTGGATTCCTGAAGGCTGTTCGATCGACAGATTTAATGCCCATCCAGCCGTTTCGTCATCAAGCTCGGCAATTTTCTTAGCCGCGTCTGCGAATTCTTCCCGTGTTGAGGGGATTTCATTGATACCCGCTTTTTCGAGGATATCCATGTTGGCATATAGCGGATAAACGAAATTCACGACAGGCAGCATATAAGTGGCACTGTCGACTTCCACTTGACTGGCCAGTTGAGACTGGTCATAGTTTGTTTCGTTCATCAGTGCCGACAAATCTGCGATTGCCCCTTGCTTGGCAAAGTCATAGACCCATGCGCCATCTAAACCGACAACGTCAGCCATGGTGTTCGCAGCTGCACCTGCAACAACTTGGTCCCTGGTGCTGCCGTATGGGCCAGATAGAAGTTCTACTTTTATGCCGGGATTTTGCTCTTCGAACCTATCCATCAAAGCGCGCAAAGAGCCGTCAGGTAATTCGGGTTCCCACCATTGTTGAAACTCGAGGACTACGCCTTCTCCGGAATTGTCTCCGCCCGATCTAGATTCTGAAGATTCGCTGGCACCGCAGGCGCTAAGTGCCAACAATGCGAATGATCCTACAGTTGCCAGCAATGCTGTGCGTTTGAGCATTTCTTTGCACATACACTCCTCCTTGAGAGTTTGCGATTGCGTATTTATGCATCGCAAAGTGGAGTCTACTGACGAAGTTTGCAAAAAACAAGTTGTTCGGGCATAAACGGGCACAAATGAGTGGGTTTATGGCTGTTTCCTACGGAAGTTGAGACTCGTCGTAGATTACCTGAACTTCGGCCTCGTCTAATGCAGCTTGAAGTGCTGGAGGAGGGGCGGTTTCTGAAACAAGAATGTTTGCGGCAGCAAGTGGTGCGATGCGCGCAAATAACCCTTCTTCAAACTTGCAACTATCTGCCAGTATCACAACGGTTTGCGCCGCATCCATCATCTCTGCCATCATGGCGGCTTCGCGTGGGTTTGATGTCGAATATCCGAAACTAGAAGAGACAGCTCCCACCCCAATGA
>DAIOFF010000283.1:0-2747 GCA_036745855.1 Scrofimicrobium sp. | reverse complement strand
CCATAATTGAGCCAACTCAGGCAGGAAAGTAGGCTGAACACTAGAGCAAAATCGACTGAGATGGTGGAGACAAAACATGAGTAGGCCCCGAAAAATCGTACGATCTATTTTGGTTGCCATTTCAGCACTATTCGTTTTCTTCGTTGGACACACAATATGGAGCAATACAACAGTTGGTAGCAGTCATTTCCAAGTCACATCAGAGCACATTCCTTCCGAGTTTACTGGATTCAAAATTGCACAGATTTCTGACCTTCATAACGTTCAGTTCGGAGAAGACAACTCAAAAGTTATCAATATCCTCAAAAAAGAAAAGCCCAATATCATTGCAATTACTGGGGACTTAGTGGACTCAAATCATCTGGACATGGACACCGCAATGGAGTTTGTTTATCAGGCCACCGACATTGCGCCCTGCTACTACGTGACGGGGAATCATGAAGGTTGGATTGGACCTACGTACAATACTTTGGAAGAAAAACTAACAGAGGCGGGCGTCACCGTTTTACGCAATAATGGCGTACTGCTACGTGAGGGCGAAGCGCACATTCAACTAATCGGTCTAAACGACCCTGTTTTTTCAATAGGATCCCACGTTTCCAAAACAGATGCGTTAGCATCCGAACTTCATAATATGAAACTGGAAAGTGGATTCACAATATTGTTATCACACAGGCCTGAAGCGTTCGACGAGTACACCAAATATGATATTCACCTGGTGTTAGCAGGTCACGCACATGGAGGACAAATCCGCATCCCCTTCGTGGGAGGCCTCAAAGCACCCGGCCAGGGCATATTTCCTAAGTATGACGCTGGCGAATACCGCAAAAATGACACAATTATGATTGTTAGCCGCGGCATCGGAAATAGCGTCTTTCCAGTGCGGATCAACAATCAACCAGAAGTCGTAATTGTGCAGCTAAAATCCACCCAATGATTCTTGACGTATCGCTACTTAGCGGCCTTTCCCGCAGACTAGACTCACCAACTAATTAACTTTTACAAGGGGTATTAGCAAACTTGTGGTTAGGCAGCTTGGTTTCAGAACTTAGGTTTTTCCCCTTGGCCAGGGGCGATCTCGACCAGAATGTACTCCTCAGTAGGCGTCCGGGTTTTATCGTATTGATATAAGTTACCTTGGTCATCCAATACAAACTTGCCTAAGTTAGCAATATCAACGATTTTTGCACCGCCGCGCATCCCCGTCAGCAGCAACAACTCCGTCCCCATTTTGAACATGGCCGACACGGCATTCCGTGTGATCAGTATAAACTTCGACATGTAAGAGGAATGCGCATGAAAGCCAACTAGCAAAGTCCTGGCGGACCTCTTACCTAATACGGTCCAAAAGATGATCGAGGGCAGACGCCATGTGCTCTTCAAGGAATGCCAACGCAGCGCCCGCATCCCCTTTTTCAATGTAATCAACAATTGGGGCGTGGCGATCATATGAAGCATTGTGCCTGGCGGGAGCACCACCAGCAGCTATCATGGTTATCCTTATGACACCGCTGATACTTTGCCATGCTTGAGTAAGAGTGGCATTACCAGCGCGCTCACAAATAGTGCCATGAAAATCAAGGTCGGCATTTAAGTCTTCATCTAAAGAAAGCGATAGCCGCAACCGTTCAAGCTTTTCGCGACAAACTTCTACATCCGAAGCGCGGTCTTCACGCATGCACAACCGTCGCAGCGCAATTGATTCCAGCCCTAACCGCACCTCGAAAATATCTTTGACCTCTGCATCCGAAACCTGACGAACCGAAACACGGCCACGAACATCCTGAGAAAGAAGCCCTTCTTGCTGGAGCTGACGCAAAGCCTCACGCAATGTGGACCGACTAACTCCCAGCGACTTGCTCAGCTCAACTTCCCCAAGATGGGTTCCAGGAGCAATATCGCCGCCAAGAACAGCCCGGCGAAGCTGCTCTGCCACAGACTCACGCAGAGTGAGGCGACTTGGAACACCAAAATTGAAATTCGTCATAATAATCGTCAACCAAGCTACAGCACTCTTCTACCCTTGTCGATTTGACGCACTGTCGACATGCTGCTTGAAGACTGCTAGCTGACTACATGAATCTCAACATTGGCTGCTTCCAGTTGGCCTCGAAGAGAGGTCGGCGGCTCACCGTCGGTTAGAAGAGTATCAATGTCATCCCAAGTGCATATACAAATAGGCGCACTCGAGGTCAGTTTCTTCTGGTCCACCATCACTATTGTGCGATCACTAATTTCGATGAGAGCCCGCTTAATGTCTCTCTCAGTATCACCGTCGCCATATATTCCTCGCTCGTCAATAGATGCTGCCCCCAAGAAAAAAATGTCTGCCCGCAAACCCAGTGCAGCACGAACTGCATCAGATCCGACCATTGACCTTGTTGGACGGTAAAGTTCACCACCCAAAACCAGTGCTCTAACGTGTGAGCGTGTTTCTAAATGGTCTACTGCTGGAATTGAGTGAGTAATGATCGTGCCTGAAAACGACTGGGGTAGGTTTACTAATGTTTGAAATACAGTGGTTCCAGCATCAATGGCAACAACCTGTTTGTCCTCTATTAATGCTGCTGCTGCCAGACCCAACTTCTGTTTTGCGCCTGGTTCCCTGTTCGAACGAACAGAGTAATCGAACACGCCGTGCTCAGGTCTACCTGTGGTTCTAAAAGCCCCCCGAACTCGCGTTATCGCACCCCCCTGCTCGAGTTGTTCACCATCACGTCGAATGGTCATTTCTGAGACATGAAATT
>DAIOFF010000282.1:0-2799 GCA_036745855.1 Scrofimicrobium sp. | reverse complement strand
TGCAGGGCAAGTCAAATGGGAATTACGCGTTTGCTGAACTATTGGAAGAGAGCTCAAAATGAGTATGACCGCTGAAGAAATCATCCAGTATATTGCGACGGCGAAAAAAGTGACGCCTGTCAAGGTTTATGTGAAGACGAACGCGCCAGTTGATTTTGGAAACGCCCGCGTGTTTGGGGATGTGGTGTTTGGTGATTGGGAAGAGCTAAAGCCAATTCTTGAGGCAAATACTGACAAGATTGATGATTTCGAAGTCGAAAATGACCGCCGTAACTCTGCAATTCCGATGCTTGATTTGAAGGGCATTAATGCGCGCATTGAGCCAGGGGCAATCATTCGTGAGCAAGTACAGATTGGCAACAATGCTGTCATAATGATGGGCGCAATCATCAATATTGGAAGCGTTATCGGTGAAGGCACGATGATCGATATGGGCGTGATTATGGGGGGCCGCGCTACCGTTGGAAACAATTGTCATATCGGTGCAGGCGCTGTACTTGCAGGCGTGGTAGAACCAGCCTCTGCAACACCAGTCATCGTGGAAGACGGCGTAATGATCGGCGCGAATGCAGTAGTCCTCGAGGGCTGCCGCATTGGTGAAGGTTCAGTAGTTGCCGCAGGAGCGATCGTGGTTGAAGACGTACCCCCAGGCGTCGTGGTTGCAGGCACCCCCGCCCGCATAATCAAACAAAAAGACGAAAAAACTTCCAGCAAAACTGGCCTAGTGGAAGACCTGCGCAAACTCTAAAAACGACAACAAGTACGTGCGTAACCAGGACATACTTCGTCAACCGGGCAGCGTAAGGGGGCCCCAAATGTCTGCTTTGGCATTTTGGGGCGCGTGGTCGCTAGACTGACCTGGTCAAATAATTGGAGTGCGATGATGGTCAGAAGAAGAGGAATGTTTCTCCCGAGTCAAACAGTCAATTCTGCTGGCACAGGACGACAGAAGCGGGGTGTCCGTGGCTAATAAATCTGATGAGGATTCAGATCAAGTTGGTCGCTGGCTTGCAGAAATCGCGCTCGATTCACCAGATACGACCTCCATGCACATACTTGGCTGGAGACTTACTCCTGTATCGCAGCGTCCCCCTTTGGGGCAGTATATTAAACGTACATGGAACAGGCGACATTTTATTCTTGCCGATGCGCGTGCAAGGGCATTTCAATCATCGCGCGGAACACTTTTGGGACGTACCTGGCTTGTCGTTTCTCCTTTTTTGAATGCCATGGTTTATTACCTTATTTTTGGGGTGGTCTTACATACAAATAGAGGCATCGAGAACTTTCCTGCGTATTTAGTTATAGGGGTCAACTTCTTTGCTATCTTGCGGGTATCTCTAGCTTCTGGGAGCGCTGTTCTTACAACTAAAGTCTCGCAGAACTTGATGAAATCTTTTTCCTTTCCCCGCATTTCGATGGTTATTGCATGGTCAATAAGACAATTTCTCGACTTTTTGCCTAGTTTTGTCGCGACGATAGTATTTATCATCGCCATGCCTCCCCATGAGCTGCCTCGCTTAGAATGGCTACTAATTGTCCCAGTTGTAGCCTGTGGTTTCGTGTTAGCCCTGGGGATAGCGTTAGTCGCAGGTGTGCTAACGTCTATACTTCCGGACTTGAAGTTCATATGGCCACTTGTCAGTAGATTTTGGTTTTATGCCTCAGGTGTATTTTTTAGTATAAATATAATGCAGGATTTACCTGCAATAAAACCGTTTATGGAAGTTAATCCAGGATATGTTTTCTTGTCCATGAGTCGCGATCTCTTGATATATCAAACTATTCCTACTCTTACTTCATGGATATACCTGGCGGCTTGGGCATTTTTGTCTCTCGGAATTGGTGTTTTGCTATTTTGGATGAGAGAGGATTCCTATGGCCGCCAACGGTAAAACCATAAGTTCGTCTCCATCATCGAAAGTGCTGGGAGAACCCACAGTGGTGGTACAGCACGTGTCGCTAGAATATCGCTTGAAGGTCAAAGTAGATGGGGACAAGCGCAGATTCTTTTCTCCCAATCGAAAGCGATTGGTACGGGCAATAGACGATGTGAGTTTCGTGGCTAGGTCGGGTGAATCTATAGGCCTAATTGGTTCAAATGGTGCCGGTAAATCTAGTGTCTTACGTGCTATTGCTGGAGTCATTAAACCGACTTCAGGGACCATAATCGCTCGGTCGCAACCTCAATTGCAAGCGGTGGGGGCTGCTTTGATTCCAACCTTGTCAGGCTCAGAGAATATCCGACTTGGATGCTTGGCACGCGGGATGACACCGAAAGAAGTCGTAGAGGCATCGAAGTACGTCAAAGAGTTGGCCGGAATCGGCGAAGCCATAGATCGACCGATGCGAACGTATTCTGCCGGCATGCGCTCTCGTCTCATTTTTTCGATAAATGCGGCTGCAGCTCCAGACATCTTGCTGATTGATGAGGCCCTTGGAACGGGCGATGCCGCGTTTACGGCCAAAGCCGAGAAGACCATGGGGAAAATTCTGGATGAATCTGGCACAGTATTACTGGTCTCTCACGTTAGAAAGACTGTGGAACGAATATGTTCACGCGCAATTTGGATGCATCACGGCCGAGTCGTAGCTGATGGGCCAACAGACAAAATCATGCCACTTTACGTAAGATGGTCTAGGGCGAGAGCCGACGAAAAAACGGACGTAGCTGAGCGGCTGTTGAAAAGAGCAGCTGGAGTATCTAATTTCCGCGAAATAAAGATTGACTCCAGCAGCAATGTCTAATCCATTAGAGCGTATACGAGGGCGTGTGCGAATAAGCAACAATGTGTGAGT
>DAIOFF010000281.1:0-2809 GCA_036745855.1 Scrofimicrobium sp. | reverse complement strand
GATTAGCGCGGCAGTGATTGCGCTGATTGGCGGGCAGTTTATTCCCTACTATCGGCTTAACATGTATAACGGCCTGTATGAGGGAATGCTTGACTATAATTCCCCATCAAAGTTCTTCGGTTCTATTTTTATTACCGGTACCTATCCGGTTCTCACTTGGATTGTGTACTTACTAATTGGCATGATTTTTGCGCGGTGGATTCTGAAGCAACGCGAAAAAGGGACGCTGGCGCTTAGTTCGGGGGTTATGGCCATAGGTGGCATAGCTGTGTCAGTGAGTTCATGGCTTATTGGGCTGCTTTATTTTCGAAGCAAGCTTGATGACATGTATGCAAGCCTTCCGGAAGAAGAAATCGAAGAGTTGTTAGAGTCTGCAAATCAGTCACTATATGGGTCCCAGCCGGAACCAGGGCTAACTGCCGTCTTGTTTCCAAATCCCCATTCAGGTTCGTTAGTGGACATTTTGCATACTGCTGGTGGGGCCATCGCAGTCATAGGTCTTTGTATTCTGCTCACCTCTTCGCTGAGAAACGTCCCAATTGTTTTACGTCCATTTACTTCTGCTGGCAGTGCTCCCTTAACCATATACATTTTGCACATCACAATGACTTCTTTCATGTATTTGAATAGGAATCCGTTTAACTCCCAGGGATCGCCCCTAATCGAATCTGCTTTCTGGTGGCAGTCAGCCGTTGTATTAGCCGTGGGCGTTGTTCTTGCAGTTCTTGGCAAACGGGGACCGTTCGAAGCACTCACTTCCATAAGCGCGGGCGCTGTAGCCCGGTCGGCAATGCCTGTGAGACGGGGAAACATGCCACCTCAACCACCGTATCCAACATCGTCTGGAAATATGCATTTATAATAGATAATTAAATGGATTTGATCACCATAACTAAGTTGGCAGCCAATCCGGTGGTGAGTTTATTGCACTGGTGGCAATCTTGATGCATACGCGTCTAGGGAGTTGAGAAATTATGACCATTGTTGTATTTGGAGGTACCGGTAAATTCGGTGGTCAACTCATTAGTGAACTGCTCAAAGAAGGCACCGAAATGTCAACTATTAGGGCAGCAGGAATCCATGCAAGTAAGCTTCATGATTTTAGGGCTGAAGGCATAGAGGCAGTATTCGTCGATTACACCAATAGGGAAACACTAAAAGCCGCGCTTGATGGTGCTGACACAGTATTTCTCATTTCCACAAATAACCTAGCCCATAGACGTGAACAAAATGCAGCCGTAGTTCGTGAGGCTAAAAGGGCTGGAATAGAGAGGATTGCCTATGCTTCTTTGCTGAATGCCCAAAAGTTTCACTCAATAATGGCGCCTGACCATAAGGCCACTGAAGATCTAATCCTTGAGTCAGGGATGGATTACTTATTCTTCCGTAATGGTTGGTTCACGGAAAATTTCTTCCCTTTAGTTGCCGCAGCAAAAGAAACTGGTGAAATTGTTGGAAATGCAGGTAAAGGAAGGGTTGCCAGTGCCACGCGCGCGGACTATGCAGAGGCTGCAGCGAAGATAATGACAGGACCCATCAGAAAACGGGTTTATGAGTTTGGGGGACAGCCTGCATGGGATCTGGCTGGTTTGGCGGCAGCTACTTCAAAGGTGTTTGCCCGTCCTGTGCAGTACAGGGACGTAAGGCCAGAGGAACACCTAGAGTATTTGATCAGTTCAGGCCACAGTCATGAAGCGCAGTTTCAAACGTCCTTGGACACGGATATTAGGGGCGGGCGTTTGGATACGCCATCGAAAGATCTGGAAGAAGTATTGGGGCGAAAATCTACGTCTTTGGAAGAAGCAATTGCTAAAGCCTGGTTGGCAGGTGAAGCAACGACCTCACGACTTGTGGCAGATCTGCGTGTATAGTGTGGGGTTCACGGTTTTTGAAAGGACCTATTTTGGCTTCATCTGGACTACCATCACTTGTTGAACAGGCAAAACGTCTGGTTGATTCAGGTGTGTTGGCTCATGCGAATGACCTTTCGGCACCTGAACTGATGAAGGATGCCAGGGAACTTGAATTACTTCGCCTTGATGACGCGCTGCTTGTGGTCCACGAAAACAACCTTCCACCTTCAGCTTTCGCTGCATTCTTGAAAAGGGAGACCGCTTCAGGCGTGAAGGCGGGTTTTGTGGTTGAAGATATGACTGATGTTGACTTATTCTTGCCAGTTTCTGAGGATGAGGTGGCACATCAGAAGGTCTACGTGATTTCTGGCCTGTCCAGAGGCGATGATCTTAGGGGACTAAGCCCTGAAGAAGCAGTTTCGTCCCTGGAAGGTAGGCTTCCACTTCGTTTGGCTGAGGGCATGCATTGGGTTTTTCAGGATCCGGCAGTTCTTGAACCAGGCGCATGTTTTATGACTATTGGTTCGCGGCTTCGAAAAGCAAACGGCGGATGGGATGCGCGAACTCCTGCCCTTTGGATTAGCGGGGGAACTGGCAGGGATGGGCGCAGCCGTAAAGGGGCCCCTAAAGTTGGCTGGTGTTGGTGGAGGAATCGCCACGATTGGCTGGGCTTCGCAAGTGCAACAAGCCGCGTCACGCTGTAACCAAAACACACCCACATTTAGCTTTTTATTGTTGGACTTTGCTTCGGCTAGTGTCCCAACGCTTACCCACGAGGCTCCCTCTTAAGTTCCTGTTCAAGATAAAGTCGATAAGTGGCAACATTACCCACTAAAGCGTTAACAGTTGCATCCACAAAACGCTTCTGTTCACTGTTGAGCTGGTCATATCGTGGAAATTCGTTCTCGAACACGCTCAAATCCACACCGGTGTCGCCTTTTCCAGCGAGTTTCTCA
>DAIOFF010000280.1:0-2815 GCA_036745855.1 Scrofimicrobium sp. | reverse complement strand
CAAAAGGATTGGCAAAATGCTGAGCATCGGATCGCCTTGGGGAGCCGCAATGACTCTGGTTGTGTAACCTTGAAACCTCGTTCTTGAAAGTATCTAGCTGGCAGTTTTTCTGTGATTCTTGAAGTAGGAAGCCTGCGATTCTTGAAGTAGGATGCCTGCGATTCTTGAAGTAGACTCAAGAAAAGGGCAGAAAGAAGCGGAAATGTCAGAGTATATTCCAAGGGCAACAGATGAATATGTTTCTACCTTGATGACGGAGTTACCAGCAGTCCTACTTACGGGTCCAAGGGCATGTGGAAAGACAACAACTGCCAGTCAGCACGTGCAGTCTGAGCTGCGTCTAGATGATAGTAGTCAGGCAAGCGCGTTTGCTGCAGCACCTGATGAAGTCTTAAAAAGCTATCCGAAGCCCACACTGGTAGACGAATGGCAGGAGATCCCAGAGTCTTTGAGCGTAATAAAGCGGGCAATTGACGTGGCGGCAAATCCTAATCAATACATAATTACTGGGAGTGCAAAATCTCCGTCACTCAAGGGAACATGGCCGTTGACTGGCAGGGCCACCACTGTGAGCATGTATCCGCTCACGGTTGGAGAGCGCTTTCGGTCTGACGTATATCGACTTTTCGTTGACCATTTGTTTGGCTTTTCTGACTGGAAGACACGCGCTGATGCGGATGCTTCAGGACTTTCAGATTGCCTCACGCTAGCACTAGAGGGTGGTTTTCCCAAAGTATGTGATTACTCTAATCAGGCAAGAGACAGCTGGTACCAAGGATATGTCTATCACTTGATTCACCGCGACATGCCAGATTTGATGGACGTTCGAAGCCCACAGGCTATCGAACGACTGCTGAAGATGTTGGCTACCCACACTTGCACAACTGTAACAATGCAGTCTCTGGCGGAAGCGGCTGGAGTGGCGCACCAAACTTTGCAAGCGTATTTGGGTTTGTTAGAGGACTTACGAATCGTTGGGCGGCTGGAACCGTGGTGGGACAATCGTGCTAAACGGTTACAAAAGGCACCAAAGTATTACCTTACGGACACGGGGTTGGCTGGAAGTCTTGCGCAGACTGATCTTGTTGGCCTGCAACGTGATGGCGTGCTTTTAGGTAGGATTCTTGAAAACTTCGTATTGATGCAGCTACTTCCGCTATGCGCAAATCCGACTAAACCCATCGCAGTCAGGCACCTTAGAGATCAAAATGGAGACCATGAGGTGGATTTCGTCCTCGAAAATGGTGCAGGACAAGTTGTAGGAGTTGAAGTCAAAGCTGCGGGAAAAGTTAGTGCAACAGACGCGAAACACCTTAAATGGATGCAACACAAGTTTGCTGACCGGTTCGTGCGTGGCGTGGTCTTCTATACGGGAATCTTGACCCATCCTCTTGAACAAGATATTTGGGCGATGCCAATTAGTTCCTTATGGAGTTAGTGACGTGAAGTTGACAAGCCCTACATCCTTTTTCCGCAGATGTCTGCTGTGTGGTTGTGTGAAGCGCATGCTTTAGGTGTCAGGTCCGCACTAATGGCTGTTTTGCGTGTGGTTTTTCAGCCATTAGTGCGGACCTGATTGGGCTCAACGTCAGATGAGACTGTAGACACGGTTGGCTCTGACTCAAAAGGTCAATGCGGCTATGGCCTCGTCCAAATAGAATTGCTTGCACATAGCCGCATTCAAGAATGCTATGACCTCTGACAGAACAATTGAACATCCCACGGAGATAAAGCAACGTGCCTTTGCTCATCCAAACTCACTTCAGGCGACAATGGCACAAGGTCTTCTGGGACCGACACTGAAACATTCTCCCAGGACCAGTTATGTAAGAAAAAGACCCGTTTCCCTTTCCCATTCACGGAACTAGTGACGCGGCAAGTAGATGGTAAATCCTCCCAAGTCTTCTTCTTTGGTGAAATCCATTCAAAAAGTGCCTTACCGAAACCTAAGTTGGGAATGGTACCAACCACAGTGACGCGGCCATCACCAACCGCTTTCGTTGTCGCAGCGGCCCATTTTCCCAAATGCGGGTGATCGTAACTTGCTAAAACGTCGCAATCATCGGGGACAAGATAATCGGACCATTGTGTGCCCTCCAACAAAACTCCGTGACTATCGAGCACTTTCGAGGTCAATGCTACAGGCGACTGAAGATTCTGAGACTCTTGATAATGAACGCCCGCCAAATCACTGAATAATGAGGGCTTCTGATCGCCTCGGACACGTCCAAGCTGATCTGCGTATGCGCTACGGGGAGTTAGCACAAGATGTCCCCCCGCGTTTGCGTATTCGCGCAACCACAAGAGCTGCTTATCTGAGGCAACGAAAAACGCTGGAACTACAAGCACTGGCCGTTGCTTCACGAAAGCCGCAGGCGTCAAGTCGAAATCGAACAACAGCTCTGGTCGAAGCATATCGACTTGGAGTCCTGCATCAAAGGCTCCTCGATAAAATGGCACTGACATTTTCCGATATGAATGTTCATCGGGAGCATACTCACCGGTGTTTAGTGGAGCCAAAGCCAAGGAGGACAAAGCGAACTTACTATCTGAAGAGTACAAGTATGCAACATCAGCGTCTGGGACCATTCCTGCGGTATCGTCCCCGAAAGTGTTGAACTCTTTCCCGATCTTCGCTATTTCTTCGTAGATCCTGCCCGGTTTGCCGTCATGCGGAAGAATACCTCCCCAAAACGTTTCTGTCCCGTATTGTAGAGTTCCCCAATGCCAATACTCGATTAAGTTTGCTCCTCTTGAAGCCATCGCCCATACTGATGCTTGCTTTCAAGGCTTTTAAAAACATGTCCAGGTATCA
>DAIOFF010000279.1:0-2816 GCA_036745855.1 Scrofimicrobium sp. | reverse complement strand
AATGTACCCGAGCCAAAAAGAAGCTTCCTGATTGCGGGCATGTTGGTCTTTATGGATGTTCTCTCATTGACCGTTGAGTCTGTTTCAACGCCGCAATTGATAAAGTTTCCCCTTGCAGAGGTATATATTAGATTTGCCTGCGAAACAGGTCATGACGAGGGTGGCTACCTGACATACTGGGGTCTGGATGATGGCGGACAAGTCGCACAACTTGTCGTCGACTTCCTGGTACCCACCACCGACGAAGAATACGGCCCATTCAGGCACTTGTATAGGACACCATAAAAGGTATACGATCGCGCAGAAAGACTACGTAGACGTGCGTGTTTTCTGAACTTTGAATGAAACCAAGTCTTTAGGACAAAACCTATTTGGTCTTGGCGAGGTTCGCCTCAGCATCACTTACGACTTTCCCCAGAAGCTCAGCAACTTCTTGAACAGAAATGGAAGTGGCACCAGAACCTATTGCGAGCTCGGTCATTGCGATTCCGGGAACTGGGGCTGGCCGCCATGCTTTAGAAAAAGCGAGTCCGCTGGTTTCTATTTGTGATAGAACATTCTTATTGAGGTCATCTGGGTTTGCGCGTGCATAGAGCAAGAAATGGTTGGTTTGTGGCGTGAGCGGTTGAGCCCTAATGCAATCTGGTAATGCGGCAGCCAGGTCTTTGGCAAACTGGACGGTGTCTGGGATTTGACCTAATAGGTCGCGAAGCCCCACCAATGCGGAAACCACTTCGGCAGTCGAATGGTATACGGTGCCGCCCAATCTGTGCCGCCAAATGCGCGATTCTTTGATGAAATCAGCAGAGCCAGCAAGAATTGATCCTGATAGACCGCCCAGTCCTTTGTAGAAAGAAACATAGATTGAATCGGCCAGGCCCGCGATGTCGGCAAGTGGCCGGTCGAACCAGGGTTGGGACTCCCAAAGGCGAGCGCCATCGAAGTGTAAGGGGATGCCTCGTTCGCGGCACGCTTTTGATAAAAGGACCAGTTCATCCCAGGTTGGTAGAAGGCATCCGGCGTCACGTAAAGGTAGCTCTACTAAAATGGCCCCAAGTTTCCCGGGGATATTATCGAGGCTGTCTTGGGTTGCCACTTGGTTCCCGGTGGTCAGCATTTCGAATTGGAAGCCGTGCACAATCCGGGGGCCGTCATCTTCATGTACCAGTAAATGACTGAAGTTTGGAAGGGCCACGCGTTTACTTCCGACCCGGTCGGTGTGGATGCGCAGCGCGGTCTGCTGGGCCATGATGCCAGAAGGAAAGTAAGCTGCGTCTTCGGTTCCAAGTAGTTCACGCACTTGGTTTTCAAGAATCTTGACTGCGCCGCCCTCGCCATAAATGTCCCATTCGTTAATATCGAATTCTTCACAGGCTTTTGCGAGGCGGGAAAAGGTTTCTTGTGGGGAACTATATATGGAGAAAATAGTGCGAGGCGCGCGGGCGATGGCGGCCGCTACTTGTTGTGCTGGAGTTTTGGTGTTATTCATAAGGAGATCTTACTGTCCGATTCAGGGTGCTGGTCGATTTGGTCAGCGCGGGTATGCGTGTCGAAAAAGGCAGCCCTGATAGATATTGCCAGGCTATATCGGATAAATGCGGGTGGGTTGATTCCTTACCGGTTGCACGTTTACGTATCAGGGCGGAGGATTGGTTGCCCAAAGAATCTTTATGGAGACGAGGCTGAAATGGCAACCGGATCTAGCTTTTCCCCTGACGAAATAGCTGCTATGAAACAAAGGCAAGAAGAATATAACAATACGAAAGGGATGAAGGGCGCTGCTAAGCGGGCGCGCGAGTTCCAAGCATGCCAGGATGCAATTGCCGCCCTTGAAGGAAATGATAGGACGATTGCTGAGCGCCTTTATGTGATTGTTTCTGAGGTTGCTCCACACCTTGATCCGAAAACTTGGTATGGTTTTCCAGCATTTGCAAAGAACGATAAAGTAATCGTTTGGTATCAACCTGCGTCAAAGTTTGGAACGCGCTATGGGAATGTTGGTTTTAGTGAAGATGCAGCCATAGATGATGGCGCGTATTGGCCGACTGCATATGCAGTCCTGGAAGTTACAGATGAACTAGACAAGTTATTGCGGGACTTAGTCGCGAAGGCTGCTTGACTCCAGATTTACATTGGTTTCTTATAAGTCGAGTGTTGAATAGGAATGTGTATATAGCAACGCATGGGAAGTCACTAATCTTCACTTGTGCCTAGTAGCCATGGGTCTTACCGCTTTGAGGCGTCCGGAAGAGACTCAAGTTGCGGCTGGTGGGTGCATGTTGTCACTCAAACTGCTGATAGTAGAAGTAATCAACACACGTAGCACCTTTGCAGTTGTAACGATTGCATTGGCGGCGAAGGAGTATTTCTTCGCCAGGACTCAATGTTTGTTGCCGATTTCCTGGTACTTGTCGCTGGTGACGACAGGCGACGTTGATGTCTGCAACTGCTGGTTTCAGCTTACGGAAGTGCTCCCAAAAGCAGGGTGTTACTGGGTGACATGTTCTACAGCGCGGCGCATGAGGTCCGCTGCTTCCTTGATGGTGCAGGGTTCATATGTGTCCTGGAGGTCGCGGGGATGAGCCTTCCAATACTCGTGTACACTCATTGATCCCCACTTTTCTCCGTCTCGACACACGAAATCAGTTGTCCGTCCTGCGCCACCGTTGAAGCCGATGAAATAGCCAGGCAGTACTGCCCGAGTGAACTCAACGTTGTCCGCCAAAATCACAGTTTCATCTGTACCTACTACGTCCGCCAAGAATCTGCCCTCGTATTGTTTTTGGGTGTCGACAGCGTCATCACGAGTGAGTATA
>DAIOFF010000278.1:0-2848 GCA_036745855.1 Scrofimicrobium sp. | reverse complement strand
GCGCTGGCTTTGCACGCCGCGTTGAAGCAGAATCCAGCTTGGCCCAACTGTCTACTCCGGCTGGATGAAGTCATGAGTTCCTGCGCCTAAGTCATGAACTTCACCGTTTGGAAGGCGAACTTTGGCTGATGTATTTGGAGGAATCGAAACTTCAAAGCGACTGCCGGACGATTGAACTGACCAGCTACTTTTTACCAGCCCATATGGGGACATATATTGTGCGCACGCAAAGGTGAGGCTGCCGCCGGGAGTCGGCGTAATCTCAAATTGTCTCTCTCCAACAACTCGGATTCCTGCAACTGTGTCAAATAGCCACTGACAAACGGCACCTGGCGAATAATGATTGAGGCTTTCTTTTCCTTCCCAGTCCTCCCAAACCGTGGTGGCACCCGCAGCAACTTCAGCAAGCCAACTTGGAGCTTGGTCATTTTCGAGCATCCGATAGGCGACATCGTTTCGCCCTGCAGCAGACAAGACCGGCAAGACGAACGGAGTAGATAAAAACCCGGTTCCAATCCGGTAATCACGATTCTCTACGGCTTTGACTAGTCTTCTCTCCATCTGAGATCTGGCGTCTCCATCAGCCAGTCCCAATGCAAGTGGGCGCACAAGCTTTGCTTGGCGATCGGTATCAGGGCCGCCGTCAGTCAAAAACAAATACTCGTAGGCGCGTTTAGCCCCATCTGAATACTCACTAAACAAGGTGGCATCGTCCTCAGCATCCACTGCCCTCGCAATCTCAGCAAGGTGCTTCATGGTGTAATGCAAGTATGCGGTTGCTTCCTCTGTCCGCAGGATTCGTCCACGCACGTCGTCACGGAACTCTTCTGGCTCCAACCATTCGCCTAAATGCATTCCTTTTTCGTACACATACTTGTTGAACGGGTTTGCTTTCGCGGCCTTCGAGTCTTTGTGTCCAGTACGCCCAATCACAAACATCGCATATCTACGCATCATTGGGTAGAACTCCCGGATTGCATCTGCGTCTCCGTAGCGTTTCCAAAGTCGATATGGAACTAGAACTGTTGCGTCTGCCCACCCCACCGATTCACCGGTTGAGTCGTACATCATCGCGAGTCCGTTATACGGCACGACGGCAGACACTTTCCCAGATTTCATTTGGTTATCTTCCAAATCACGGAGCCATTTACGATAGAAAGTGGCCACGTCCATCAGATACGCAGCAGTCTCGAAGAATATCTGGGCATCGCCCGTCCACCCTAGCCGCTCGCGTGTAGGGCAATCGGTTGGAACATCAAGGAAATTGCCTTTCATACTCCACAAAGTGTTTGCGAGGAGCTGGTTCACCTCTGGACTTGAACATTCAAAGGTTCCGACTTGTTCCATGTCCGAGTACACGGCTACTGCACGAAAATCCGTTGGATCTATTTCTATATCTGTTTCTACCAGCGCATATCGAAACCCGAAAACCGCAAATGAGGTTTCGTATGAAGTCTCACCCTCCCGGCAGATGATTTTGATTTGCTGACGAGGCGTTGGTTGCAGTTCCCCTCGAATCTTTGCTTCGTTACCCGTCATAAGCATGATTTCGGCGAGGCGCCCATACTCTTTCACTGGCTTCTTGGCCTGCATGTTGGCTTGAGTGAACTCCCCCGCATCGTCCAAAGTTTCACCTAGCCAAATGTCTATTTTCTTACCAGCTGCGCCGCTCACTTTTAGACTCACGAAGCCGGCAATATTTTGACCGAAGTCGAGTACCCGTCGACCACTTGGGGTAATCAAAAGGACAGGAGTCAGTTCTTCGTGCTTTTTGGGAACCACATTGTCTGATGCAGTCGGAATAGGCCCGTCAGAAGCGACACGTGCATATTCGCGATACGATGGCTCACGCCGAGCATCGTAAATCTCACCGTCCTGGAGATCAGCGAACACTAACGTCCCATCGTTGCTCCACGAGAAGCTGCGATCACTTTCAATCACCTCGCGCTGCCCATCGCGATAGGTGATTTCGAGCTGACACAAAAGCTTAGTTTGTCGCCCAAACACATTGGTTTGCCCAAAACATCCAACTGATCCGCGGTACCATCCATCCGCCAACCGAACATCAAAAATGTTCTCACTACGAAGCATGTCGGTCACATCGTAGGTTTGGTATTGCAGACGTTTCCTGTAATCGGTACTGCCGGGGGTCAGTTGAGCGTCACCGATCCGCATTCCGTTCAACCAAGCATCGTAAAGGCCGCAAGCGGTTATGTAAAGGCGGGCGCGTTTGATCCCTGTCGAGGTCTCGAATCGTTTGCGAAAACAATCTACTGGGTAGCGTTTGTTTTTCTTCGGTTCGTAGTCGCCAGAGATCCACGTCGCGGTCCAGTCATCTTCGGACAAAAGACCAAGTTCGAACCACGAGGATGCGGGCTGTCCAGCAACCCCGGTTTCGTCCCAAAGAGTTACGGTCCATTCGACGCGGTCACGGCTGCCCAGAGTCTGCCCGTCGTAGCGAACGTGCGTCATTTGACTGGACTCAACGCGGCCAGTATCCCAGACTTCTTCTCCGTCTCGAAAGGCCACAATCCGGTAGGCAGTTTGCGAAATCCCACCATCGCAGATCCAGGAAAACCGAGGTGTTCTTGTTCCAAGGCCCAACGGTCGATCTAAGTATTCTGTCCGCAAGCGATCAGCGCGCATGCTTATGCCTCCATATGCCTGTCGAAGTCATCGGGGCTCCATTCGTTCATCCATGTAATGTAGGGACGCTCGCCATCAAATCTCACGGGAAGCCACACGTAATCTGAGATAGCAGTATTTTCTCCGCGACCGGCAGCCATGATGGTTTGGAATTCTTCTGGGGGCATGTCTGGCATTTCCGGGGTTTCGCCACGCATTCGCG
>DAIOFF010000277.1:0-2864 GCA_036745855.1 Scrofimicrobium sp. | reverse complement strand
TGAAGAACCAACAGTCCAACTAAGTCTCTACAAGTTCCAATCTCCTGCACAAAAACCATGGAACTTAGTCTTCATGAATGTTTTCTTGGTGACTATTCCTCCACTAATTATGTATATTTTCTTCAATCGCCAAATCGTTGCTGGAATGACGAGTGGTGCAGTCAAGGGATAGATAAATCATGATGTCAACAAACGCCATAGTCCGTGAAATAAGCGCAGAGCACCTACTGAATCCGATTGGAATCGGCACCCCAGTTCCACGAATCTCCTGGAAGATCACGGCGCCTGCAAGGTGGAATCAAACCGGATGGCAAATGGAGTGCGATTGGGGGGACAAAGTAGAAGTTGCAACCGGACACGGCGATCAGCAAGTACTCATAGATTGGCCCTTCGCTGAGTTGGCGTCGCGCCAATCGGTGAAAATACGCGTGAGAGTTACCGGACATGACGGTAAAACCACCATGTGGAGCAGTCCCCTTGAAATCGAGGCTGGACTGCTGGCAAATGACGATTGGACCGCGAAACCGGTTGGCCTATCGTGGAGCGAAGAGGCGGATACGGAACGTCGCCCCGGCCTCGTCCGAAAAGGATTCCATCTTGTGGGGGCAATCCGAAAAGCCCGTCTCTACGCTAGCGCCCATGGCTTATGTGAGGTCGAAATCAATGGGAAAAAGGTCGGCGACCATGAACTAGTTCCGGGCTGGACCAAATATGATGAACGCCTTTTGTACTGGACATATGATGTTACGGCAATGTTGAATGAAGGGCCAAATGCGATTGGGGCATGGCTTGCAGATGGTTGGTATCGTGGTCGATTAGGTTTCCGAGGCGGTTACCGTGACCTTTACGGGACAGATCAGGCGTTTATTGGCCAGTTGGAAGTGGAGCTCGAAAATGGCGAAATCATTCATGTTGTGACCGACAAATCGTGGAAGACCCACCTGAGCCCTATTCTTCTGTCAGGTTTGTATGACGGGGAGACCTATGACTGCCGTGAAGAACCTGTGGGGTGGGCCCTTCCAAACTTTGATGATACCGATTGGGCAGATGTAGCCGTCTTTGGTCAGGACACGCAGAATCTTGAGGCGGCAATGTTGCCTCCAATCAGAGTGACTGAAGAGATCAACCCACAAACTATTAGCCGGCTCGGAAAAAACAAGTTCATGGTTGACTTTGGGCAAAACCTAGTTGGAAGGTTACAGCTTCAGGTGAATGGGAACGAAGGCGATGAAGTTGAGATCAAACACGCTGAAGTCCTAGTTGACGGAGAGCTGGCCACCCGGCCTTTGCGCCTTGCGAAAGCCATCGACCGGGTGATTCTAGATGGAAACGGACCGCGAGTCTTCGAACCGCGATTCACATTTCACGGGTTCAGGTATGCGACAGTTGAGGGGCCGAGCGAGCTTGAGGCAAGTGACCTGAAAGCCAAAGTACTTCATAGCGATATGGAAAGAACGGGGTATCTCACTACATCGAATGCAGACCTAAACCGACTCCACGAAAATGTGGTCTGGGGGATGAGATCGAACTTCATCAGTATTCCAACGGACTGTCCGCAGCGCGATGAGCGTTTGGGCTGGACAGGCGACATTCAGGTTTTTGCCCCTACTGCCAGTTATCTGTATAACTGCTACAGCTTCCTGCGCAACTGGTTTGCTGACGTCCGACTTGAGCAGCTGGAGGACGGCACCATACCTTGGTTCGTTCCAACGGTTCCTGGTGGGCCAACTTGGACCCCAATTCGGACAGGAGCCGTGTGGGGTGATGTTGCTGTTCTTACGCCAATGGTGCTTCATGAACGATTCGGGGATATACAAATAATTGCAGAACAATTCGACAGTGCGAAAGCCTGGGTTGACCGAATGATTCTTCAGTCTGGCCCTGAACGTTTGTGGCGGAAAGGGCATCAGTTGGGAGACTGGCTTGACCCGGCGGCACCTCCGCATGCGCCTGCCGAAGGAAAAACCGATAAGTTCTTGGTGGCGCAAGCGTACTTTAGCTTCTCGACGCGGAAGTTTGCAGAAATGGCATTATTGCTTGGGCATAACCAGATTGCTGAGGAATATCGCAGGGTCGCGGACGAAGCCAGGGACGCATTTCGGGAAGCCTACTGCACCGAGAATGGACGACTCACATCAGATGGGCAAACGGCCTATGCTCTGGCAATCTGTTTTGGTTTACTCACGAAAGACGAACAAGAACTTGCCGGCTTACGCCTTGTCGAGTTGGTCCGCAATGCTCACAACAAGATTGCAACAGGTTTTGCTGGAACGCCGCTGATTTTGGATGCACTAACCAAAACTGGTCACTTAGAAACCGCGTATGACATGCTTTTAGAAGACGAATGTCCATCGTGGCTTTATGCAGTTCGGATGGGGGCAACCACAGTGTGGGAGCGGTGGGATTCAATGCTTCCAGATGGCACCGTGAATCCAGGTGAGATGACTAGTTTTAACCATTACGCATTGGGAGCAGTTGCGGACTGGATGCACCGAGTGATTGCGGGTATCAGTTTGGCATCGCCAGGATACCGAGAGATTCTTTGGGAACCGCAGCCCGGCGGGGGACTTACTTCAGCCGGTTTTATTTTCAAAAGCGACTACGGAGAAATAGTTGGTTCGTGGAATCAGACTGACAGCGAAACTCTTTACGAGTTGACAGTTCCGATCGGTGTTACTGCAAAGGTTCGCCTTCAAGGAGACCCACAAGAATACTTTGTCAGAGCAGGGGAGACATTCAGTCAAAGCCGCTAAATGCTTCTGAACTATGCCAACCGGTATGCAGG
Source organism: Scrofimicrobium sp. (assembly GCA_036745855.1). Lineage (GTDB taxonomy): Bacteria > Actinomycetota > Actinomycetes > Actinomycetales > Actinomycetaceae > Scrofimicrobium. The sequence continues at coordinate 79 of DAIOFF010000277.1, read as the reverse complement.
CGGAATTCTGCTGGGTTTGTTGCTTATGCGTTGAACTTTCGCAGGCTATAGATTGCACGGCTTGACGCTGGTATTCCGT
>DAIOFF010000276.1:0-2867 GCA_036745855.1 Scrofimicrobium sp. | reverse complement strand
TTTGCCGCACGCGCCATATACTGCGGAAAAACCTTCATTAAATTTAGTCTTCACGAAAAGCACTTGCTTAATCTGCCTTGTTAGCTGTCGCCCACCTTCAGATGTATCGAAGCGTTTCGATCAATTGTCTAGTATTCGATATCACTTTCCACCGGAATAGTGTTTGTTTGGGCAAGTTTTCGGTACCAAAAGGCTGAGTCCTTCCACAGCCTCTCTTGCGTGTCGTAGTCCACACGAATGATGCCAAAACGCCTGCTATAACCCCAAGCCCACTCAAAGTTATCCAAAAGCGACCAGGCAAAATATCCCCGCACGTCAGTACCCTGCTCTTTGGCATCAAGAACTGCGCTGATGTGGTCATGCAAATACGAAACCCGCTTGGTGTCATGAACGCGACCATCCACGACCTCGTCAACAAATGCTGCACCGTTTTCAGTGATCATGAGCGGTTGGTTTGGATATGAATCACGAAGGGAGAGAAGAAGTTCTGTCAGGCCACCTGGTTCAATGTTCCATCCCATTTCCGTATAGGGGCCCTCAAGTGGCAGCCAAATCACCCTGTCGCAGCCAATCCAAGGACTGTGCGAAGAATTGCCGTGCCCGTCATTGTCTGATGCACCATCGGCCGTTTCACCATCGCGCAGCGCCCGAATCAGGTTCGTCGAATAATAGTTGACACCAAGAACGTTTAGCGGAATGTGGATAATTTCTTCATCACCGTCTTGAATGAACGCCCAATCCGAAACTGCTGCGGTGTCACGCAGAACATCTGCCGGGTATTTTCCATCAAGCATCGGACCCAGGAAGACCCGATTGCCAATCCCATCTACGCGTCGCAGCGCATCTTGATCAGCTGGATCATCTGGATTCTCTGCCCGCGTCACATGGAGGTTCAGCGTTACAGAAATCTTAGTGTCAGGCCCCAGTTCCTCCCTGATAGCCCGTCCTGCCAGGCCGTGGGCCAGGTTTAGATGATGGACCGCTTGAAGAGCGGCTTCTGGCTTCGTCCGTCCGGGTGCATGCACGCCCGACCCGTAACCCAAGTATGCAGAGCACCATGGTTCATTGAGAGTGGTCCAAGTATCAACGGCAGCACCCAGTTCTTGAGCCATTTTCCTGGCGTAATGCCCAAACTGAATGGCAGTTTCACGGTTAGTCCATCCGCCACGGTCCTCAAGTGCTTGCGGCAGGTCCCAGTGATAGAGAGTGACAATCGGCGCTATCCCTGCTTCAACCAAAGCACCCACAAGCGTTTTGTAGAACGCTATACCCGCTTGATTAAACTCCCCACTGCCAGTGGGTTGAACCCGCGGCCATGAAATAGAAAACCGGTACGCATCAAGCCCCAGCTTCTTCATGTGTTCAATATCTTCCGCCCACCGGTGGTAATGGTCATCAGCTATGTCGCCCGTATCGCCGTTTTTCACCAAGCCAGGCGTATGTGAATATGTATCCCAAATAGAGGGGCCACGGCCATCTTCCGTCGCTGCCCCCTCAATCTGATACGCAGCCGTGGCAGAGCCCCACACGAAGTCGGCCGGAAAAGTACGCGCATGCGCCATTGTCATGTCTCCTTAGTTTGAACTGTGAGCAAACCACTAAATAGCTTTATCTAAATGACAGTTTCACACTACTATCGAAGCGTTTCGATATCAACTTTCCACCTAATACTGTTACGCAAATCTTCCACATTTCTGTTCCCGACCTAACATGCAATACCTTTGCCTCTAAACCAGCTTGGACCACGCCCACTGAACCTTCGTAGCCCAATGCTGCATTCCACCACCTTCATGCCCATTGAATGCAAACACAGCAATCTCTTTATCGGCAGAAGCCAGATGGTTGTAAGCCGCAAAAACGGTCGACGGCAACACGACCTCGTCCATCAAACCCACCGACAGCAACGCAGGCTGAACAATCCGACGCGCAAAATTTACCCCATCAAAATAACTCAGAACATCCAAAACCTGAGCCTGTCGGCTTCTATGAACAGAAAGATACCGGGTTATCTCAGTGAAAGGCTCACGGGGAGTCAAACGAATCGAACGCTCAAAATTACACAAGAACGGGACGTCAGGCATCACGGTTTTCACCGCAGGATTGAGCGCGGCACAAGCTAGTGAGATTCCACCACCCTGACTGCCACCAGTTACCGCAATCTGACTTGGATTCACCTCTGCCAAACCAGAGACCTCATCCACCAAAAGAACAGCATCAGTGAACAAACGGCGGTAATAATACTCAGATTTATCCTCAATCCCCTTCGACATAAAACCTGGAACAGCTGAACCAGAACCATGAGGATCTGGAGTATCACCTCCACTACCCCACACACTTCCCTGACCGCGGGTATCCATCATGATGAAAGAGAAACCTGCCGACGGCCACTCAAGATGCTCCCAAGGCATCCCGCGGCCTCCACCATAACCACAAAACTCGACAATAGTTGGAAGATTTCTTGCCCCTTTAGGGAAAATCCCCCACGCCTTCACCATTTCACCCCCAAAACCAGAAAAACTCATATCAAAGACATCAAAAGCCTCCACCGGCGATTGGACGGGCGTTTTTGACAATGGAGAAGACAACTTCTTCGACTCCGCTATTGTCTGCGCCCAAAAATCGTCGAAATCCAAAGGCTCAACCACATTTGGCATAAAAGAACGCAGCTCTTCAATATCCATGTCAGTTTGATTCAGTGCCATGAAGGAATCTCCTAATCAAGTTTCAAGGTCGGTCTCAACATTGTGAGCGATTCTTGTAAGCATACAATCCGTCCGTCCTCACACCGCCTACCACGCTTTATGGAGGCGATAGACCAAAAAGTGTCAGTACATAACCGCTGGTGCGCGGCAAATGGCCGCAAATGC
>DAIOFF010000275.1:0-2906 GCA_036745855.1 Scrofimicrobium sp. | reverse complement strand
TTTTTGCTTTGTTAGCGCCTCTGCAAGCCTGTAAGTGTCTTTGATAAAACTGCAGACAATTCGAATCCCTGCAATGTCTTTCATTGTTTCCCGGATTCGATTCAATGTGATAGGCGCGCCGTGTCTTTGCATTTTCTCTACGATGCTTTTGAAGCTCTTTAGGCGCGACGACACATGCTCGATAGGGCTGTATTCGTGCATGTGTTTAAACTCTGAGCGAAGAATATTGATCTTAGTTAGGACTTCATCAATACCAGCTTGATACTCAAGCATGAAACGCCGAAATGCGTCGCTGAGCTGAAGCATTTCTTCCATGTTTTCTGGCGAAATGTTCGAAAATGATGGTGTTTTGTCTTCACCTTTAGCATTATTCGTTTGCACGATGGGGGATTCCGATCCAAAGTCCGCCACCCCCTTGCCGATGGCTCCATGAGCAAGACATTGGCAAGAGGGTAACTAAGTGTTCCATACGAGGTGCCATATTACCTGGAAGATTCGCGGATCATTCCCCCCGTATACCTTGTTCACCCTTCAACGCGGTTATTGTCGTGCTACCTCTCAAAACCAAAGATTTCGGCAGGGTTATCCACTAAAATGCGGTGCCGGGTGTCCTCACCAGGTGCTTGCGATTCCAACAAGTCAACCAAAGCTGCGTCATCTGGAGAAGGCAAGCCTTTAGAGTACTCACTGGGATGAGGCCAGTCAGTTCCCCAAAGGACACGCTCTGGTGAGTGCTCAATGAGTGCGGCACCAATCGCAAGAGTTTCGGGGAAATCAGGGTAAGTGCCGCCATGGTAGGGGGCCGAGATTTTCACCCAGGTCTTTCCCATGTCTAAGAGGCGTTGCAAGGCGACAAATGCCGGATCACGTACTCCCGTTTCCTTAGGAATATTTCCGCGATGATCAAAGACAATCCTGCAAGGAAGTTCGGACAGAAAATCAACAGACGCCACTAAACGGCTTGGAGGCATCCAAAAATCCAAATGCCAGTTGCGTTCTGCGGCATGCTGAGCAGCTTCCTTTATCGCCTGATTGCTAATAGAGGGATCTATTGTGATATTAAATCGAACGCCACAAACACGCTGACCTTCAAGTTCCCGAAATCTCTCCGTCGGTGCGTTACTTGGCAAAACAACGACTGCGCGTGCATTGTCACCAAGCTTCGCTACCGCATCCAAAGTGCATCTGTTGTCGTCTTTATATGCTGATGGCGTGATCACGACACTTCTGGAAATGCCCAAGCGGCGTTTTAGGTGCACATAAGACTCAACAGTGGCAGGTGGCTGATTTCTTTTGTCATCGGGCGGGTAAGGAAATCTCTCAGGATCAAAAATGTGGTGATGCGAATCGCATGCTCCCTCAGGCATCTCAAGCATGGGCCCGCTGGTGCCACTAGTGAAGGGGATTTCGAATTTCTCTGGCATCACCATATTCCTATTACCTTCCACCAAACTAAACCTAAAACTCCCCAAATAACCAGTTGTATAACTGCCATTATTCCGCCGACACGCCACCATTCCCGTTGCTCTACGTATCCGCCTCCAAAGAAAACCGCCGCAGGCCCCGACGCATAGTGCGTTACACCTTGGCTGAGAGACTGCGCGAACGCCAATGTAAACGCCGACAAAAGAGCAGGCGCACCAGCTGCAATGGCAATTGTCAGGAACACCGGGTACATGGCTGTTATGTGTGCAACACCTGAGGCGAAACCGTAAGTAGTAAGAACATAAATCACGATTAGCAACAAAAGAGTCAACGGCCAAGGAACACTTTGGAACTGGTCACTGGCCCAAGTAGAAATCGGTGCGAAGAACTCCAAATCCGCAAGTGCAGTTGCTAATGAAAGAATGCCGCCCATCCAAATCATTGCATCCCAAGCAGTGCTTTCTTGGATTACGTCTTTCCACTTTAGAACATTGAATACCAGCATTGCACAAACAGCTGCCATCGCAATAGCCGTCGCGTTGAATCCTGTAAATGGGGTAGTAGCCCATCCGATAATGGCAATAGCAAGGATCGCTAACAGCACCTTTTCACGAGTGGCCATGGGGCCCAGATCTTTTAGCCGTGTTTCAGCAAAGGTACGTGCTTCGGGGGTCTCTTTTAACTCTGGTGGATAAATCTTATGGACAATCCATGGAGTAAGCGCAATAGAAACAACAGCCGGTAGAAGCGCTACTAAAAACCATTTTCCCCAAGAGATATCAAGTCCGGCAATGTCAGCAGCAAATGAAAGCATCAACGCGTTGCCAGCAACAGCCGTGACCGTTAGGGCGCTTGCGGTTATGTCAGTTTGAAATACTGCTTGAGTGAGGAAAGCACCAATTTTCCGTCTGGATTTGTCTGGGTAAGAGTCGAAAACTTCAGCAGTTGATTGGACTATTGGGTAAAAAATGCCGCCGCCTCTTGCAGTGTTTGAGGGGATCACGGGGCTCACGGCCACATCTGACAATGACAATGCATACGCAAGTCGAAGCGATGTGCGTCCGAAATTTCGCATTAGCATGTAAGCGATTCGGTGGCCAAGACCACTTATGACCATTGCGCGGGCAAAAAGGAAGGCTGCCACAATCAGCCAAACAACACCGTTTGCAAAACCGCCAAGTGCTTGAGAGGGCTCAAGAGTTCCGGTCAATATCGACAGGGATAGTGCGATGAAAGTTAGCACTCCAATTGGAAGTGGTTTCAAAACGAAACCAACAATAGTGGGGGCGAAGATTGCGAACAGATGCCACGCCTGGGGATCAATGCCTGCTAGAGGCGGAATGAACCACAACACGACAGCAAGAGCTATGCATGCTGCAAGTTTGATTGCATTGGACTTTGTCATGGGCGTCTTTCTGTGGGGTTTTGATGGCAAACATCGGTGCGTATATAAGGGGAAACAACGTAGTCGGTTCCCAGAT
>DAIOFF010000274.1:0-2951 GCA_036745855.1 Scrofimicrobium sp. | reverse complement strand
CCCGCCCATAGGGCTTAAGACAATACTGCTGCTTGCAGGCGGCGGTATTACTCTCAGCGCATACCAAAACTGCCTCGGTCATGGAAATCCCATAACCGAGGCAGTTTTTCTTTAGTTCAGGTCTCACAAAACTTGAATCATGAGTGTTCGCGGGTTTTGCCCAGCAATAGTCTTTATGACATTGGTGAACTGGGGCCCGTTGGGCAAAGCTCCGACATTTTCTGGCTGGCGGTTGACACTTTCTCCAAAGCAGCTACTGCCGCATCTGCGTCACCAGTAGCGTCCGCGTTGGCTGCGTCAATCGCGCTGGCACCGAAGGCCTCCACGAGGTCACTCCAGGCTTGCTTGACTTCGGGGTTTGTGACGTCTTCTGCCACATTGGTGAGCTCGGTTTGTATCAATGAAACAACTTCATTAACTGCTTCCTCGTCTTTGGAATCCATGCTTTGCGAAAGCTCCTCCATCTTGGTACTCACGGCTTCACCGCCACTTTTAATGATGTCGCATGCTTCGGCAACTGTCTGGCCACTATCCGCTTCACTACTGGCATCAGCACTACGACCACTACTGCTACCATCGTCACCACCGCAAGCGGAAAGGCTTAGTGCCAACAATGCCGCCGCAGGAATCATCATCAGTTTCTTTTTCATTCTTTAGACTGTACGTCTTGCCCGAGGCGGCTCTGAGTATTTTGGACGCTATAGTGACGTGGTTAACGATTTGCTGGGTGTCTTGGCAGGAATATGTTCGCCATTCCGTCACCACCTTGGCACTTACGGTTACCACAGGCAGGAAACCCAAAGCCTGTAGCACCATGATTGGAGTGGGCAGCACATGTTTGTCTGTTCGTCGAACCAATGGCCCCCGCCCTCTAAAACAGGCTATTAGTTCGATATGATCGTGACATGTCTAACGATGTCTTTCAGGTAAGGCCTCAGACGTCCGAGTCCTTGGAAGTCATGGTGAGTTGTCAAGACCTGACAAAAATCTATGGTTCTGGCGCTGACAGAGTGTGCGCATTAGATGACGTTGATTTGTCTGTCGTCAAAGGTGAGTTCACAGCGATAATGGGTACGTCTGGATCTGGGAAATCTACCCTCATCCAGCTTCTTGCTGGGCTTGATTCTCCGACCTCGGGAACAATTTCTTTGAACGGCAACGAACTCACAAGGATGTCAGAGCGCAGATTAGCTAAGCTGCGACGCCAAGAAATTGGTTTCATATTTCAGTCATTCAACTTGATTCCGACGTTGACGGCGAAAGAAAATATCACTTTGCCGGCAAACATTGCGAGGAAACATATTGATGAGGATTATTTGGCCGATATTGTTCGTGCTTTTCGGATAGAAGATCGTCTATCCCATAAACCATCAGAGCTTTCTGGTGGGCAACAGCAACGGGTGGCTTGCGCAAGGGCACTGGTCATGCAGCCTTCTGTCCTTTTTGCTGATGAACCAACTGGAAACTTGGATATGCAGTCTTCCGCTGAAGTGCTTCGGTCTTTGGGATCTGCGGTTCACTCCTTCGGGACGACTGTGGTTATGGTCACGCATGACCCTGATGCTGCAGCACTTGCTGATCGCGTTGTTTTCCTTATTGACGGCAAAATTGCGGGCGAACTATTGAAGCCCACCAGAGAAAAAATCCTCAAGATGTTTGCCAAACTAGGAAATCCGATTTCGGCTGAAAACCTGCCAGAAATGCCGAAAAATCCTATTGTTCAAAAAGCTGCTACTAACACTAAAAAGATTACAAGCGAAGACACTGCAGATTCAGAAAAGGCTGGCGATGCCCACACCAATGAACCTGAATCAGAACCGGAACAGACGGACAAGCTAGCAGCTGAGCAGCCAGACGATGCGCCGACAGACCAGCCTGCTCTGCAGAAGAGCCCGACACCGCCAAATCAAGCAAATGACGACAAAGAAGTTCCCAAGGTAAGTTCAGCCGATGGGGAGATTCTTGACATTACAGAAAATGATGTGGTCTTGGATTTGGAGCCACCTGTCACTACTGGGTCAATACCGATGACGCCTGAGGCCGAAACTCTAACCACGCGTGCCCGCGAAATCCTTGACGCACTCCCTGGGTCAGTACTTGCTGACGGAACCATGAAAGAATAGAACCACCTGATTCGAGAGGAATCTTTCCATGTGGCTAAAGCGAAATGCTCGCGGTGGAATGGGTGACGAACAAGCATTCGAACGCCCTGATCGCGACCTTGGCACACTAGTTGCCGAGGCCATTGAGCAAGTGAAAACCCTTATTAACTCCCAAATTGAGCTTGCAAAGATAAAAATGAAGCAAGCCTTCACTAAGTTCGCAATCGCCGCAGGGTTTTTCGGTATTGCGATCTTGACAGCATTGGCACTATTCTGGTGGGTTTTCCACAGCATTGAACTTGCCTTTGCCGTGATAGTTCCGCCATGGGCTGCTGCGCTGATAACGTCTGCGATCCTCTTGTTACTTGTGATCACTTTCGTGGCCCTTGGCGCAGTATTCATAAAGCGGGGCCAAGAGCATTTACCCGATGTCAACACAGCTGTTCAGGATGATGTTGAGACGATCAAGGAAGGGTTCATCAATGAATGAACGTGGAGAGGCTCGCAGAATACTTCAGCTGGAAGCCGAAATCGCTGAGAACATGAATGAGCTTAGAGCCACTCTTGGTGAAATTCGCTACCAGGCGCAGCCAAAGGTACAGGCACGCATTCTAACTGAAGACCTTAAGAACAAGGCTCAGGATGCTAAAGAAGAGTTTGTGTTCACAACTAAAGAGGCAATGGCAGGTGATGGTGAGGCAATTCTCAAAATCCTGGCTGTTACAACTGGCACAATTGCGGTTACGGCTTTAGTTGTTTGGCGAATTCGAAGTCGATTTGGTGAGGGCCGAAAACGCCGGGAATGGCGCGGTTTCACGCGGGAATTGCGGAAGATTGATCCTCCAAAAG
>DAIOFF010000273.1:0-2953 GCA_036745855.1 Scrofimicrobium sp. | reverse complement strand
GTGAGCGATGATTCGGGGGTAAATCGAGGTGGCCTCGCGAATCAATTCCAACTGGTCTTTGCTCATCTTGTTGAGGTACCCCGATAGATACATGCGACCGGCAAGCCCGTTGATTAGGCAGAAGCTGATTTCTTCCTGAGTCATCCCAGCGTGTGGGTAGGCCCAGTTTCCTGCCTGCTCAGGGGCGATGATTGTGGGTGCGGCTGCCGCGATTGGTGCGTAGAGCAAGAAATCTTGCTGGTCAGAGGTTGATTGCAGGTCGTAGCGCGAGGTTGTGAGGGGGTCTTGTCGCATTGCACCAGATGAGCATGCCTCGAAAGTGACATCTGGGTAACGTGAACGAAGTCGTTCAAACCACGTCAGGTAGCTGCGGCAGTGGTCGAGCAAGGCTTCTCCAGGGCTGGTTGCATTTGCGTCAGGACCTACGCCAGGGGTTACGTTGTAATCCCATTTGATGAACTTGACACCATATTGACCAAGAACACGATCAAAAACTGAATCTAAATGGTCCTGGGCTGCTTTAGTCCGCAGATCAAGGAAATAGCGGTCGTGCTCACGGATGCGTACGTCCATTCGGGTCATAAATGCTCCATCGGGAAGGAACGAGGCTGCAGCCGAACGAACCCCGATCACTTCTGGTTCCAGCCAGAGTCCTGGTTTCATCCCGTTAGCGCGGATATGGTCCATTACTTTGTCGAATCCGCCGACGCCAAATCGCTTCTCAGCTGGCATCCATTCCCCAACGGATGGCCACCAGTCGCCTTGATCGTTGTCATACCAACCGGCATCAATGACGAAGTATTCCACGCCGACTGAGGCGGCTGCATCGATCAGCGGCAGCAGCTTTTCAGTTGTTGGGTCACCCATGAGGGTATTCATGTAATCGTTGAACACAAGCCCGCGACTATTTGTTGCGGCAAGCACATGCCGGGAATCGCGACGTTGCTTCGTCAGAAGTGCAAACGCTTCGTCAAATGAGGAAGCGACGGCTAGAGAGGCAGAAACGCTAGTAAATGTTTCTCCAGGAGCCAAAACGTGTAGCCAACTATGCTGCAGGTCGGTTGGTCCGCTGAGCGATAGTGAAACCCAGTTGTCTTTATCAAATTGAGAGTTCACTTCCCAAATCCACGGGCCATTGTGTTCGATTTGCCAGATTAAGGTGTTTCCATCTTCCCGGTTTGAGATTGCTCCCATCGGTAGATGTTTACCTGATGACCATGTAGAACTGCTAGACCTCGCGAATGTCCCTCGACCTGCTTGGTCGTGAATGTGTGTGTTAATATCGGGAATTGCTTCCTGCGACATAAGCGGGGTTGCGAACCACCGGCTTTCTGCGCACCATTCGCTGGAAGCCGACCAAATGTCTAGTTCTTCGCGAGGCCCCAAAAGGCCATTAATGCCACCTAAACAAAGCGTAGATACCGCCTGCAAATGAATTGGCGCCAAAGAATCATTCTGAACCTTGGTTGTGGATCGGTAGATTCCGGGGCGTGGTCCGCAATCGATCTTGCTTGTGACCACAACGCCAGTGGCAGTTGATTGCTGAATCATCAGGGTTGATTCGCTTATCTCATGTGACGAATAACGTAAAGAATCACCAATTGCGGTGCGGTTGATCCGGGTGTTGGTTAGGCCATGTCCATCCTCAACTGTCAATATTTCGACCAGTGCTTGGTCTGGAATTTCCTTGTTCTTTCCCGCGCGCGGGAAAAGGGATGACGTGACAGGCGAGTCATCCGATAGGTCAAAAAACAGTGGGGTTTCTTCGAACCCCCAGTTCAATAGAGACACGTTGGTCCTTTCTCATTACAACACCTGCGTGACGGGTTCGTCGTGCTGGTGCGTCATTGCATCACCATATGATAAACGTACAGCATCGCGTGAAGTACTGTCTATGCGATCGGCAATGGTAGTGGGAGTCTGCCATGAAAACTAGTGTACTTCCGTGAAAATGCAGATAGTATACATGTTTTGGATTTCCTGTATGTGTCTTGGCGGAGTAGGAATATATACGTTTCGCTGTACTGTGTCGTTGACAGGTGGGCGGGTCGAATGTAAAAATGCTATACGTTGATCATTGTGAAGTGGGGTCAATGTAGTAGCGCAAACAATAAGGCGCTGATGTTTGTTCGACGACGAATATGGAAGGCCGAAATGAAGAAGACAACAATTGTAGCCACCGTACTAGCGCTTGGTTCGCTAGTTCTTGCTGGTTGTTCAAACTCCGGCAATGACCAAAGCGGAGGCAGCAGCGGGGGTGACGCGGGAGGACAGACCATTGAATTTTGGAGTTCATGGACTGAGGGTGCAGATACAGCGAATGCAAGTCTTGAACTCATTGACAAGTTTGAGGAAACGACTGGTTGCACCGTGAATCAGACGAACTTCACTTATGACATGCTTCGCGACAAGATCATTTCATCCGCTGCTGGAGGTAATCTTCCTGACGCAATCTGGGGGTTGCCAGAATTCGTGGGTGAGTTCTACAAACTGGGAATCCTCAATGATGTCTCTTCCGCGTGGGATGAGTGGGAAGACAAAGATAAAGTTTCAGAAGCAGTAAAGTCAGCAATGACCATTGATGGCAAGATTATTGGTTTCCCCTATGAAACCACCACCCGCGCATATCTGGTTCATGACGATCTATTTGGCGAAGCTGGGGTAGAGGTCCCAACTACCTGGGATGAAGTCCTTGCGATCGGGAAGAAGATTGAGGATAAAACCGGTTCCTCAGGATTCGGGATCGCTGGAACTGGCGTTCGCTCTCCGCAAGAACTGATCGTGTTCTTGGCCCAAAATGGCGTTCAAATTGCAAACGAACAGCCAGAGGGTGGATTCAAGAATACTTGGGTCGATAATCCAGAAGAACTGGCTAAGGCCGCGGAAGTCTTCGAGTTCTATCAGGAACTCCTTTCCTCAGGGGTCGCGAATCCAAACTCCGCTACCTATGGGT
>DAIOFF010000272.1:0-2975 GCA_036745855.1 Scrofimicrobium sp. | reverse complement strand
AAACAGCGGAATTTTTGCGCTTTTTGGCAACCCAGATTTTTAAAGTCCGCGACCGCCAGATCCGAAACCCACATTCGCAAAGAATGGAAAAACCCATTCCTTCACCACAAACCCCTGTTTGTCGCCTTCCGTTGTTTTGATTGCGAAGGACAACAGAAGGCGACAAACATTAGAAGAGGCAAAAACCACCCTAAAAGTTACTTAGAGCAATCCATTGAAGGTATTTCTGCCTTTATTTCTTGCTGGATGGACTCTCCATCAAGAGTTCCTTTGAGACGCAACGTCGCACTGCCCTCATCCATTGTCACATTCCTGACGGAGAACGCGTGAGCTGCTACTTTACCTGGTGCAACATCAGGGAATGCCTTACTTCCATAAGGCGTCGCCCATTCCATTTCCACAGCTGCATCATTCGTATTAGTGGCTTTGACAGCAAGGACTACCTTGCCAGCCACGCAGCGCCCCTGAACATCTACAGATGCCGTGAGCCCTACTTTTTCCTCATAACTAAATGGGTACTCTCCAATAAGGTTTCCATCTGCGCTTCGAACAAAAACCGTTCCTTCATGAATGCCAGCACCACGCGGACCCGCAGGTTCACTCACAGTCAGTTCGCGAACCAAATCAGTTGAAATATCAAGTGGCGTGACCGTCTCATCTGCCCATTCAATGCTTGCAGTTGCGTCATTTTCCAGTTTCGAGCCAGGACCAACCAAAGTACCGATCTTCCCCTCCAAAGGTTCTCCGGCAGCTACAACGCGCTCATCGCCTCGGAAAACCACCTCAGAAGAACAAACCGGTACAGGACTATGCTGAGCGCCCTGTCCCCAATCTGCATTTGATTCTTCGGTAAGTGTCACCTCAAAATTGCCGCCTGCAAGAACGTCATCAATGCTTACCCAGTTGTCCTCTAATGCCACACCATTCAAACTAACCGCGTCAATGAACTGAAGCTTATCTTTAGAAGCATTCGGAGCCTTAATAGTGAATGACTTATCATCCCCTAAATCAATATCAATCTGTTCAAACTTAGGCGCAATAACCACCATTTCTCCAGTTCCAGGAATACCTGGATAAAGGCCAACAGCAGAAAGCACATACCAAGCAGACATGGTCCCAAGATCATCATTTCCTGTGACACCATTTGGCGCATTCGTAAATAGTTTCTGCGCCGTCCTGATTATTGCCGAGGTCTTCGCGGGCTCCCCCAAATACGAATAGTACATTGGAGCGTGAAGGTCAGGTTCGTTATTCGGATTGTACTTAGCACCAGAATAATTCAGTGCGCCACTAACCCAATTGTTCTTGGCAAGAGTCTTCCAACCATCGGTCCCATCCAAAATCTTGCTGGTATCAAAGAACGTGTCCAAACGTTTCATGGCCTGATCCATGCCACCAACAGCATTGACAAACCCAGGGGTATCCTGCATCGTCAAGAACTGATACTGCCATGGCGTTCCTTCTTCGAAACCATTGGAATCTGAGCCTGCGCCAGTTGCACTAAACGAAGACCAAGAGGTCTCAGTCCTGCGCGACCTGGGGAAACCTTCAAAACCCTGATTAGAAACCGTCGGATCCCAAACGTTCAACCAGTTTCCAGCCCTATCAGCAAGCCTTCGTGCATCATCGCTTTGTCCAAGCTCTGCAGCCATTACACCAGCACCGCAGTCAGAAACTGCATACTCCATGGTTGATGAGCCCGCCCGGCGCCGGTCGTCAGACATACCCTTCTTATTGGCAGAAGGATTATGGGCAATATATCCGTTTGGAATGTAGCTCTCATTACCCGCGCGCCCCGCAAACTGAGAATCAGCAGGTGGCGTCTCATCAACGTTCCTGAGGACGGCCTCGAAAGCACGACTTTCATCAAGTGAAACCGGTTCACCGCTCAACGTGTCTGCCCCCTGAAGGACTACACTTTCGCCCGAATCGAAAGCTCCATACCGCCACAAGTCGGCAATATATGCGGTTACCGGGTCCCCCGCCATCGTATTTGTTTCGTATGAAGCATAAGCCCATCTAGGCAACCAACCACCCTGAGCTTCAATGGTTAGAATAGAGCGGCCTAAATCCTTTGCGCGCTCTGGATAGAACGCGGCTAAAAGCTGATTTTGAGTTCTGAATGTATCCCAAAGGGAGAAATACTGATAATACTCCCAGCCCTCGGCCGTGTGAATCTTATTATCAAAACCGTAATATTTGCCATCAACATCAGTTGCTAAAGACGGCTGCGTCAGCGAATGATAAAGCGCCGTATAGAAAACAGTTTGATCATCACTACTTCCCCCCTGCGCTTTGATTCTTGAAAGGTATTCATTCCAGTCTGCCTGAGTTCCCTCACGAACCTCATCAAAATCAACTAGCGTCCCATCAGCATTTTTTCCTTCGGCTTCCAAGTTTTTCTTGGCGCCTTCCACTGACGTGTACGAAATTGCGGTGGAAACCTGAACTTCTTGGCTCTCAGTCGTATCCAACGTTACCCAAATACCCTGAAGGCCTTGACTATTACTTGATACTTCACTGCGTCCCTCTTGAGCATCAGAGTTAGTCCAAGAACCAAAAGAAGAAATTGGGGTATCGATTTGCGAGGCAAAATATTGTTTATACGTATAATCTCTGCCCGAACAGAATCCCTGAGCAGTGACCTCGCCAGTAATAACACCATCGTCATCAATAGCAATAGACGAAGCCCTAATCTTCATTTGAGCAGAAACATTACCGGCCGCCCCATTTGCCTGTCCAGAGTTAAAGAAAAGATTAGCGTTAGGTGTTTCCGGGAAGGTATACCGTTGAACGCCAACCCTGGGAGTCGCCGTTGTTTCAACATTTATCCCACCAAATGAGGTGAGCATGGTGCGATAATATCCGGCCTCGCCAACTTCACCTTCGTGAGTATAGGTGGAACCATAATTTCTGTAATTAAAAGTCTGTGCTTGTGAAGTATTAAAAGCTTTACCTGGCCCCACTTCACCGGT
>DAIOFF010000271.1:0-2976 GCA_036745855.1 Scrofimicrobium sp. | reverse complement strand
TTACGAAAAAACCGTCTCGACAAGCATCACACTTTCGTCCTAAAACTAACATTACGCACATTTTAATGTTGTTTAACAAACATTTCGATGTTAGTATGGTTCCGCTTACCCGGCTACAAGGCCATTTTTTGAGGACATGGAGGTCAAACGTTGGAAGCAAAACACCAGATAGTATGCGTTGGATGCATAACACTGGACGCATTGGCATTGGTTGACGAATACCCAAAACCAGACTCCAGGGTGGAAGCTAACCTTGTGCAGATCAGCGGAGGCGGTCCCGCAGCGAACGCTGCAGTGGTACTTGCCCGACAAGGAGAATCAGTCTCATTTGTGGGGCAAGTCTGCGATGACTCAGCTGGGCAGCAGGCATTAACCTTGCTTAAAAATGAAGGTGTAGACGTTTCAGGTGTTGCTGTTCTTGACCAAGGCCGCACGCAGGCCTCCTGCATCATCGTCGACCAGCGCTCTGGAACCCGCGCAATAAGCACCCAACGAATGCCCGCATGGAACACATTAGGACAAACGGCAAGGCAACTACTAAGAAACGCATCTTGGATTCACACTGATCACCTGGGATTTAACCCTGTGAAGCAATTCTTCAAAGAAGAAGGGATCACCGCGCCGTTATCACTTGATGCTGGAAATCCTGTACACGGTCTAGACCTAGAATATGTCACACTTTACGTTCCAACAGTGCAGTCTCTTTTGGAGAACTTCGGTGTTGATGGAGCCGACGTTGATTCTTCAGTTCAAGCAGCAATTGACGCCGGTGCCAAAGCAGTGGTTGCTACCGATGGCGCGAATGGTTCTTATGCATGGTGGTCAGATGAGGCAGCTTCTATTGGCCAAGCAAAATCTCAAGGCTCTGTGTCTGTTCCAGCCGACTCACAAACAGAAATCGTGTCAACACTGGGTGCTGGAGACGTTTTCCACGGAGCCCTGATCGCGGCGCTCTTACGAAGTGAAACCTGGGAAGACGCGCTGCGCTCAGCCAACTTCACTGCCAGTCTGTCATGCCGTGCCCTTGATGGACGCGAGGCTGTGCCGTCCCTCCAAGAGCTCAAAGCCACCATTAAATCTTCAAAAGAATCCAAGAAGTAAAGGAAACAACAGTGATCAACGAAAAACTGGCACCAATCGCTCGCACATCCGGGGGTCTTGCCATGCTGGCAATCGACCAACGTGAAGCTTTGCGAGCAATGTTCAAGCAAGCCGGATGTCCACTTCCAATCACGGACCAAACTCTAACTGACTTCAAGTTATCCGCCGCCAAGACCCTTGCAAAACACGCATCTGCGGTTTTGGTTGATCGCGATTTCTCATACGAACAAGTAGTAGAAGAGGGCACTGTTGGACGCGAATCATCATTGATCGTGGCTGCTGATAAGTTCCATCCCGGAAACGGCATTCCCGTAGATTCCGTGTCCATTGATCATGATGTTGATCCCCACCAGGTGAAAGAAGTCGGCGGTAAGGCACTGAAATTGCTTGTGCTTTGGCGCTCAGATGAGTCGGTTACACAAAGACGCGACCTGGTTGCAGAGTTTGTAGAACTCTGTGACAGTGCGAACCTGATCTCCATTGTTGAACCTGTTGTCAGGCCACCTCGCCGCGGAGCAGAGTTCGATAAAGAGGCGGCCATCTTGCTGGCAGCAGAAGAACTAGGTGATTGTGGTGCCGACCTCTACAAAGGAGAAATGCCGTACGGCGGCGATCACGATAACCAAACATTGTTCGAAGGGTGCTCCGCCCTAAATGAACGAATCAAAATGCCATGGGTGATCCTTTCTTCAGGCGTGAAACCCGAACTCTTCCCAGGAGCCGTCCGACAAGCGGTTCTAGCTGGCGCATCCGGTTTCCTTGCAGGGCGGGCAGTTTGGTCCTCCGTAATCGGAAGCCGTAATCCCGGCCAGATGCTGGCAGACATTTCTGCCCCCCGCCTCGAAAAACTAGGGCAAATAGTCGATGAAGCGTTGTCTGCCCGAGGCTAAGAAAACAAAAGGATGCATAAAATGAACACCAACCAAATGGTTTTATTTGACGACATTGAGTCTGTCGAAGTTACTGATGATGCGGAACTCGAAAAACAGTTAAGGCCTGGTGAAGTTCGCATAGCTCCACAATTCGTGGGTATATGTGGCTCTGACTTACATGTGCTTTCCGGGAAACATCCTTTTGCAAAAGCACCCACCGTGCCCGGCCATGAAATTTGCGCCATCGTCACTGAAGTTGCGCCAGATGTTCAAAACACGACAGTTGGAGACCATGTTGTCATCGACCCGATCATGAACTGCGGCAAATGCCGCGCATGCAAAGCTGGTCGACCAAACCTTTGCGAACCACCTCAAGTGGCAGGATTTCGCGCCCCAGGGTTCGCGCGAACATCCCATGTCGTTCCAGCGAAAAACGTGCACGTAGCACCACCCCAAATCCCTCTAAGAACTCTTGCATTTACTGAGCCTGTCACGTGCGCTCGCCACTGTGTTGGCAGACTTCCAAAGTCAGATCAAGAAGACGTACTGGTTATCGGTGCCGGAACCATCGGCCTCGCAGTAGTCCAGGCTTTACGCATAATGGGCGCTGGACGAATCACTGTCATTGAACCGGACCCAAAGAAACGGAACCTTGCAGAAAAGTTTGGTGCAAATGTCACCTTGGAGCCAGGCTGTCTTGACTCTGAAACATTCACCGGTGTAATCGATGTCGTTGCTAGTCAGCAAACAATTACGGATGCCTGCAAACGTGTAGTCGCGGGTGGCACCGTGGTAGCCATGGGCGTCCCCGACGCAGATCGCACAATTCCACTTCCGTCAATGCAAAGATTCGAGCGGACACTGACCAGCTCTGGCATGTACGTTCCATCAGATTTTGACGAGGCCATCCAGTGGCTGGCTGATGGGAGTTTCAACGCCGAAGACCTGATTACAGACGTATTCCCACTAGAAGAAGCCGCGGACGCATACGCGCGGGCAAAAC
>DAIOFF010000270.1:0-2988 GCA_036745855.1 Scrofimicrobium sp. | reverse complement strand
TGAATCGAGCGGAAAAGGGGAAGCGGGAGGAGTCTCAGGAGAGATATTGCTGTATGACACCTCTGGTGGTCAGGTAGTTGAAGTACTTAAAAAGACTCTTGCAAAGGATTTTGAAGAGGAGACAGGCGTCAGTGTAGTTGACGATTACAACGAAGCCGCAACGAAATTCATGGCTGCAGCCGAATCCGGTGGTGAGGTTCCTTGGAGTCTGGTTTGGTTTCCGACGGTTAATGATGCCAGGACTGCTGCGGACAATGGATATCTAACACCAATTGATACAAGTGTCGTGCCTGTTGACAAGTTGGTTGATGGAACTTACAACGAGTATGGGATTGAAGTCGGTACCTTTGGGATGGTTTTGACATGGGACGAATCAGCATATGACAGCAGTCCAGAGTCAATGGCTGATTTGTGGGATTTAGACAAATATCCAGGGAAACGATGTTTTTTCAATAATCCGCAATACGGTTGGACGCTAGAAGCTGCTTTGCTAGCTGATGGTGTTGAACCGGATGATCTTTATCCTTTAGATGTAGATAGGGCATTGTTGAAGCTTGATGAAATAAAGGATGACATTGTTTGGTGGACATCAGGAGCACAATCTATTGAGTCCTTCGAAAATGGATCATGCGATATTGGAATTCTTTGGGCAAATAGGGCCTTTACTGCTAAAGTGGAAAACAACTTTCCAATGACAATTTCCTGGAGCCAAGGCGGGTATTCAAACAGTGTGTGGGCTATTCCTGCAAATGCTCCAAATGGAGTGGCGGCGCAGGAACTTTTGAAGTCAGTCGTCACAAATATTGATGGTCAAATTGCGTTAGCCACAGAGGTTCCTACGCCAATCCCGGCTCAAACTAAAGGCATTGAACCGAACGATTTCCCTGAAGAGGTGCAACCTTTCTTGCCTGTTGGCTCAAATGTCACAGATGCCATCTTGCAGGATAGTGAATATTATTTGGAAAATCTCGATACAGTAATGGATCAATTTAATCGTTGGGTCGCTCAATAAGTGCGACTGCAATAAATTGCTTTATTGAAGAACAGTTAGACAAGACTATCACACAGGCAATTATCAAATATTCCTATTTACTTCAAAGGAGACAATATGAAAATTATCTGTATTGATGCAGAAGCTCAGTACAAGCCAATTATCGACCGGGATGTAATCCCATTGCTCCAAGCTGAGGGACACGAATTCACTTGGTACGAAGGTAACTTTGCTAACGCAAAGGACACGATAATACAGGCAGACGGATACGACGCACTCTACGTTATCGGTGACCAAGGACCTGTTCCTTCCGGCCTAATGCGCGCAAATCCACGATTGAAACACATTAGTTTTGTGGGAACGGGTGCCGTACGTTTTGTTGACATGACGGAAGCGGCAGAATGTGGCGTGACAGTTACGAATGTTCCTGACTTTGCGAGTCAGTCGGTTGCCGAACAAGCAATGGCATTGATTTTCGGTGTGGCACGCCGCCTCGCCGAAACAGATCGTGACATAAGAAACGGTGTGTGGGAAAAGAAGAAAGGCATGAAACTTCAAGGTTCGATCCTTGGAGTGGTTGGTGCTGGAGCCATCGGCAAACGGTTGATCTCAATGGCACGTGGGATCGGAATGGAAGTTGTCTATTGGACATATCCTCATGAGCCTGCGATGGATGAAGAGCTTGGGGCGAACTATGTTGAGCTTCCCGAACTTTTTGCGAGCAGTGATGTTGTATCAGTGCATCTTGCACAACATCCAGACACTATTGGTCTAGTCAGCAAAGACTTGCTTACCTCTATGAAGGAAGGTGCGATATTCGTCAATAATGCTAGGGCAGAGGTAGTGGACCATTACGCCATGATTGACCTCGTCAACAAGGGACATCTGTTCGGCGTAGGAATTGATGTTTACCCGGTAGAGCCGCCCTCAGAAAAGGAACTACCCTCCGCGGATGTGAACAGCGTGGTTACACCGCATGTGGCCTTCCACACGGACGAAGCTGATCGTGTTTTTGAGACCGCTGCGCTCAACACTATTGCTCTTTATGCGGGCAGACCACAAAACGTAATTTCGTAGTGCCAATACGGGTACTGCATCCACTTAGAAAGGAAGACAATGGAAATCCGTCACGCAACTCACCCCGATGATGCGCTCAATCTTGAATATCAAGAAAGGAAAGATCGTTTCGTAGCGAGTTCCCTTTTTGAAGCGGACAAGGTGAATCTTGTCTATAGTCATGAAGATCGCATGATTGTTGGGGGAGCGGTGCCATCTCCAGGATCACCACTGCCATTGCCGAATCCAGACGAACTGAGGGCAGACTTTTTTTGTATGCGGCGAGAGCTTGCCGTCGTCTCCATCGGTGCTCCAGCCAAGGTATCGGTTGACGGCAACGAGTATGCCCTCGATTATCGGGATGTTCTCTACATCGGTCGCGGCGTGAAGGAAGTGGTTTTCTATTCGGATGAAGAGGGAGCAGACATGTTCCTGGCCTCCGCAATTTCACATACAACATGGCCGACACGTTTGGTGAAGTATGAAGACGCAGATCTGTCGGATGCGGGAAGTCCAGAGACCTCCAACGTGCGGACGATCGCGAAACATTTGCACGAGGACGGTGAAGTGCAAACATCACAACTGGTACTTGGGATAACTTCGCCAGTATCTGGTTCAGTATGGAATAGCATGCCACCTCATATTCATGACCGTAGGACAGAGATTTATTGCTACTTTGGTCTCCCCAAGGGGCACCGTGTTCAGCATTTCATGGGCAAAGCAGATCAACCTGTGGCAATGACGCTGACAAATAAAGATACGGTAATTTCACCAAGCTGGTCGATGCATTTCGGGGTTGGAACAACCAACTATGAGTTCATCTGGGTAATGGCAGGCGAAAATAAAGCATTCACTGACATGGACCAAGTAACGATTACTGATCTTGGCGAATCAAAATGCTGCGATTGTTAGAGTTAGTGAAGTAGCGGGGACTTTGGAGG
>DAIOFF010000269.1:0-3003 GCA_036745855.1 Scrofimicrobium sp. | reverse complement strand
GGTATGCTTCGTCTTTGTTTTTTGCAAGTACCAAAAGGGATGAGTGACACAAGAAGATTCCACTCCCCTGCAATTTTCTCAAAAAGCGTTGTATCAGGCTTAACCCCACCCATCTACTGCACCATGTCCTGAAGCGTTCGAATAACCTCAGCACTACACGTCGTCCACGTCCACATAGACTCCCGCGATAACGCACTCAAAGTAATCTGCTCACCAAGGGCAATATGAGGATCAAACGGAACATCAAATATCGCACGATGAGTACACGCACGTAACGCTGATGAAATCCTCTCCATCGTCTCCTTTGACTCTGGCCTACCATCATGACTCGTTACAATAATCGCGTTCTGCGCCAATGCCTGCCAATGAGCATTACCAGAACTTTCCAATTTCTCAATCAAATCAAGCGCCGCAAACGCAGTATCAACCCCAGACCAAACCACCGGAATCACCAAAACATCGGCCAGCGCAAGAGACGCCCCAAACGCAGAAGAACGCAAAACATTACCCGTGTCCATCACACAAATCCGGTAATCACGATCCAGAATCTGTGCCACCCTGAAAATATCATCAGCCTCAAGCAACGGATGCTCACTAACCGACCCAATCACATCCAAATGCGACGTCTGCGGCTGAGTATAACCACCCAAAATCCCCGCATTCGTCACCGAATCAGCATCACGCAACAACTCGTAAACCCCACGCTCAGGAAACCCTTCAGCCCGCCGCGTCAATGTCCCCGCAGACTCCGCAGACTCCCACGCCGCAACCATGCCCCCACGAATCGAGGCAAAAATACCCCCCAAAATCACCGTAGCTGGCGTTTTCGCACTCGATTTCGTATTACCCGCCAAAATTACGCACAGGCCGCGTCCACGTCGCCTGCCGAATCACACGCACCTCATCCAAATGCGCAGTCTCTATCTGCCCAGGCCGAAAACGAAACCCAAACCTATTCAACACCCCACGTTTACCCCACGTGGCGCGCACCCCAACCGTCTTCTCCGGAGCACGCAATTCCGCCCGAGGAACAGAAGGCTGCACCTGCGGCTCAGGCTCCTGATAAACCGGATACTGATACTCATTTGGATCAACTACCACCTGCTGATCCACAAAATCAGAATCGTCAGTTATAACCTCTGACTCAACATGCAACTCAAAATCCTCAGCGCCCACCACCTCAGCGCCATTTTCCACAAGCCTTTCTTCAGGGGCTTCGTCATACTCACGCGCACGCTGCGCCCCTTCAAAAAGCTGCTCAGAAACATCAACTTCTTGGTCACTCACACGAACATCGGTCATTCATATCACCTCCACGATTCCGGTGCCATATGCAAAACGTACAGGAAACACTGCACATACCTTCCGCACATTGCTCTATCGTGTCCCTAGCTATGCTTAACATCAAACATTGCCCGTAAGGAACCAAATGGAACTCTCCCAAGCCAGGACCACTACACAGTATGCCTACAGCATAGGAGCATAATTCATGGCCCGGGAAAACAATAGTCCCGCTCAACAGCCCGGAGACAGAATCGCACAATGTTTTCAACAAAAATTGAACAGCTGCTTCGAAAAACGCAGCGCAGAACGCGGACACACAATTACAAACGTCGAAGTCTCATCATGGCTCGAAGAACACGGATATCACTGCAAGCCCGCCTATCTCGGCGCCCTACGCAATGGCAGACCCGGACGCCAAGCCTCCCCCTCACTACGAGTCATAGAAGGACTCGCAGCCTATTTCGAAATCGACCCCGCTGTGTTCTTTAGCACTGAAAACTCCAATTCAATAACACCCTAATCAGTCAAAAATGTCCAACATACGAAATAGACACGTCATAATACCAAACCATAAACACAAGCCCAATACACCAATAACAACAGTAGTATCACCAGGCACACCAACATTGCCAAAATCTCATTCAACACCCCCACATTCCTCAGACCCACACACCACATCAACCTGAATGACCTTTCCTAGCAATTCGGACTTATAGGGAGTACTCACAGAGTAAACGTGAGCACCCCCGGAACTTCGGAGAGGCTACATCCAAATAGATATAGCCACAATCAGGAACACAAGGCCCGGATAATTTTCGGAGAAGTTTGATCAACATCCGCAATACCCGGGCCTTATACACGTTTCGGGGGACCACGCCACAGAAGGCGAAATAAAGCCCACTCAACTCATTTACTCAAATACGTGTACACTCATATGAGTAAATGAGACTTTGAGTAAAAGAGTAAACATGTACGTAATCGCAGTTTTGAACCAAAAAGGCGGAGCTGGCAAGACCACCATCGCCACACATCTAGCAAGAGCACTTCAACTGGAAGGATATGACGTGTTACTAGTCGATTCAGATCCACAGGGCTCTGCAAGAGACTGGGCGGCAGTTAACGAAGACTGTCCACTTCCCGTTGTAGGCATCGATCGCCCAACTATCGACCGAGACTTAAAAAGCATCGCTCAAAAAGACTTCACTATCATTGACGGGGCCCCACAGGCAGCAGACTTAGCAGTATCAGCAATCAAAGCCGCAAACATGATCCTGGTGCCAGTCCAACCATCCCCCTATGACATATGGGCAACAGCTGACCTGGTTGACCTAATCAAACAGCGGCAAGAACTCACAGACGGAGAGCTTCACGCAGCTTTTGTCGTGTCTAGAGCAATCACGGGTACAAACATCGGCCAAGAAGTTGCCGGAGCCTTAGAAGAATACGGGCTACCTGTTTTCAAAACATCAATCAAACAAAGAGTTAGCTACCCCGAATCAGCAGCCATTGGCAGCACCGTACTCGACATCGAACCGACTAGCAAAGCCTCAACCGAGATTCAGGCCCTCACAGCCGAACTTCTCGAAACAATCAACACTAAGTAATCACTGCAGCGCCACCACCGGCACCAATTCCAGTACCTTTGGCTGTATTACTGGCATTACATCCTGAAAATACGATTGCTACACAAAGCAATAAACTCGCAAATAAATTAATCTT
>DAIOFF010000268.1:0-3042 GCA_036745855.1 Scrofimicrobium sp. | reverse complement strand
CAGGGTCTTTCGCCATATTACTCATTGCCTTCTCCATCAAAGTCCGCAGCTGACTCTGCAATAGTTTCAAGGATGTCGCCTTCGGAAAGTGCTTTCTCACTTCGATCCAGTGTGGCCACCATGTGCCGGTCCCTCATAACGGCGACGCGACCGCAAAGACGCACGACCTCCACCAATTCGGAAGAAAGGTAAATGACAGACGTGTCGTCCTTCGCTAAGTCAGCCACAAGTCTTTGAATCTCAGCCTTTGCTCCGACATCAATACCTCTTGTCGGCTCGTCCAAAATCAATAGCTCTGGGTTAGTAGCTAACCACCTAGCCAAGAGCACTTTCTGCTGGTTTCCCCCAGACAGGTTCTTAATCAACGCGTTTGGGTTCCGCGGTTGAATGTTCAACGCATTCATGAACTTGTCAACTATTCCATCAAGCTCAACCTTCGGGATCGGTCGGAATGCCCCCCGGATAGACTGCAACGCGAGTGCAATATTTTCTCTAACCGAGAGATCACTTATGATCCCCTCTTTCTTTCGGTCTTCCGTCGAATATGCGACACCCTTTTTTAGTGCTGCAAGAGGCGATGCGAACTTCGCTGGTACACCATCAATTTGCAGCCTACCGTGGTCAGGACTATCAGCGCCGGACAGCAATCGAACCGCTTCTGTTCGACCTGACCCCAGCAATCCTGCGAACCCGAAAATCTCCCCCTCATGGACTTCCAAATCAAACGGGAAAACAGAGTTCGTCTTGGCAAGCCCTTCGGCCTTTAGGACTACCTCACGATTATCCGCATCGGCCACTTTGTCAGCGCCCTGGGCAATATCGTCAAGTTCAGCGACAGTGCGTCCAACCATTTTTTCGACCAAAGAACGCCTATCAAGTTCTGATGTCATATATTCGCCAATGAACTGCCCATTTCGCAGGACAGTCATCCGATCCGAAATCTCAAACACTTGATCAAGGAAGTGCGACACAAAGAGAATCGCCACCCCCGATTCTCTCAGTTCCCTGATCACTGCGAAAAGTTCATCTACCTCTTCGCGGTCCAAAGAGGAAGTTGGCTCATCAAGAATCAAAACTTTGGCTTCACCCACCAGTGCTCTTGCTATTGCACACAGTTGTTGAACTGCAATCGTATGGGAGGAAAGTTCCGAACGAGGATCAATATCCAAATGCATTCGACGCAAGTTCTCCCGCGCAATCCGCCTGGTCGCGCGCCAGTTAATCACAAAACCTGACCGTACTTCGTGCCCCAGCATGACGTTCTCAGCAACCGTCATATTGGGGCAAAGATTGACTTCTTGATAGACAGTTTGAATACCCCTTGCCATAGAGTCTTCAGGTCTTGACGCCACGTAAGGTTCGCCATCAACCGTAATGCTTCCACTTGCAAGTTGATTTACACCTGTCAAGGCCTTAATCAGCGTAGATTTGCCCGCACCATTTTCGCCCATAATGGCATGCACTTCACCAGGGAATAACCGAAAATCAACATTATCAAGTGCCTTTACACCTGGGAACGTTACGGAAATTCCCGTCATTTGGACGATTGGGGCAGAGGTTACGTTGTCCGCCATGGACATTGTGTCCTCCCCTTTGAGTGTTATGAAGATGTTAATTTGCGGTTCGGTACACGCATGCACCGAACCGCATTAGTTTGAGTTATTGTCAACGGCCTCCCGCACTAGTAGGGGCGCGCATCGACCTCTTCCTGGGTGATGGTCTGATCGAATGTCTTGTCTTCGACAACCGTTGATTCAGTAACTTCTTCACCTGCCACGATGCTCTTCATGAGTTCCCCAAGCTGCTCACCGAACACAGGGTTGCACTCTACAACGAAGTTGAACTTGCCATCGACTAGGGCCTGTAGTCCATCGCGAACACCATCAATAGTGACAATTTGGATGTCCTTACCTGGAACTTTGCCCGCCGCTTCAATGGCTTCAATTGCACCCAAGCCCATGTCGTCGTTGTGTGAGTAGACGAGGTTCAAGTCTGGATAGGTCTGCAAAGCCGCTTCCATTGTGGTCTTGCCTTGTGCGCGGGTGAAGTCGCCGGATGCACGTCCAACAATCTTGTCTTCGCCCACCACATCCTGGAATGCCTTCTGGCGGTCAATCTGCGGACCAGACCCCATTGTTCCTTGAAGCTCAAAAATCTTGGCATCAGGGTAGTTTTCCTTCACCCATTCACCAGCTTTTTCGCCTTCACTGTACATGTCAGATCCGATGTGAGTAACAAAGGCATCTTCAACTGTAGTGTCGATGCTGCGGTCGACCAGAATCACTGGAATTCCAGAGTCCTTTACCTCTTGAAGCACTTCATCCCAGCCAGTCTCAATCACCGGAGAAAATGCGATGATGTCAACATCCTGCGCAACAAAGTCACGCAGTGCCTTTATCTGATTTTCTTGCTTCTGCTGTGCATCAACGAAGGTCAGATCAAAACCATTTTCAGCCGTGAGACTCGCTTTGACGGACTCCGTATTTGCGGTGCGCCAGCCAGATTCTGCGCCCAACTGCGAATATCCAACAACAACCATGTCACCACTGGCATCGCCGGTATCACCGCCGCTGTCACCACTGGTTGTTGTCTCATCACCTGTTGGCTCGCCGCTAGTGGCACCATCCGAGCCGCCGCAAGCACCTAAAGAAAGCATAGCGAGACCTGCCACAGTGGCAACTGCCATACTTCGGAATCCCTTACGTGAGATCATAAATTCCTCCTTGAATTTGGTTGGCAACGCGCCAACGACGCAGGCCCAGATACTACCGGGACGAGTCTGATTCTTCTCTAGGACCTTCTGTTATGTTAGCATTCACATTCTTCTGATGTGGCGGCACCTATGTACCAATCGTGTAACGAACGATATTTGTACATAAGGGCCCCACATCAGGAAACACGCACTTACTACCTCTTCGCTCTCAGTTCCATTCTTATTTTCAACTTAAGTTATACGAGGCTTCTACAAACCCCGCGACAAATGGTAGTAAGCCTGGTTCCAGCGAAGTTCATTCATGAAACCACTCTTCGTGGTGTTCTCAT
>DAIOFF010000267.1:0-3052 GCA_036745855.1 Scrofimicrobium sp. | reverse complement strand
GTTCTGCCATGGTAATTGACGTGATAGCGATGTCATTGTCTCCAAAAAACTGATCCACGCGCCGACATTTGGGTCAGGACGTGGGTGGGCATATCTCTGATATGACATTTGTATCAGGGACGATCAATCGACATCCACCACCCGTGCAACGTCATCACGTGGGGGAACTGTAAGATCATCAATTCCGCCGACACTTTGTGCGGAACGCATCAGGGCTACCGCGATATTTGGGCGACAAACATTGTGTGTCAGAATATCGCGTACTTCGGCTTCCGTCGAACGACCATGGGTTTTCGCTTGTGCAGCTAGGCGGCGCTTTACGTCTTCGCCCAGGTTTCTTACTGTTGTTGACGCCATTTGACCATCCAACCAGGAATAGATAGGCATCAACAAACTTGGCAGGCCCTGTTGGTATAACGACTCCTGTATGAGTTCACAGAAAATGCTGCCGCTACACAGATTGTTAAAATGCCCCAAGAGTGCCAAAGCGTGCGAAGATTGAGGTTATGGGCAGTGGCGGCGAAGAGTTGATGCGGTTGATCCCTGGTGAATCTTCCTGAAGTGGCAACTTCAGAAATTCGGCTCAACGGCTTAGCCTTCCATGGGGATTTTTGCTTCGAGTGCGCAATTGAAAGAGTGTTGCACGTAAAACCGGAAGCAGAAGTCACGTAAAACCGGAAGTAGAAATCACGTAAAACCGGAAGTAGAAGTCACGTAAAACCGGAAGTAGAAGTCACGTAAAACCGGAAGTATGCTTATATGAAACTTAGAGTGTGGAGGAACAATGCAGACAAACTCGATTTCTGAACTGTACTGGTTGAGAACGGTAGACGGCACTGTCGAGCGCATGTTACGTTCACTCGGTGGCATCCTGATTCAAGGAGCAAGGGGATGCGGAAAATCTGCAACCGCGTTAGCACATTCCAAGAGTGCTGTAAGGATTGATTCGAGTCCGCAAATAGCAGAGATTGCGCAGGTGTCGCCAAATACAGTGCTTGAAGGGGACACTCCTCGGGCAATAGATGAGTGGCAGTTAGCTCCTAACTTGTGGAATGCGGCTCGCCACTTGATAGATGACAGGCAAGCAAGTGGCCAGTTTATTTTTGCGGGATCTGCGACTCCAAAAGACTCGCCGATAAGGCATAGCGGTGCAGGTAGGTTTGCCAGGGTGACTATGCGGACGATGACCTTGAGTGAGGCCAGGGCTTCAACAGAGTCTGTGAGTTTTTCGGAGTTAATGGAAGGCAATACTTCCGGTGGAATCGGTGGCCCGACAGTGCCCGAATACGCTGAGCTTTTGGTTAGAGGCGGGTGGCCTGCATTGGTTACTGGCCAAGTTAGTGATTCTGATTTGTTTCTTGACCAGTATCTTGAATCAGCAGCTTTTGTTGATTTGCCAGATGAAGAATGGAATGGAGACCCTGGAAGAATAAGGGGCTTACTTCGCGCTTTGGCAAGGAATACGGCAACAGAAGCCTCGAAAGCCAAAATTGCGGAGGAAAGCGAACTCTCGGTTCGGTCGCTTGATGGATACCTAAACGCACTCAGGCGGGTATTTGTCCTTGAGGAGCAACCGGCGTGGGCACCCGCACTTCGCTCTAGTGTGCGGCTGCGTGTGAAGTCGAAGTGGCATCTTTGTGATCCTGCGCTTTCAGCTTTTGCTATTGGGGCAACTGCCGACTCACTTTTGAATGACCTGAATACTTTTGGGTTCTTATTTGAATCCTTGTGCGTTCATGATTTGCGTGTATATGCGGAGGCGCTTAGAGGAGACGTCTACCATTACCGGGATGAGTCGGGCCTTGAAGTGGATGCAGTTGTTGAACTTCGAGACGGCAGGTGGGCAGCGTTTGAGGTGAAAATGGGGGGAGATAAAGCAGTGGATACGGCCGCCGGGAATTTACTGAAGCTGGCCAATAAGGTCAACACTGACGTAAAGGGTAGTCCGCAAAATCTGGTCGTGTTAACGGCCGGGCCTGCCAGCTACCGACGCTCTGATGGGGTCTATGTTGTTGCCCTAGGGCACCTGAGGCACTAAAACCTGAGGTGAGGGGCGATGCCTGGCGCTTGAGTAGCATTACTGTCATTTGGCATATTATTTGTGGCGAGATCTTTGGGACCATTCCCCAATACTTTGGAGCCGCCTGAGAGAATTGAACTCTCGACCTTCTCATTACGAGTGAGACGCTCTGCCGACTGAGCTAAGGCGGCCAAATGTTTTTGACAACGCGCCCACTTTACCGGTCAAGGTGCCTGCCATGCAAAATAAGAATGCAAAGGGTAGCCAAAGTCATAGGCGGGTGTCTTTTGGGGGAGTTTGTGTCGTGGGTTCGCACGACTTTTGTATCCAAAGTGATACAGACAAATGCCGCGTTGAAGTGCAGTTGAAGAGTATTCTAGAGGTTGACTAGCTGAAAAGGGAGGAAAAGGAAAATCGACTTTGGATTCATGTGCCTTGCGAAGCAAGGACTACGGTGTCTTCTGCGCGAAGGGAGACGATCGCGCAGAAGACACTTAGAGCGTGACCGGCTCAGGCATGCCTCGTTTGGCCCATCCAGCAGGTGAAGTCTTATTGAGTTGAGCTGAGGTCGCCGACGAAGGCTTGGAGTTGCAAAAGGCGGTCCTGGATGGGTGCGATTCCAGGTCGCCTCTTCGTCGGTTCCGTCGTAGCTCTTCGCGGCATAGTGCAGAGCGAATCATCTCCTGCACCTTCTCATAAGACTCCACGATGAACTCCCCCGGCGGGTAAGGCCTGATAGTGTCACACCCCTATATTGGCAGGGATCAAGTTCGATGCCGACCATTTTGGAGTTTTTTGGGCTGTTTTGGTACTCGGTTTGGTACTGTATCTGACCAGTACGGATTGCCTGTGATGGAGCCAAGACTGGAAGGCAGTTGGTGTGCTTGCGAGGCGTCTATTTGCCGCCTCGTGAACCGAGATTTGGTTTATTTAGTTTTGCATCTTGATTTGAGAATGAATGCTCTGCAATCCCTTACGGGGCACCTGTACTCCGTTGCTGTTTTATGTAGGGCCAGGCTCCATGCAGAGCAG
>DAIOFF010000266.1:0-3115 GCA_036745855.1 Scrofimicrobium sp. | reverse complement strand
ACATCATTTGCGCCGACTCTAAGTGATAAATAAGTACCCTCTGGAGATTCAATTGCTTCAATACCAGTGCCGGTAAGAACCTCTTTTAAAATGTTTTTTGTCGCGCACCGATCAGGAACGGCAGCCACATAATAAATGCGACCATCACCCACTTCATTCACTGTGAAAACTGGAGAACCCGAATAGTATTCGCCAGCCCCATATGACGCTAATGTTCTTGCGCCTTCTAAATGTAAGACATCAAAAAGAGTACTTACTGAACCAGGTTCATTGTGCGTTTCATTCCATTCAAGAGCCAAAGAACGCTTTGGAGAAAGGGCATCAGTTTCTTCAGCCCAAACTCCACATATTTCACGCAACGGGCCTGGAACGCCACCCATATGGCAGCGGTCATTTTCGTCCGTTATCCCGCTCATAGTTGTAACTAAGATGCGTCCACCATCTTCAGCAAATGCACGCAAACGCTGCGCGATACCTTCATCAACCATGTAAAGATATGGCGCAAGAATAACGTCATATTTGGCAAAGTCCGCCTTTGCGGGAATCACATCAACAGGAATGTTCCAATCATGAAGGACCACATAATAATCGCGAACAGCCGCCAAATAATCAAAAGATCGCGATGGTCCAACCGAACCTAGAAAACCCCACCACGACTGCCAATCGAAAATGACCCCAACTCGTGAAGGAGTCTTAGCTCCAAGAACCTGATTCCCCATCTCTTTTAGCTCTTGCCCGAGTCCAGCAACCTCCCGAAATGTCCTGGTCTCAGTTGTTCCATCGTGGTCAATGATGGCGCCATGGAACTTTTCTGGACCACTGCGTGAACGCCGCATCTGAAAGAACTGAATTGAATCAGCACCATGAGCTATTGCCTGATAACTCATTTGTCGCATCTGACCAGGCCGTTTCAGTGTGTTGAAGTACTGCCAGTTTGCACGGCTGGGTGTCTGCTCCATCAACAAAAACGATTGCCCACCCTTAATCCCGCGCATTAGCGAATGCCAAAACGAAACCTCGGCAGGATCAGTATCAAACTCTGGGTAACAGTCCCACGAAACGATATCCAAATCATCCGCCCAACTGGAATAGTCAATGACCGGATAATCCAGCATGAAATTCGTGGTCGTCGGCGTCACTTTATCGTGGCGGCGGATTTCTTCTTTTTCGAGGCGATAAATAGCGCGCAATGAATCCGATTGAAAACGGCGATAATCCAAAGTGGCGGCTGGCAAAAATGAGCGATTACCATCCACTGAATCTCCAAGTAAATCAGGAGGAAAAATGTCTTCAAATGAGCCGTAATAGTGTCCCCAAACGTCCGAAACCCAAACCTCATTTAGTTGGTTGATATTCTCATACTTGTTTTCCAACCACTGACGGAATGCGGCCGCGCAGTTCGGACAGTAACAGTATCCACCGTATTCATTGGAAATATGCCAGAGCACCAAGTTGGGATGGTTCCCGTAGCGTTCAGCCAAATGCCCCGCCAGCCTTGCGGCATACTTGCGGTAAGTGGGGCTGTTTGGGCAAGCATTTTGGCGATCTCCGTGGTGACGTTTACGCCCCTGGATATCTACCCTGGTCACATCTGGATATTCGCGCGCCATCCACGCTGGTACGGCGGCAGTCGCAGTGCCCAGGATGATAGACATTCCAGCTTCCGCGACCGTCTCTACAATGCGATCTAGCCTGTGAAAATCATAAACGTCCTCGCTTGGTTGAAGGCGCGCCCAGGAAAACACATTTAGCGTTACCGTATTGACCGAAGCTTGTTCCAGCATTTGCATGTCCTGGGACCAGATTTCTTCAGGCCATTGTTCTGGGTTGTAGTCGCCGCCAAAAGGCGTACTGGCCAACCGTGAAAGCATATCTGTCATTGACTTTCCTCTCCGAAATCCGTTAGCACCAATTGCCAGGGCATATCGGCAGTGAAAGTGTATCTGCTGTCGAAACGCTTCGCAAAAATGGAAAGACTTCTAAAGTTTGGTTGCCACAGATCCCATTGGTTCATAGATTGGTTCAATAAGGCGCACGCCTGGCTGGACATCACCCTCAAGAGCTGACAACGCAAGTTCCACGGCCGCCTGGCAAGTTTCTTTCGGACGTAAGGGCAAAGAATCCAAAGAAGGCTTGAGCTGCGAAACGTCTAGATTGGGTGCCACGCAAATGAATGAAATGTCATCAGGGATACGCAGCCCAAGATCCTCCACGGTTCGAAGCGCCCGAAAAAGATCATTGTCTGGACAATGAGAGACAAGTCCTGTGGTTCCAGCCTCAATCTCAGCTGCCAAAAGGCCATCAATCGAGGCCTCGCCGGTTTTTATAACTGTCGCCTCAACGCCAAGCGCTTGCGCTGTTTCCAAGAAAGAATCCCGCGCCCGCTTAGCAAAGTGGGATGTCTGGTAAGCAATGGCAGGTTGTCCAACTAATGTCAGCCTCTTGTGTCCCATACCAACCATGGTTGCCACAGCCATTGCAGCGGCACGCTCAAAATCAAAGTCAACGCAGATAAGGCCTTCGGCATTTTCGGGTATTCCAATGAAAACCATTGGGCTTTTGCCTTCTCTGGCAAGACTAGCTCTCTCATCATCAGGAGCCACATCAAGAGCAATTGTGCCTTCCGTCAGGCCTGAGCCAGTAATACGCGTGATTGCCGAGGCCGCATCTTGTTCTGCAAGCAAAACAACATCATAGTCATGCTCGCGTGCAGCTAACGAGGTCTCAAGGATGAATGTCATATAAGTGGGTGCATGGGTCGAGCGATGAAACGGCTGAGAAAGCGCCAAAAGGCGCGTGCGCCCTGATGCCAGCATACTTGCACGAGCATTTGGCCTGTAACCTAACCGGTCAACGGCCTCAAGGACCCTTTGCTTTGTGGGCTCAGAAATCGAGCGCTTTCCGCTCATGACATACGACACCGTACTTATCGAAACGCCCGCTTCTTTGGCGACGCGATGAATGTCTGACACGTTGCGTCTCCCCTTCTTGGGTCCCCTTATTTTCTACTCAACTGTGCCACTTTCGACTTGCTTTACCAAACTGGCACACCTCCAAATCTTTGCCGCACGCGCCATATACTGCGGAAAAACCTTCATTAAATTTAGTCTTCACG
>DAIOFF010000265.1:0-3122 GCA_036745855.1 Scrofimicrobium sp. | reverse complement strand
CGGGTTCGGAAGGCTCAGTTCGGGGTGCCTCTGTAGAAGGAGTACCAGTGGCAGCAGGGGTTTCACCACCAGATTTAGATGCGTTGTCAGATGATTGCTGCGGTTCCCCCTGCACAGTGACCTCAGGTTTTGGACCTGGGGGAGCAACGTCCAATGGTGTATCAAGAGCCTGACGAATCACAACCGCACCCTGACGAACCTGTTCCCAATCAAGATAATTAGTCATGATAGTGATTGCATAATCTCCATGCGGCGTGTAAACAATAGCCGTATCATTCATGTATCCAAAAACAAAACCAACTTTATTGAAAACCCGATCAGTCTCTGGCATTACAGACGGAATACCATAACGATGCATGTGAGTGTAAAGATCCTCAATTAAATACTCACGCATAGGATCCGAAAGAATAGTGCCGTCATATAGCTTTTCCATGAAATGTGACAGATCATTCGCAGTAGATTTTAAATCGCCAGGTTCAAAGAAAGTATTATTAGCCCCAATAGCATGCGCGTCGGCCTCGACCCTATCAAAACCATAAGTACCAAGCCAATCTTCTGCGCAGTTGTTATCAGAAACCAAAATCATGTCATAGAAACAACCATCAAGATCCCAGCCCGCAATATTGTCAGGGCTAATTTCGCCCCTATCAATAGCGTTCAAAATAGAATACGCAGTAAAAACCTTGTAAGTACTACCTGGCGTCCACGGAGTATCCGCATTCCACTGGACAATCGGCTGATCCGTCTGCAAATCCCAAACAGCAACAGCGCCCTCGCCATATTCAAAAATAGGTATCAAATCATTGGTGATTTGCTGCCCCTGCTTCCAAAGCGCAACCAAATACTTAAGATTCTGCTCATGCCACGAAATCAAACGAACCATCTGATCTGCTTCCGCCTGAAAAGGCTTCGCTTCAGTCTCAGAAAGTCCCAGCTCATTCACCACATTAGTCGAAGTGAAAAAATCCTTAGCCTGCGTTACAGCCTGCTCAGCCTCCGTAATTGCATCTGGGGAATACAAAGAACCAACCGACTCAGTAGCCAAAGTTTTCAGATCCTCAGTTGAGCGCTCCAAATCATCAAGCGTGTTCTTGAGAGCTTCATTTCGGGCCTCAGGAACAGGAAGCGGCTCAAATATCGCAGTGGTCCCAGAGCCCGCAACCCCACCATCAGAAGCCGGGTCAGCATATGTAACTGATAAACCCAGCCCACAAAAACCAAGAGCCGCCAGTAGCCCAATCGAAGCCCTTCTGCTAGGCCTCAAAGTATTGTCCGTCATCCTAAGTAATTGCTTTCTCTCCCGCTAGGAGAACGCTACCTTGTTTCCAGATCGGCAGGTGAAAACTACTCAGTTATGGGCGTGAGATTTCTGACCAAAACGACCCAGCATCTCTTCCTTGAAGTCCCAAAAAGTGCCGTCAGCGATAGAAGCCCTAATGGCGTCAACCAGGCGAACTGTAAACCATTCATTGTGAATCGTTGCCAAAGTGGCAGCAAGAATCTCTTTCGCCTTGAACAAGTGCCGGACGTAAGCGCGCGAATAATGCGCGCAAGTGTAACAACCACAACCATCAACAAGAGGACCAAAGTCATTCTGAAAACGGGCATTAGTCACGTTAAAACGACCATCAGGGGAATATATTGCAGCATTTCGTGCAACACGACTAGGATTCACGCAATCAAATGTGTCGGCACCTGCTGCGACGGCCTCGAAAAAATCAACAGGCTCAGAAATACCCAAAAGATGACGAGGCTTATCATCTGGAAGTGCCTTCGAAACCCAAGAAACTATCTTGCCCAGATTCTCTTTTTCAAGAGCGCCACCAATACCAAACCCATCAAACGCCTGGCCGTTCTCATCCATTTGAGCAACATTTTGACTTGCGCGAGTCCGCAGATCCTCATACTGAGCTCCCTGAACCACACCCCAAAGCTGCTGGTACGGCTTATCACTGCGTTCCTCAGTCAAACGCTGATGACTTCTAAGGCACCGGCGCGCCCACGCTTCAGTGCGTTCTAACGACTCAACCTGATACGAATACGGGTGAAGCAAAGAAGTCAACTCATCAAACGCAAACATAATGTCAGCGCCAAGCTGATGTTGAATCGTCATCGAGACTTCAGCAGTAAACCTGTGCATCGAGCCATCAATATGACTCTTAAACGTGACGCCATCCTCGTCAACAACCGCTCTGGACTCCTTGATAGCGCGCGCCGCCGCCGCTGCATCCTGAGGGCTTTTACCCGAAAACTCTTCAGATAAAACCTTCTTAAAACCAGCGCCCATGGACAAAACCTGGAATCCACCAGAATCCGTGTAAGTGGGACCAGCCCAGTTCATAAAACTACCCAAACCACCCGCAGCATCCACGATGTCTGCACCCGGCTGCAAATAAAGATGATATGCATTTGAAAGAACAGCTTGAGCGCCCAAATCAAGGAGCATTTCAGGCAGGACACCCTTGACATTTGCCTTAGTACCAACAGGGATGAACGCAGGGGTTTGAATATCCCCATGTGCAGTATGAATAACTCCCGTGCGTGCCTGCGTGCCCTCTAACTTGGCTTCAACATCGAAACCTCTATCAGCAACCGGCGGTGCAAACTGGTGCGCCTTGGACGGACCAATCCAACTCTCAGACACTCTTCATATCTCCCTTTACCCAAGCTATTACGCGGTATGTCACCGGCATGAAAACAATCTCTACAGCGATTTTGAAAACGAAACCAACAACAACATAATTCCAAAAATCTGCGCCAACCAATATTCCGAAGAAAGCGATTGTACAGAAAATAATCGTATCGGCGGCCTCTCCAACAACCGAAGAACCAAGCAAACGTACCCAAAGCCGATCCGCTCCCCACTTTTTCTTCATTAGGGTAAGGACGAATGCGTTCAGTAGTTGACCTATTAAATACGCAACTAATGAGGCGGCAACAATGCGGGGAAGAAAACCCAACACGGCCTCGAAAGCCTCTTGATGCTCATAATCTGGAGCAGGTGGAAGAAGTTGGACAATATAAAAAGTCAGTGACGCAATGATTGACATCACAAACCCTATAACAATGACCCTGCGGGCTTTTTTGATTCCATAAACTTCTGCAAGCACGTCACCAAGAAC
>DAIOFF010000264.1:0-3145 GCA_036745855.1 Scrofimicrobium sp. | reverse complement strand
CCATGAAGAGTGAGGACGGCTGCAGACAGACCCACCTAGCCATCCATCGCATAGGCAGGCACCGCGACGGCTCAACCTCCTGAACAAGCACGAAATGTCCAAAGGGTCTGGTGCCCGGCCGGGTGGCAACCACTCGTCATGGTTGTCGCAATCGCGCCGCCCAAACCGCAATGAGTCAAGCTTTGGGACCTTTGCTGGACCTCCGCACAAAGACACCAATGAAGATGAGCAGCATCGAAACCATTACCAAGGACATTAGAGTGGTGCCATCAACTCCGGTGTTAGCTAATCTGTTTCCCTGCTCGTTTTCGGAAGCGGCCACACCTGTCGGAGCATTAGATGGTTCACTTGGTGATTCTGCCGGGTTATTGGTGGGGTCATCTGTTGGTGTGATGTCATTTTGGTTTGCCTTTATGACTGTAATGTCTGCGTAGAGGGTCGTGTCGGAGTAAATCGCAGCGATCTGGTGTGCTCCAGGTGGAGTATTTGCCGGGATTGCCACAGCTTGCGTGAAATCTCCGGAAGCATCCGTCGAGGTTGCCGCCAGTTGGACCGCATCTGCAATCAGTTGAATCTGGACTTCTGTATTGGACGGCAGGTTGGTTCCAATGACATTGAGCGTGCCGCCTTGTTCTATTTCGGTGACTGATAAAGTCAGTGAAGCTTCAGATTCATTTCCTGGCTCGACTTCGAATGGTAATGGGTCCCCATCAAGAACCTCGTAAACGCCTTCTTGATCTAGTTGTAGTTCGGGTTCGAGTTCTGGCTCCGGTTCGACAGTTATCGACACGGGTGCGGAACCAACTGATGAACTGCCATCGGCAGCGGTCACTCGGACGCTTGCAACGCCTTCAAAAGGTTCAGTGTAGGTGTGTTCGGTGATTCCGTCTGACGTGGTTAGGTCGTATTCTCCGTCGCCATCAAAATCCCATTCGTAGGTTTGCACGGGACCGTTAGCGGCGTAGGAGCCTCTGGCGTCAAGTATTACGGAGGTATTAATGGTGCCGATTATTGGGCCTTGCAACCAACTAAATGGTTTATCTAATGCGGTGGTGATTGTTTCAATGATCAACTCTGGAATGTCTTTACTACTTGACGCTAAAAAGTTGTTGTTGATCGCATAAATCTCTGCCGGGTCGATATCGAATGCGATTTCTGCCGCGCTTTGAGCAAAGCCGGTAATTGGTTCTCGGTCCTTTGGGTGCGTATCACTAAGTGCAATAGCAATCTTCTTAACGCCTAGTCGCCAATCGAGTTGAGGGTCTTCCATGATGCCGCTGTAATCCGACTGTGCTGTGTCTTCACCGTCATCAATTTTGATATTCGCGAGGGCCTCTTCAAATGCCGCTATATCAGAGGTAAATCCGAGTTCAAGTTTCGGGGGAGAGTGGGCCATATCCTCCCCGTTATCAGCGTGATCCCTATAGGTGACAAGCGCAAACCTATACGAATTACTCTGTGCGTGGATCTGCTCGGCAATCGTACTAACATTTTCTTTCAAAGTATCGATTGCTCCTGCCGCAGGCCCAGTAGCGTCAACAGCAAACACGATGTCAATGTCTTCGCTGCGGTCGCCAATAATTTGTGCAGACGCTGGAATGCCAATCTTGTCCTCGACCTCAACTGCAATCATTTTGTGGCCCAAAATATTGGGATGATACCAATTGTTCCAGTTTAGAGATGGTCTTCCACGAGTTTTCCCGTCAGTGCCGAGGTCGCCCTCCGTCTCTGTGAACTCATTCACCCACCGGTAGTCATTCCTTTTGTGCAACGCCGGATCTGGTTCATGCCCGGCGAAAGCATCCATGATGCTATCGACATACGTGACTTTCATTGAGTTCGCAGTGTTCCACTTGTCAACCAATGCTTGTTGCGCATGGGTGGCGGTTTGGCCAAGGGCACGAACTTTGGCACCTGCATCATAGGTCACATAGGATGAGCAGCGCTTATGTGCACTGTAAGAAATGCATCGAACAAGCCGATAGTCGCGAGTAGTGCTTAGAAGGGGATACCCAACCAGAACTACTTCAGCGCCAGGGGTAAGTCGTTCCGAGAGCCTGGCAAAGATCTTCTCAGTTTGGTCGATGACTCCGTCAAGGCCCTCTTGAGCTGCGTCCACGTATTTTTGGCAGGACGTTGGATCTCGAAGAACTGCGGTGAAACACTTTTTTACGATTTGTCCGAAGTCGATGTCGTTTCCACCGATGGTTAGCATTACAAGGTCGGTATTCGAAGGAACATTGTCTATCTGACCGCCTTTTTCCAAAAGATGTGTTGTTTTGTGACCGCTGTGTGCGAGGTTCTTGAAGGTAGTGTGAACGCCTTGAGCATTCAATGAGGAAACATAATTTTGAGCCCAGTTAACCGAGCTTCGATATGCTTCCTTTTTCCCTCGGTCGTAACTGCCAGCGCCATTGCCAGAGGAATAAGAGTCACCAAGTAGCACCACGTTCAATTTTTCTTCAGGTTCGGCTGCAACTGCCGGTGAAGACAATGCTGAAGCTAGGAGGAGTGCGGATGCCATCAGCGCCGTTCCTAGTGTCTTGAATGTGCGCATAGGGGCTTCTTTCTGTACTTGAGTTCTTCAGATGAAAATGACTGATTGATATATACGAGGCTCATTCTCAGGAATTCACGGGGTGCAGGGTTGCACTCGTCTTCGCTGACAATTCCGATACACGGATCAATAACAGGACCGTCGTGTTCCTGTTTTGCCAAGAGGTTTCGTTTATAGGTCCCCGGGGTACTAGTCTCGCCCCACCATTGAAGCGGTCTTCCATACTCCCAGACTCTAAAAGCTCCGGAAAACATAACGGCAAGAACGGCCAGCAAAATTACCCCAGCTGGTTTCCGTGTTTCGCCTGATAGACCCCCGTTGGCTTTCATCAAACCGCATTATAACACATGCTGCGTGTTCTCCTCAGGGTCATTTCTGAGAACATCTATGCTCTAGTTTTCCTGCGTCTCAGGAAAGTATAGTGGCGGGAAACATAACGAGTCCGGTTCGTTGGCAGGGCAAAAAATAGATTGCCGATAACCATGATGAGTGTTTCCCAGTTGGCTGTGTCGCAATTTGAGCGTTACGACAGGAACCCCACACTTGCGTCTATCTTTGCTTTCGATTTCATTTTATGAATTGTCTGTA
>DAIOFF010000263.1:0-3155 GCA_036745855.1 Scrofimicrobium sp. | reverse complement strand
CCTGGACTTGCACGAAGACCTAGGCGTAAAGGCTGCCCCGCAAAGCTTCCAGTACTTGGATGATGAGCGTTTCGAGCAGATTCAAGAACTGGTCGCATAACGGCTGGCTATTGACACCTAAAAGCATATAGAGGGCACGCCGCAAGCGCTGAAAGCTATATAGTGAGGTAGTGGGGTCAGTAGTGCGATGCCTCGGTTCACGTTTCAATTGTTGATCCAGACGCATTGCGGACTTCAATCCATTCGAGATCAGGAAATTGTGGCCCAACGAAGTTGAAGATCGCGATTCCTACGTGCCTGCCGAATTCTTTATCGTCTTCGGTGATTTGCTCCGTCATATAGATGAGCGAGGGATTGTTGGCTTCGATGTTCGAAATAAAGCACGCCCATTCAACGTCTGGACACGTCTCTTGGAAGGAATCGAGTCCTTCGAGTAGCGCCGCTCCGATATCTGCGACGTATGCGTCAGAATTGAATGAATCTTCTGAATTGCTTGCCTTGGATGCGGGGAGGCAACCTTGCGTTCGTGCGTACGAGTATGACGCAACTTTGAGATACCTAAAGTTGCGTTTGAGGTAGACAATGTAACTTGGATGCCTCTAAAGTTGCGTCATGGATATTCGGCGGTTTGAGAAGAGTCCAATCGGCAGCCTGGTGTCACTAAGTGGAACAGATGGTCGTTCTGGGAGGAAGTACGACCATTTTGCGTTTGTGCCGGACCCCTTGAGCAGAGAACCAGAACTCTCTGGGGAAACATGGCACGAGGTTGTCGCCGCGCACCAGGCTATCGCAAGACTCGATCAGGCATCTAGACAGGTTCCAGACGCAAAGATTTTCATGGCACCCCTCCTTTCGAGAGAAGCACAGAGTACCTCAGCACTTGAGGGAACTTTCGTTCCACTTGAGGACGTTTTGGGAATTGAAGACGAGGACTCCGCATTTACGCAAAGCCGGGATCTGATTGAGGTGTTGAACTATAGGTTCGCGGCGAATAACTCATATGAAATGATTCAGAGTGGTGCAAGTATAACGGTCGGATTGCTCTGTCAGATTCATCGGCGTTTGGTAGAAGGAACCAACTCAGAGTCACAAGATGTAGGTAAATTACGCTCCACGCCGGTTGTCATCGGGAGTCCATTTGGCACCGTTGAAGAATCCCGTTTTGTGCCAATGCCTCCAGGAGTGGGTCTCGAGACAGCTCTAAACAACCTCATTGAGTGGATAAATATGCCAGATGAGCGTGATCCCGTCATTGGTGCGGCGATGGCCCATTATCAGTTTGAGACACTGCATCCATTCAATGATGGCAACGGCCGAATTGGCAGGTTGGTGATAATACTGCAGTTGATGAAAGCTGGGCTATTCGATGCCCCGATCCTCTCAGTATCGCCTTGGTTTGAGCGGCATCGAGAATCATATCAAGAGGGACTAGCAGAACTTAGTGCTACTGGGGCATGGGATCAATGGGTTCGGTTTTTTGCGCGAGGAGTTACTGAGTCTGCCCAAGATGCTGTTGCAAGAGTGAACCGCTTGCTTGCCGTGCGGGACGATAGCTTGAGAATCGTCGTGGAGAATAATCCGAAGAGCAGTACGATGCGGTCAATCGCAGAGCAAATGGTCGCCGAACCTTTCTTCAACGCTAGTCGACTTGCGCGCCGACTAAGCATCACTGGCCAATCAGCGAGAGTTGCACTTCGAAACATGGAAAATCTTGGGCTATTACAACGTGTTGCTTCTGGGCATGAGTATGTTGCAATGGACGTGTGGGATACAATCTCGGCACCGTTAGGACGGGTACTTGAACCACGCGCCCCTCTTAGAAATGAGCGTCGGGAACAATCCAAGTGACACATAGGAAGCAGGTCGCAAAGGCGGTTGGTTATTTGTCGAGGTAGTAGGGCCAGAAGCGTAGATTCCCCACGTCTCCACAAATGCCCCCGTGACCATCCTGGTCACGGGGTTTTCTGTACGCCCAGTGTGGGCAATTGCTTGAAGGCAAGGATCGGGTCTGTGGTACTTGCTCGGCTACAACTTTGGGATCCGCAACACGAGGGCGGTGAATCCGCAACGTTGGTGCAGTACGTTACATTAGGTACGGACGTACGGGGCAGTGCAAGGCTTAATTATCTACATCAGGAAATCTCACCATGACTAATGGACAAAGCACTTAAACTATCAAGGAGGCGAGCAAATGAATACTGTAACAATTACCGCCCGCAAATGGAGCGGCGGTTGGGAGCTCTGGAACGAAGATGACTGCTGGACTCAAGTTCGCCGCCTTAAAAATGGGGTGCAACAAGTCCGTGACTATATGGACACGGTGTGGGAAGACGTTGATCACAGTGACTGGGAAGTCATCATTGTCCCAGCCTCCGACAAAGCAAGAAATGACGTTATCGCTGCGCGTGAAGCCGCTGCTGCCGCTCAGGCCGCCGTAAATGATGCCGCAGCAAAGTCCAGGCGCGCCGTTGCTGCCCTTCTTGCTGAAGGACTATCCACCACTGACGCCGCAGCGCTCATGGGTATCAGTAAAGGGCGCGTGAGCCAACTCGCAAAAGCAAGAAAAGATCCGTTCGCCCTTTCTAGCTCGCGGGGCAACAATGACACACATTAGGCGATTCCTCGCAGAGAATATAACTATCTTGTCCAACAGATGCAGTGTCCTCCCGTGAACTGGATACATTAAAACCAAATTTTGGAAGTTCCGCTCAGAACATTAAGAATAAAACGTGTAGCAGTGCATCCACACTAAAGGGCCCTTTATGTGAGGCTAGTCGATTGGTTGAAATAGGCACGCGGCATTTAGTAATATGCATTCGGCAGCTAGGGCTGAGCGAAACGCAATAGGGTCCCGCGCACCGACTCCGAATGCCTATGCCGTATGCATAGGTATTCGTGTTATAGAGCAAACTTTGGAGGATATCTGTGCTGCTTACGTCCACAGTTCTCTACGAGTCCAAGAGTTCCTCTTTTGATAGTTCCAGGACATGCAGTTCTGGGATTGCGGTGCCTAGGGGGGAAACGCCGTGTCTCAATGGCGTATCAGTCAGCATCGAACCGATTGATCGGCGGTTGACAACAAACAGGGAGCGTAAACGGCTTGATCGGCGTAGCCGTTTGGATGAGCTGACGCGACAAGCTCAAGAAGATGGGCT
>DAIOFF010000262.1:0-3170 GCA_036745855.1 Scrofimicrobium sp. | reverse complement strand
GCTGGAATGGAGCGAACCTTTTCAGGAGTCTGATCCGCATCATCGCCATGTCAGCCATTTGTATCCGATTTATCCAGGGGATCAAGCGACTGACGCAATGGAAGTGGCGGCGGCTAAAAGCTTGGACCGCCGCGGCGCAGATTCAACAGGTTGGTCCTTGGCATGGAAGACATCACTTTGGTCAAGGTTGCGATGCTCGGACCGTGTAGATGAACTAATTGATCTGTTTTTGCGTGACGCTGCAGGACAAAAAGGCCAGTGGGCAGGTGGTCTTTATCCTAATCTTCTGGCGGCACATCCCCCTTTCCAAATTGACGGGAACTTAGGATATGTAGCAGGAATAGTCGAGGCTCTTCTTCAAAGTCACGCTGGAGAAATTGTTTTGCTGCCTGCATTGCCGACGGCTTTGAGTTCAGGTTCAGTCAGAGGTTTGATCGCTCGGCCAGGAGTGATTGTGGACATTGTATGGAGAGACTGGAATCTTGTTTCGGCTTCATTTCAGGCCAGAAAATCCCACGAGGGAACCATCAAGGTGCGCTGGGGAAATCACACGTGCTTAGTTCGCGTGGAGGCTGATCGAAAGACAGAGATTACTTTAGAGACGATGGAAAGTGAATGACAGCGACTGGAGATTGCCGCGTCATATTAGGTGGAGACAACGGAACACGTTTAGGTGAGACTGTCCAGTCATTGG
This sequence comes from Scrofimicrobium sp., assembly GCA_036745855.1. Classification (GTDB taxonomy): domain Bacteria; phylum Actinomycetota; class Actinomycetes; order Actinomycetales; family Actinomycetaceae; genus Scrofimicrobium. The sequence continues at coordinate 2,476 of DAIOFF010000262.1, read as the reverse complement.
CAGTGCCGAACGGCGAACAATGCGATTTGGTGAGTAGACCGTCGTGGTTATTGTCTTTGAAAGGAACAACATGAAGTTCACTGATGGATTCTGGATGACTCGTCCGGGGGTTCACGAACTCTATGGTCAAGAAGCCTACGATATATGGGTTGAGCAAAATACTCTGAGAGCAACGGTTCCAACGAAAGAAATCAAAACTCGTGGTGATACGCTCAATCGCCCTACTTTTGCTGTTTCTCTGCGTTCCCCAATGGCAGGCGTCATTGGGGTGCGTATTGACCATCATCAAGGCGGAAGGGACCAAGTTGACTTCGATTTAAACATCGACTCAATGGGGCTGGGTGAAGCCTATGTTGATGATGAATGTGGACGCTTAATATCAGGAGATATCACTGCGACGATTTCTAGAGGAGCTCCTTGGAGTCTTACTTTTTCGCATACCGACACTGGAAAAGTGCTGACATCCAGTGGGAAGAAATCCCTCGGATATATAGAGCTTGATGAAAATGCGCAGGTGGATGGTGGCTTACTTAAAGACATACGTCGTGAAATTGAGCGTGTGAATCGAGGGATCTATTTGCATGAGCAGCTTTCCCTTGGAGTTGGTGAGCTTGTTTATGGGTTGGGCGAGCGTTTTGGGCCGCTTGTCAAAAATGGGCAGTCTATTGACATCTGGAATGCTGATGGTGGTACTTCTAGTGAACAGGCGTATAAGAACATTCCTTTCTACTTTACGAATCGCGGATATGGCATATTCGTAAATCATCCAGGTCATGTTTCTTACGAGGTTGGGTCCGAAATTGTTGAACGTGTTCAGTTCTCAGTGGCGGGTGAAAGCCTTGAGTACTACGTTATTGCCGGAAAAACTCCGGTTGAAATATTTGATCGCTATACAGCGCTAACAGGAAGGCCCCCGATCGTTCCTGCCTGGTCTTATGGCTTATGGTTATCGACTAGTTTCACAACTCAGTATGATGAGAAAACTGTCACTGAGTTTATAGAAGGAATGTCGGAAAGAAATATTCCTGTTGATGTGTTCCATTTTGACTGTTTTTGGATGCGAGAGTTTAACTGGTGTGACTTTGAGTGGGATCCACGGGTTTTCCCGGATCCTGAGGGAATGTTAGCCAGGCTCCATGAAAAAGGTTTGCGAGTCTGTGTTTGGCTCAATCCGTATATTGGGCAGCGTTCCCCTTTATTTAGGGAAGGAAAAGAAAAGGGATATCTCGCTAAGCGCAGGGATGGTTCTATTTGGCAATGGGATATGTGGCAAGCAGGAATGGCTCTTGTTGATTTCACGAACCCTGAAGCGACAAAGTGGTATCAAGATCATTTGAGGCGTTTGGTCTCTCAAGGGGTTGATAGTTTCAAGACCGACTTTGGAGAACGAATTCCTGTTGACGTCGAGTTCTTTGACGGTTCGAGTCCTGAGCGGATGCATAATTTGTACACGCAGCTTTACAATCAAGCAGTTTTTGATGTGCTCAAGGAATGTAGGGGAGAGGGACAAGCGGTTCTTTTTGCGCGGTCTGCTACTGCAGGCGGTCAGCAGTTCCCAGTTCATTGGGGTGGCGACAACTCGTCAACATTGGAGTCTATGGCAGAGACCTTGCGAGGGGGCCTGTCACTTGCAATGAGTGGTTTTGGGTATTGGAGTCATGACATTGGCGGTTTTGAAGGGATGCCTGATTCGAGGGTATTCAAGCGATGGGTTGCTTTTGGCCTGTTGTCCAGCCATAGCAGACTTCATGGTTCACGGACTTATCGTGTACCGTGGTTGTTCGATGAAGCCGATGGGATAGACGAGGACAATCCAGAAAGCGCCGTATCTGTCATGCGCCGTTTCACCAACATAAAGTCTTCGTTAATGCCTTACTTATATGCGGCTGGAATTGAAGCAAATCGTTCAGGCGTGCCAGTGATGAGGCCAATGCAAATTGCGTTTCCGAATGATCCCAATGTGGCTTACCTTGATCGCCAATACATGTTGGGGCCCGATATTTTGGTCGCCCCAGTTTTTTCTCATGATGGTGAAGTGGAGTTTTATCTTCCAGAGGGAGAATGGACTGGCTTGCTTACTGGAAAGATCGTGAATGGTGGCAGATGGTTGAATGAACGACATGCACTTAACAGTCTTCCGATTTATGTCAGAGCTGGTGCCGTGCTAGTTACGGGAGATGAGCATAAGGGCGCGGACTATGATTACTTGGAATCTGTAGTTTTGAGGGTCTTTCCAGATACTGGTGAAAAATCAGTTGCCGCAGTTGCGTCGGATGGTCGGGTTGTCAAGTTCCATGTGAAAACGACGTCTGAAACGATTCTTGTATCATCAAATGGTCTAGATAAGTTTGCGGTGGCCATCGCAAATGGGAAACCACAAACTACGACCACCGGATCGTTGGAGATTAGTCGTTGCTGATGGTGGTCAAACTTTGAAACTTGATTAGGAGATTCCTTCATGGCACTGAATCAAACT
>DAIOFF010000261.1:0-3245 GCA_036745855.1 Scrofimicrobium sp. | reverse complement strand
CAAAACGTACGGGATTGAATCGCTTCGCAGGTAAAACCAGGCTTTCTGCTTTATCTGCCCTGAGTAAGTCCGCATGAAGTGTGATGATGTTTTTGGACAGTTCTTAGAAGGGATTGTTAGAGAATGTCTGGTATGACGAAACGGAAGAAGTTTAGTGCTCAGTATAAGGCTGAGGCTGTGGAGTTGGTTTTGGTTTCTGGGCGGCCGGTGGTTGAGGTTGCTCGGGATTTGGGGATTAATGAGGGCACGCTTGGGAATTGGGTGCGTTCTCATCGGGAAGCTAATCCTGACCCGTCAAGAGCACTTTCCCCACTTGATCAGGCGCGGCTTCGTGAGGTTGAGGTAGAGAATGCCCGGTTGAAGATGGAAAACGAGTTCTTGAAAAAAGCCGCAGCCTTCTTCGCGAAAACGCTGGATTAGACGTGAAGTGCGCTTTGATCGCGGCGGTAGATGGCTACTTACAAGATCACATGGATGTGCAAGATACTAGAGGTGGCGAGGTCCTCGTATTATGCGTGGCACTCCAGGGCAGACAAGATCACTAGTTCAGCGGCACGACGGGCAGTGCTGTCGAAGAAGAAGATCAGTGAGCTTTTTGATGAGGGGAAAGGCCGGTGGGGACACCGGCGTATTCGGGCTAGGCTGAACCAGGCTGGCATGCCAGCATCACTAGGCTTGGCACGTCAAATTGATGCGAGAGTTGGGTTTAATGCTCGTTCAGAAGAAGGCGTATAAGAAAACCACTATCCGTAACAAGGACGCGCAAACTTATCCTGATCTTCTTGGACGTGATTTCGCTCCTGCCTCTCACGCGGCTGGGACAGTATTGGTTGGTGATATTACCTACCTGAAAACGGGTCAGGGGTGGCTTTACCTGGCAACCGTGATTGATTTATCGACCCGCATGGTGATCGGCTGGCAAATGGCCGATAACATGCGTACCCCGCTCATCATTGATGCCTTAGAGATGGCCCGGGAGCGAGTAGGTCTTGGCCCGGACACCATTTTTCACAGTGACCACGGGAGCCAATACACCTCGGGCGAGTTCGCGAAATACTGCAAAAAACACGGCTTCTTACAATCGATGGGAGAGACCGGAGTGTGCTGGGATAACGCAGTCGCTGAATCATTCTTTTCCACCCTGAAAAACGAGATGTACCACCAACACGTATTCGCATCTAGAGACATCGCGAGACTACGCGTAGCTGAATACATCGAGATCGATTACAACCGAAAACGTCCCCATTCCTCACTGGACTACCAAACCCCAGCCGAAGCATGGGAACAACAAACACAAACTGTGACACAAGTCACATAAACCACAAACACCGTCCAAAAAACTTGACACCCCTCACTGACAAGATTGTCATCGCCTGAGGCGATCCTTAGGAGCGCAACAAACATGAACAAACAAATCCCAAGCGGCGTTTCTGCGAGCCACCCAGAATTCCGGCAACCCCAGGAAACCACCTGATGGCGAGCAAGGCAATCATCGGGGACACCCTCCAGAAGCTGTTTGGCACCCTTCATCCGCCAACGGCCCTGACCCCCAATCCCCCTCACTATTAGCGTTTCCGGATCAAGCACGATGCTGAACCGAAAAAGGAACTCAAGTAGGCGCGGATGATCGGAAGCGACCGCCAAACCCGAAATCGCAGCTTGCCGCGCGTCCTTCCGACAGTTCCCTCGCCACAAAAGCTCTGCCGCCTCGACACAAATATCAGGATCTTCTGGCGCAAGCGACAACGCCCGCAGCACCTGCTGCAATGCGGCAACTTGTCTCTTGGAACGCACGATCCGCCGAAAGGCGAATCGGGTTTCCTGCTCAATCACCAGCCGCGCGGACTGCAAAATGACGCGTGGGTTGTCCGGTTCCACCGCCGCGCACCTCGCCAGCAGTTTCACGGATTCGTCCGTCTCTCCGGCCGCCCGCTTAGCCAAAGCAAGATAATAAAGAATCTCACTATCATCAGGCCTTGCTGCCAATGCACTCTCGAACCACGGAATCGCTGCGATACCCAAGTCCTGGCCAAGAAGAATCCGCCCCATCACCGCGGTCAAACGGGGATTGTCCTCATAAAGCCGCAGCCCCTCATCAACAATGCTGCAAGCTTCACCAAATTGGCCCTGACGAATCAGTAACTCGGCCCTTGCCACCAACGTTCTTGGAGAATCCACAACAACCACACTAACCTGCCAGACCGAAATCAATAGCCGACTTCTTCGTTCCAACTACGGGCAAGCACCTTAATCCGACGTTTCGGCTCTCTGGTTTGCCGGTTTACCACAGTCAACTCAGATTTCGAGGAATGACAAAGCTCAACAACACACGTTTAGCCAAACAAACTGCCCGATTGGCAAAAATTGCCAAGCACTCTAGACTTGACCTTATGAGCACCATGAACATTTCCATTCCCCCAACTCTAAAGAAGTACGTCGATAGCCGGACGGCAGAGGGGGACTACGGTTCAACCAGCGAGTATGTTCGTGATTTGATCCGAAAGGACAAAGACCGCGAAGATTTGCGCACGAAAATTCTAAGTGGGATCGAGTCGCCTTCGTCTGAAGTAGATGAGCAATTCTTCGAACGCCTTCGAGCAAAACTGGACTGAAGTTGACAGGGCTGAGAGTTTCGAACGAAGCACAACAAGATATTCAGGAGATACAGCATCACTACGCACGTGAGTTCGGCTCGGTCGCCGCATTCTCCTGGCTGGACTCCCTGGAACAGGCCTTTGAGCTGATCAGCACTTTCCCGGGATTGGGCCACCAACAATTTGCTGGCCAGATCGGCATACCTGATCTACGGGAAGTATCACTGCCACATTATCCGTACATTGTTTTCTATATGTTTCATCCTGGCGACCCATCAAACGAAAATGCCCGAGATGATGCCAACTGGACTAATCCCTCGATTCCCACAATTGTTCGGGTTCTACACATGAAGCGCGACATTCCAACATCGCTACTCTAGGTCGGCGGTTTACCTGAGTCGCTTCAGATTTTGGGCAGCCCGCTGGGAAACGTACTTGTTGTTGTCGTTGCGAAGTTTGCTGAGAACTTGGGGTGGTGCCGAGGCGTTACTGGCTACGCCCCGGCGCACCTGCCATGTCACGTCTTGAGATTTTGCCTTCCATTCTTTGGCAGCATCTAAGGCAACACTCATCCGCACGCCAGCACGTTCACGAACGGGACTGTGGAAGTAAGTGTGTAACTGGCCTGGTTCGCTGACTGGTTTGTCGGCG
>DAIOFF010000260.1:0-3279 GCA_036745855.1 Scrofimicrobium sp. | reverse complement strand
CGACGGGTTAATTTCACCAATAAGCACGCGCGCCATTGCTGGCGCGCCAGCTTGACCCCCAAGATACCCATGGACAATGGCGTCACATTTGTCTATCCAGGGCATTTCAAAAGGCGCACCACCACTTAGGATAGCGACGATTTTTTTGCCAGTTTTTGATAGTGCTTCAAGTAATTCGATCTGATTATCTGGCAGGGAAAGGGTTGTTCGTTCTCTACCTTCAGATTCAGCCATTTCGTCAAGTCCAATGTAAAGCAGGATCACATCTGCAGCCTGCGCAACGCCTTCTGCTTCGCTTAGTAGCGCAGATAACCCGCCAGTACCAGGCACAAAACCCCGAGCAGTTCCCGTTATGATCAGTTCGGTGTCATCCAATGCGTCGATGGGCGATATGAGTTCCGTTGGATTCACCTGCGATGATCCTGAGCCTTGATATCGCGGGTGAAATGCGAAATCGCCGATTGCAGCAACTTTTTCGCCCGCCGCCAACGGCAATACTCCGTTGTTCTTCAAAAGTACAATGCTCTCTTCAGCTGCCTTTTGCGCCAAAGCCTGGTGGTCCCCTACTTCGCCATGAGGGTTGATTCGCCGGTAAAGCTCAGTTAACTCATGTACCCGGGCGTCTAAAGCATTTCGATCTACACCATTTATTCGTCGCAGTATTTCTGACGCGGAATCAAACCCTGGCGATGGCATCTCGATACCACCGCCATTGTTGATAGCAGCAACTGGGTCATTTCCACCGCCCCAATCGGTCACAACCATTCCATCAAATCCCCAGGAATCACGCAGAATGTCTTGCAACAAGTACTTGTTTTCGTTGGCATACACACCATTAACCAGGTTGTAGCTGGACATCATTACCCACGGTGCACCTTCTTTGACAGCTATTTCAAATGCCGTCAAATAAATCGAGGCCAACGTAGCGCTGTCGATTACTGAGTTGCTGGTCATGCGCCTGGTTTCTTGGCTGTTCACGGCAAAGTGTTTTGGACACGCAGCAATCCCCTGGGATTGAATGCCACGAACATATGCAGCCGCAAAACGGCCTGCAAGAATCGGGTCTTCTGAGAAGTACTCAAAGTTACGCCCACAAAGTGGACTTCGCTTAATGTTGAGTCCTGGACCAAGAATAACGTCAACGCCTTGCTCTGTTGCTTCTGCCCCTAGAGCCTTGCCAATTTCTTCACCAAGCTCTGGTGACCAAGAGTTCGCAATGGTAGCTGCAGTTGGAAAACAAGTCGCTGGCTGCGACGCATTCAATCCCAAGTGATCAGATGACCCCACCTGTTTGCGTAGGCCATGCGGCCCATCTGACATGAATATGGTTCCCAGGCCAATACTAGGAACTGCGCGTGTCTGCCAAACATTCTTGCCACTCAAAAGCGAAGCTTTTTGAAAGTCTGACAGACTTTTGGCTTTTTCCTCTTTCATGATTCTGTGTCACTTTTCCTCAACAGAAACCAAAACACGGTTCTTGCGGACTCGAATAACCACCCAGGAAATCCCGGCAATCCAAAGAGCTCCGATGACGCCAGTTGCAATCCACTGTATGAATACCCAAGTGGGTGGCGTATATGAAATTTCTACACCTGGCGCCATACCATCAACTGCGTTTGAGTTTGCAACTGTGTATAGGACGTTATGCGTTGCGTTCCTAATATTGCTTTGCCCATACGCTGAAGAAGTGTCTGAGAAGCTTTTACTTGGAGAGAACGCAAGAGTTAAATCTGTACCGGCAGCGATTCCTTGATCTGGATTCATATAGTTATAAAGATTGAAATCAGTGACGGCCATTCCTTTGAACCCCCATTCTTCACGCAGCACGTTGTTCATAAGTGGGATTGAGCCGCCTGCCCACGTTGAGCCAATACGATTAAACGAACTCATTATTGCGGTGGCACCAACATGTGTTTCAAGACGGGTTCCTTGATCATCTGCAATATACGAAACGGGCATAGAAATGTTCTTTATTGCTATTTCGAAAGGTCGCAAATAGATTTCACGTATTGCTTGCTCATTCGCCCAAGTAGCAACGCCGTTGTTCACGCGGTTTGTCTCTTGATCATTCAGTGCAAAATGCTTGATGTAAGCGTATACGCCCTTTTCTGCTGCACCGTTGCTTACCGACATTGCCATTTGCCCCGACAAGAACGGATCTTCTGAATAGTATTCAAAGTTTCGGCCTGCAAATGGAGACCTATGCAGGTTTACTGCAGGTGCATACCAGCCACTGATTCCTTTCAGAAGAGCTTCATTTCCAAGCATATTGCCCATCTCATGAACCAGATTTGTGTTCCAAGTCTGAGCGATCACTACTTCAGAGGGGAACGCAGTTCCATTGATTTCTGAGTTAATGAAAGAGTTGAATCCCGCAGGACCGTCAGGATCGACAGTCTTAGGTTTAGCAATAGACGGAATGGCTTCTGTCGTATATGCGCCATTTAGCAGCATGTATGTCATATCTTGAATAGACAGAGAATCTAAGAGTTCATTCCATTTTGGATCATCATATTCAAGGCCGCGAAGATCAATAATACTGAGCTCAGTTGAAGCGCCCGTGGTTGGCATTTCTACCTCTGACGCATCAGCTTCGCCTTGGAAGTCATACTCTGCGAATCCAGCTTTAACGTCCTCAGTTGCCTGATAAAGTTCTTCATCCGGCCCCTTCGGGAAAGTGCCTTCAAAGTCAGCCCTAGACATGTTGAGAATCTTTCCCGACGTGGGTTCATCAACAAATGCAGCTGACACATCATCAAACTGATTGGTTACCTCAGCCTTGTCACTTTGTCTATGTTCTTCATCCGCATAAACAATATCTTGGTCGACAGTGTAGATGAGTGGCTCAATTCCAGCTGCTACTTCATGAGAGTTGTTACGCACCGATATTTTGTAATCGCCAGATTCCAGCACGTACGACTTCTCATTCTTGTAATCATAAGAGGCCATTTCTTCCACTGGAAAACTAACCGTTATGGTTTCACTCTTTCCAGGATCAAGCACATCCGTCTTCGCAAATCCTGCGAGTACAACATCTGATTTTTCAATACCACCTTTGGTGTAGGGAGAACTATAATAGACCTCGACGACATCCTTACCAGCAGTTTTACCGGTATTTGTCACTTTGATTTCAACAGAAATATCGCCATCAATATCACCAAGTTCCTGATTTGTCAGTTCCCATTCAAAATCGGTGTAACTAAGTCCATATCCAAATGGATAGATTACTGATTTGTCATAGTCTATAAAACCCTCAGCAGACGCAGTTTCATAGTAACG
>DAIOFF010000259.1:0-3296 GCA_036745855.1 Scrofimicrobium sp. | reverse complement strand
CAGCCCGGGGTGACGATTTTATTGGTGTTCAAGCATATCTGCGGACGTTTATTGGCGAGGGCGGTCCCCAGCCAATCCAAGAAGGGGTCGAGACAACACTAATGGGTTGGGAGTATTTCCCACCTGCCCTTGGGATTGGCATTAGAAATGCGTGGAAATGGACAGAAGGTGTGCCAATTTTAGTCACCGAAAATGGTATTGCTACCCAGAATGACGATCGAAGAATCGATTATACTTTTGATGCCCTTGTTGACGTCTGGAAGGCAATGGAAGACGGTATTCAGGTTGATGGATACCTGCATTGGTCTGCGCTAGACAACTATGAGTGGGGTTCTTATATGCCGACCTTCGGTTTGGTTGCGTGGGATCCTCACACATTTGAACGGTTCCCGAAGCCTTCTGCTCATTGGCTTGGCGGGGCTGGGCGGACTGGCAGGCTCTCTCATCCAAGCCGGTAGAGAACCAGAGAGGAAGTTTGGGGTTTTGGTTAGGCCTTTAGGTTGCCGAAGTGGCATGGGATGCAGCTATAATCTACCTATAGCTAATTTCATCATCCACTTCCGGGTGGGTTCGAAAAAAGACTAAAACAGGCAGCATGACAGCAGCGTGTTGCGTTTAGATAGGGAGCTGCAGGGGATCCGAACCCTGCAGCTCCCTATATTTTCTGGGGTGCCGGATTGTTTCGCCAAGTGCCGCCCCAAGGCTCTATATTCGATTACATGACGATTTCTTTTGCTGAGGGTGCCACAGAGGCAATCTTGACTGGTTACATGAGTGACAATGCTGCGGGCGTTGCCCCGCAGATTGTGGAGGCGGTTGCTGCTGCCGCGACGGGTTTAGTTATGCCATATGGTGATGACCCACTTACGCAGGTAATGCAGACGGATTTTGCTCAGGTCTTTGAGCGTGATGTTGATGTATTTCCTGTTTCCAGTGGCACTGCTGCGAATGGATTGGCGTTGTCGGCTTTGACGCCGCCTTGGGGTGGGGTGGTGGTGCATTGTGGCGCACACACTAATAATGATGAGGCTGGTGGACCTGAGTTTTTTACAGGCAGTGCAAAACTCTTAGCTGTTGATGGCGCAGATTCAAAGGTTGACCCGGACTTGCTTCGTGCCCGAATCGCGTTGAGGAAAGATGATTTACACGGCGTTCCACCCAAAGTTTTGAGTCTCACGCAAATAACTGAAACTGGCAGTGTCTATTCATTAGATGAGCTTAAAGAACTTTCTGATATTGCTCATGAGGCGGGCATGCGCGTTCATATGGATGGTGCCCGTTTTGCGAATGCACTAGTGGAACTAAATGCTTCTCCTGCAGAAATGTCGTGGAAACTGGGTGTGGATGTCTTGTCTTTTGGTGCCACAAAAAATGGCACAATGACTGTTGACGCTGTTATTTCTTTTGATCCTGATTTAAAGATGGAACTTTCATATAGGCATAAGCGTTCTGGACAACTTTCTTCTAAAATGCGTTTCCAAACCGCTCAACTTTCTGCATATTTGAAAGATGATTTCTGGCTACAAAATGCCCGTCAAGCAAATACCATGGCAGAGCGTCTTCGTGAAGGTTTGAGGAAAATTCCTGGCGCAGAAATCTTAGGCAGTGCACCCGCAAATCTCTTCTTCTGCAGACTCCCACAAAACATCCTTAATGGCCTTTTAGATCAAGGTTTTGGCTTCTACCATGGTCGCTGGGAACCTGGAGTCATTCGCCTTGTCACTTCATTCGCACACACCGAACGTGATGTGGACGCATTCTTGGAAGCAGCCCAGAATATCGCATGAGCCCAACAGAGAGTTTTACGTCCCGCATATCACGGGATAACGCAGTATTTCCTAATGGTAGTAAGCCATTCTTCGTAAGGTAATTCTGGGACCGTGACACTGCGGTGTTCACCGTGTGTCACTAGCCTTTTTGTTACGGTTTTAAGCTTTGGTATAGGATTGGCCACGTTTCGTGCTTTTTAAGGCGAATCGGCGTAACCTTAATAGCGAAAATGCAGCGGCTGTAGTCGTCTGGGCGATGAAAAGAGGTGGGAATGATGCGTATCGATGAAGAGAAGTATCAGAACGTTATTCTTTTTCTGTGCTCTAAACTTGCTGATAAGTCAATTCATGGAAAGAAAAAACTGGCCAAACTTCTGTATTATATTGATTTCGATAGATTTGAGTTTAATGAATCTATGGTCAGCATTACGGGTGATACATATGTTCGGCTAAGAATGGGTCCTGTTCCCAATTCGTTTGAAGGCATTGTCGGGCGTATGAGTGATTTAGGAATGCTCGAGGTCAGTGAGAAACTTGAATTTGAAGGCCAAAAGAAGCCCACTGTCATCTATAGGGCTTTGAAAGAACCAAAAATGAGTATATTCGATGACGAAGAGTCTTTTATCTTGAATCGAGTTGCGACAAAATATGCACAGCTGACTGGGAAAGATCTTGAGGAGCTTTCGCACCGTGAGGCTCCATGGGTTGCGGTCGAACACCGGGATGAGATTCCTTTTGAGTTAGCTTTCTATCGGGGGACAGATTTTTCGGATGAGATGCGAGCCGCCTGACCTTTACTGCGGCAAAGCTTTTAAGAGCATCTGCAAGAAACACCGGTCATTTGATGAATCTTACAAACTATCGTTGCGCTTAGTTGTCGCATATTTTGATGATCCGCAAAACGTTAATAGGCCATTCCAGTTAGTCCATCTCCATACTTGTGAAGAGTATGAGTTTTGGAAGCTAAAAGTGATGGTTAAAGGGCTAAAGCCTGGACAATGGCCCCGACTATGGTTTGGTGTTTCCCAGAAAGGAGAACGAATCCTAATTCCGTTGATTCTGGATATGCACCAATCTGGATATAGCGACAACCAACATGAAAATGATGCGCATAACCTTCTTAGGAAACACATCGTTGAATTGTCATCAACTTGATTGCCGCAATTTCAAAGCAACGGGGCGCTGAATTCTCCAAAATTTGCTGCAGGGCAACAGCAGTCCCCGGAAGAGGCTGCAAAATCCCGCAAAGTATCCTCAACGGCTTTCTAGATCATGACTTTGGCTTTTACTATGGTCGCTGGGAACCTGGAGTCATTGGGACTGTCACTTCGTTCGCACACACCGAACGCGACGTGGACGCGTTCTTGGAAGCAGTTCGTTACCGTACTTAGCGCACAAAAAGAGACGAGATCGAAAATGTGATGTACAATGGCTAATGACTGATTCTCAGTAAGCCTCGCCAAGGCGAGTGCTGAATGCTCCACGGGGTACCTACAGGTACCCCGTTCTTTTTGTTTCATCACAAGT
>DAIOFF010000258.1:0-3299 GCA_036745855.1 Scrofimicrobium sp. | reverse complement strand
GCTTTCCTTTGAATGGAAGCGCCCACTATTATTCAGGGAAAAACTGCGCTTTTTAGTGGCCCAAATAGGTGCGCGATAGTTTTAGTCGCGTTTTAGTCGCCTGTGCGCTGAGCTTCTTGGCCGGGCAGCTTCAGGCCCAAGCCGCTCAATCTTATTGTTCTCATACGCTTCGAAGTTACCTTCAAACCAGTACCATTTATCTGGTTCATCATCTGTGCCCTCCCAAGCCAAAATGTGGGTGGCAACGCGGTCAAGGAACCACCGGTCGTGAGTGACAACCACTGCGCAACCTGGGAATTCCTCAAGGGCATTTTCCAATGAGGACAGTGTCTCAACGTCTAGATCATTAGTGGGCTCATCAAGAAGCAACAAGTTTCCACCCTGTTTGAGCGTTAGAGCCAGATTCAAGCGGTTGCGTTCACCACCAGAGAGGACCCCGGCAGGCTTCTGCTGATCTGCCCCCTTGAAACCAAATGCTGAAACATAGGCACGCGAAGGCATTTCAACCTGCCCAACCTCAATGTAGTCAAGACCATCAGAAACGACTTCCCAAAGAGGCTTCTCAGGGTCGATTCCCGCGCGGTTCTGGTCGACATAAGAAATCTTCACGGTGTCACCAATAGTAAGATCCCCGCCATCAAGTGGCTCAAGGCCAACAATCGTCTTGAACAACGTAGTCTTACCAACACCGTTTGGACCAATAACGCCCACGATTCCATTTCGGGGAAGCGTAAAGTCTAGGCCACTGATAAGGGAACGGTCACCGAAACCTTTTTGCAGATTTCTGGCCTCAATCACAACGCTGCCAAGGCGTGGCCCTGGCGGGATCTGAATCTCTTCAAAGTCCAGCTTGCGGGTCTTTTCCGCTTCCGCAGCCATCTCTTCATAACGCTCAAGGCGAGCCTTTGACTTAGCCTGACGTCCCTTAGGGCTGGTCCTAACCCAGTCAAGCTCTTCTTTTAGACGCTTAGCAAGTTTGGCATCCTTCTTGCCTTGTACCTCAAGACGCTTTTCTTTGGTCTCTAAGTACGTCGTGTAGTTGCCCTCATAAGGGTAAAGACGCCCGCGATCCACCTCAGCAATCCATTGAGCCACATGATCTAGGAAGTAACGATCGTGAGTAATTGCGATGACCGCACCCTGATATTCCTTTAGATGTTGCTCAAGCCACAAGACAGATTCTGCATCAAGGTGGTTTGTGGGTTCATCAAGCAACAGTAAATCAGGTGCCTCAAGCAAAAGCTTACAAAGTGCAACGCGGCGTTTCTCACCACCAGACAGAACTGACACGTCCGTATCTGAAGGCGGGCAACGAAGCGCATCCATTGCCTGATCAAGCTGGGAATCTAAGTCCCAAGCACCAGCCGCATCGATTTCTGTCTGGAGTTTCCCCATCTCCTCCATCAACGAATCAAAATCGGCATCCGGGTTACCCATTTCTTCAGAGATCTCATTGAAACGCGCAAGCTTTTGCATCATGGTGCCAGCGCCCATTTGCACGTTTTCAAGGACCGTCTTAGTTTCATCAAGCTTGGGCTCTTGTTCAAGAATGCCAACGCTAAACCCAGGGGTCAGTCTGGCTTCACCGTTGCTTGGTTCATCAAGACCCGCCATGATTTTCAGGATCGAAGACTTGCCGGCACCGTTTGGTCCAACCATGCCAATCTTCGCCCCCGGCAGGAAGGACATGGTCACATCATCCAAGATGACCTTGTCTCCATGGGCCTTACGTGCCCTCACCATTGAATAGATGTACTCCGCCACTGTTCTCCTTTCGGCGCACCTATATTAGCGTCTCTGAAGCAAAACAGGGCTATCTTCCCAGACAATGAAGCCATTATCTCAATCAGCCCTCCGTGTTGAGTGTTATCACAGACCTAGTTTTTGAAATATCGTGACAAGACTTTCTTTTTTTGACTAAAAGCCCTCTTCCGTAATATCTGTGCGGGCACCTAGAAAAGTGCCTCTTGAACGCCAACGCACGCACCTTCAATGAAAGGGCCAGGCGGTGCAGCGCCGATTGTAGAGGCATCATTTGGGCCTTTATAGCCAAAGTTGCCATCATCTTTTAAGCCAAGCCCCGAAATGATCGGTTTGATTCGAGCGGCCAGTGCTTTGCGATACTCCACGTTTGCGCGCGACGCGCGCCCCGGATAAAGGTCTAAATACTTCCCAACCAAATCAGGAAAGTTTTCACCCAACCATTCCATGAACCACCCTTTCATATGGGGGCGAAGAAACAGGCACGAGTAAACCGCTGACTTTGCACCAGCTTCTTTGATTCCCCGAAGTAGCGGCAACAAGTCACGAACTGAGTCTGACAAATACGGCAAAATCGGCATCATAAACACCGTCACGTCAAACCCAGCTTCAGTCGCGCTGGCCACTGTTTCAAGGCGAGCCTTCACAGAAGGAGTCCCTGGTTCCACGAGTCTTTGCAGTGAAGGGTCCGCAGCCGCAATTGACATGGCAATAGCTACAGGAACCCTTTTCTTGGCCTCAACTATCTGGGCTAAATCCCGCCGCAGCAAAGTTCCCTTTGTGAGAATAGAAAATGGCGTGCGCGCATCAGCCAATGCAGAAATAATTCCAGGCATCAACTGATACCGTCCTTCTGCCCGCTGGTAGGGGTCAGTGTTTGTACCAAGCGCAACGCGCTCACGTTTCCACGTGGGCACCGCCAGCTCACGTCGAAGAACAGCTTCAGCATTGACCTTGACGATTATCTGAGAATCAAAATCATGACCCACGTCCATGTCTAAATACCGGTGCGAGCCCCGGGCATAGCAGTAAACACAAGCATGACTGCATCCCCGGTATGGATTAATGCTCCATCCAAATGGCATTCTGGCACCGGGCTTCACGGGATTTAATACGGATTTTGCAATTACCTCATGAAAAGTCATTCCATGAAACTCAGGCGGTGAGACAGTTCGAATATGCCCTGGCACAGCGGCAACTTGCCGCAGCGAAAGGCCCGGCAACATTCCGGCCTCTGCCTCAGTCTGCTCTGTCCATCTCACCACTCTAGTCGAACACATGTTCGACATTGATGCAAATTGGCAGCTCCCGGGCTTAACTAAGAAACCCTACTTGGCATCAACGAAGAACGTTAGCGCCTCACGCACAAACGAGGCACCAGTCATGTCACCATCAGTAATCGCAAAGTTCTTTGCAAATCTTGAATCCTCAACGTACATCTGCGCCAAAGCGCGAACGTACGCATCTTTATCTGCCGGGCCGCCAGGTATGCCTGCCAACCAGGCATAATGTTCGCCTGCAACTTCTTGCGCCTCAAT
>DAIOFF010000257.1:0-3307 GCA_036745855.1 Scrofimicrobium sp. | reverse complement strand
TGTTTTCCCCCCGGAACTAACTTCACACCGCAATAGTTAGTGCCTTCGAATGGAGACAACGCAACATCCAGACGTTCCAGGGACAACGTCGATATTATTTTTGACAACATCGCCTCATGCATGCCACAAATAACTGATTGGCTTGATGGATCATCTACCAACAAAGGACACTGATGAAGCTCTATCTCGTCAGCTTCCGCTCCTGGTTCAGCCGCAAACCCCAACCGCGACAAGAACCATCGGATTTTGGCCGCATGAACTAAAAACTGTTTCCCTTCGACCTCAGCATCTGCGTCTATGTGGGAATGATCTGGAATATGTTGCCCAGCAAGCAAGTTTTCGCCCCATTTGATGCCAAGTTTTTTGGCAACATCTGCCGGATCAGGACTGGACACGACAATCTGATCAGCGACTGCGCTCATCAAACTGGAGAACTCCCCAACAACCTGCTCTGCATCCATGGCGACAGATGCCAGATAGAGCCAAGATGGACGCCCCTTCTTGTGAGTATGCTCTGCTTTTCGAGTGACCATGCCTGCGTCTACCAGCGACGTAAGAGTGTCACGAACTGATGAGTTTTGAAGACCTAGCTCTTTTGCTACTTGATCAACTTTCATTGGCTCAGCGCTTGCAGCTAAAACACGAAGCACCTGGTGCTGGGTGACAGAGAGCGCCGACATGCGCACCAAAGTCTCAGAGATACTGGACATTTCCTTGTCTCTGCGCGATTCACCCTGTCCATGACTGCTACTGAACATACGGCAAAGGATACACCGGGAACATTGGATTTCACTGAGTCCTAAGCACCAAACTCACTCTAGCGGTTCAACCGTGAAGCTTGCCGGGCCGCGCCCAAAGCAACGTATTCGCCCGGCGCAGCGATCTCCACCTGCGCATCAAGGATTTCTGGTGCCAAAGTCTGAACTGCCATAGACTTCGCGCCACCACCTACCAAATAAACCTTGCCAATGTCTACCCCGAGTGCCCTCACTGCATCCAAAGCTCCGCGCATAAGCTTCAAAAAGCCTTCAATACTGCCGCGCGCGACATGTGCGCGATCTGAGTTCGCAAGAGTCATTCCCGACAGTGTTGCTGTCGCCTCCGGCAGATTCGGAGTCCGTTCACCCTCAAAATAAGGCTCAAGAACCAATCCCCCAGCGTCTGGAACGGATAGTGCCAAGCGGTCAAACTCGTCATAGTCAGCATTGATAATCCGGGCCATAGCATCAATGATCCGCGAAGCATTCAAAGTACATGCAAGGGGTAGCCAGTTTCCGGTTCCATCTGAGAATCCATTTACGAGGCCAGTCTTGTCAGCGACAGGATGGTCACTAACCACAGACACGACTCCAGACGTTCCAAGAGAGAGCAGAGCTTCACCCGCTTTCAAATCCACACCAAGTGCTGCACCTGCGTTGTCCCCTACCCCAGGCCCAAGTGCGATTTCGCCCCAGCCGCGATTGGCATCACCAAAACCAGCAACCTCATAAGGTCCAAGAATACGCGGCAAAATAATATCCCCGGCTTCTTTTTCTGGTAAGCGAAGTGCCCTGGCCAAAACATCCACAAGATAAGTTGACCCGTCGGCCGCCACGTAACCGGTGCCAGAAGCATCAGAGCGATCCGTCGTAAGCGAAGACAAAGCAGGGGCTCCCATAATCTTCCATGTCAGCCAATCATGAGGAAGACAAATAGCTGCAATCTTCTTCACGTTTTCTGGCTCTGCATCTGCAAGCCACCGAAGTTTAGTCACTGTAAGCGAGGCAACCGGTACCGAACCAGTATTCTCGGCCCACCAGGTAGCCCCTAACTCTTTAGTTAACTCATCCGCGGCCCTCGCAGAACGCGTATCATTCCAAAGAATCGCATCCCGGATGATATTTCCTTCAGCGTCTAGAAGAACCATCCCATGCTGTTGTCCTCCAACAGACAACGCCTCAACATCATCCAAACCGCCAGCTTGATCAACTGCTTCTAAAAAGGCCTTCCACCACGCTTCAGGATCAACTGATGTGCCATCAGGATGGTTCGCTTTACCAGAGCGAATAACTTCGCCCGTTTCTGGATTGACGATAACTACTTTGCATGACTGTGTCGACGTGTCGACTCCGGCAACATAACGCAACATGCACTCCCTCACAGCAAGTGGGTCATTCCAAGACTTCTCAATCTTACTACTGCATCCTTCACGTCTTGAGCATGGTTTACATCAGTAACCAGTATGGCATCATCGGTCTCGACCACAATAGCGCCGGGAATCCCAACTACTTCTACGTGTTTTGATGAAGAAACATATCCATCCTGTCCTCCGGCCTTTTTCGCACGCTGCGAAAGGACCGCAAAATCGCCCACGTCTGACCAGTCGAATGCAGATTTTACGACCGCCACTTTGCCCTGATCCGCAAGGGGTTCCGCCAGCGCATAATCAATGGCAATTTTTGGTAAGCGCTGCCAAACGGATTCATCCATCCCCTTTGCTGCCAAAGCACGCAGTCCTTCATCCATCAAAGGCAAGTGTGCTTGCAACCCTGCCTCAATGTCGAAGACCCGGGCCACAAACATGCCGGCATTCCAAACGTATCCTTTCGACACGTATTCCTTTGCCAAAGAAACATCAGGTTTCTCGACAAACTTCTTTACCTTCCAGATCCCGGTCTCTACTTCCTCACCTGGTTCAATATAGCCAAAAGCTTCTGAAGGAGCAGATGGCGTGATTCCCACTGTGGTCAAAAAGCCAAGCTCAGCGCCGCGAATGGCACTTTTTACTGAACGCTCAAAACCACCTTGATCTTCAATCACATGGTCCGCGGCGAAAGAACCAACTACCGCGTCAGATCCGTACTTTTCGCCGATGACATATGCACCATAACCAATGGCCGCCATCGAATCACGAGGACTGGGTTCTGCCAAAATATTAACGTCCAGGTCCGCCAACTGCTCGGCTACGGCTGAAACGTGCCCACTCCCCGTAACAACCGTCACAGACTCAGAAACCTTTTGCAGTCTTAGCACCGTATCTTGAAGCAATGATTTTCCTGAGCCAGTCAAATCAAGTAAAAACTTAGGATGGTTTTGCCTGGATAGAGGCCATAGTCGGGTACCTGCCCCACCTGCTGGAATGATTGCATGCATTTTTGTTCCTAAACTTCTAGATAATCCACTTGTCACTTGCGACTGAGAATATACGGCTCTTAGGATTTTGAGGGCTGCAACCAAAAAGCGCCGTAAACCAAGAAACACTGTAATCAGGACAGGCCGCGGATTAGTACTTATACAAAATCGCGGTGGCAAACGACAATGCATTTGC
>DAIOFF010000256.1:0-3309 GCA_036745855.1 Scrofimicrobium sp. | reverse complement strand
AGTTGAATCCCTTATTAAAGTGGTGAACTTCGACTGTTCGCCCAACCATGGCCTCGACAATCGTCTTGGTATCAAGATTTGTGGTGGCTTCATCCAAAATCAGCCGCCCGTCACGCAACACCACTGTACGATCTGCAATCTCAAACACTTCATCAAGACGGTGGGTAATGTAGAGGACTGCAACTCCAGAGGATTTCAATCCATCAATCACTTTGAAAAGTCTGCGGGATTCGATATCCGATAAAGCTGCAGTTGGTTCGTCAAATGCAATACATTTACTCTCACCAACTATGGAACGTGCGATTTCAACTAGTTGTCTTTCGCCAAGACTAAGTCGCCCAACTATACGATCCACCTCTAATTCTGCACCAAGTCGCATTAGCGCGTCTTTGGCGATTTTATCCATCGCTTTTCGGTCAACCATTCCCCTTTTTGTTGGCCATGATCCCAGCAATATATTCTCTGCGACGGTTAGCGTCGGGGCATCTGCTATTTCTTGCGATATAACCCGCATCCCAAGTTCCCTAACTTGTCCGATATTTAGGTTAGTAGAATCAGTTCCTCCCATAAACACGGACCCGGAGTCGGCTCGATAATCTCCTGTCAGAATTTTTACGAGGGTCGACTTACCTGCCCCGTTTTCTCCAAGAAGCGCAGTAATGGTTCCAGGTACGAGATCGAGATTAATCCCGTGCAGGACTTCCACGGGACCAAAACTCTTCTTTACGTCCCGAACGGCTACGTAAGGCTCTTCGGTCATGAGCAGGAGTACTCCGGGTAGAATTCTTTTACGTTGTCCTTTGTGATGAACTCGTGAGGCACGAGCAGATCCGCTGAGACTTCTTCACCTTTTGCTGCACGAATCACATTGGGGATGATCAACTCCGCGTAGCGCTCTGGGAAATATCCTGCACTACCAATCCAGTTTGGAGCTTCGGTAATCGTACAGTTCGAGGGATCAAAATTCTGGACTCCCAAGTAAAGATCATCAATCCGATCTTGTGTTCGAGCTGCACCAAGAGCTCCAACAACTACGTCTTCATTAATGCCTACGACAATGATTTTCTCGAGGCCGGGCAAACTAGTTAATGTATCTGTCATCTGTTGGAGTGCAGTATCTGCCTGTCCACCTGAACCTGTATCAATGATCTTTAGATCGTGGATTGTCCCGCACACAGACTCAAATCCTGAACGGATACCTCCCATTCTCATATCGTTGACTTCACCGACGGCGGTGGATTCTAATGAGACAAAAGCATCGTATTCACATTTCTCATTTTCGGCGAACCATTTTCCGAGGCCATAACCGACAATTTCGCCAGCATATGTGTTCGCTGCACCGACAAAAGACGTTTGACAAGGCTGCTGCTCAATATCAACCGCAAAAACAGGCACATCCGGACCTGCATCACAAATCTCAGGAGACGCAGCAACATCCGCTTGGAACGTTACTAAAGCATCAACGTTTTGTGTTGCAAACTGCTTCGCACAATCAAGCGCTTTACCCGCATCCATCTGAGAATCACAAGTAACCAGTTCAATTCCTGCGATTTCTGCTTGTTCCTCCATTCCCTTTTGGAGGGCCTGTGGAAAGACTGAAGACAACGTAAGCTGAGTAAACCCAACCTTGATTCCCTCTCCTTCACCGGGTTTGACCTGCTCAAATTCGACGATGCCTTTTGGTTGTTCTGGTGGAGCGGCGTCAAGGTTCATGCCAGCGGTGCCTTCACTTTGTGACTCTGGCTCTGACGCACAGCCTGAAAACAATAACGACAGACTGGCAACGAGTCCGATGGCAAGCATAGAGCTACAAGGTTTCTTTTTCATGGAACCTCCTTTGTTCCTAAGCGACTGCAACGTTACAATTCGCTTGGCAAAAAGACTATCTCTGAGTCTGGTTGATGTCAAACACTTCGATTGGCATCAATAAGCCCTCAGTAAACTGAAACTAGATGCCAGCCGTACTTGTACGAGTAATCAACTGAGGAGCAAAAGAAACCGTTCTAGTTGGTCCACCTTTTTTTTCTTCCATCATGAGTTCCACCGCTGCAATACCAATATCTGTCAGTGGCTGACGCACTGAAGTGAGAGGTATCCGTGCTGAACGGGAAAACGGAACATCATCATAGCCGACAACCGCAATATCTTCTGGAATCTTCATGGATCCATCGGATCGCAGAATCTCTGTGATACCGAGAGCAACAAGATCATTAGGTGCAAATAGGGCGTCTGGACGTTCATTTGCAGGAAGATCTGTAAGCTGGACAGCCACTCCCATCCCTCCATCAAGAGTAAGTTGTGAAGCCTCTATCCATAAGACTTCAGCATCTGGACAACAAGCGATCTCATCTGCAGCTCCCTGATTCCTGGCACTCACTTGTGCGTACTGCACTGGACCGGAGACTAATGCAATACGCCTGCGCCCCATTTCAAGCAGGTGACGTGCAGCTGCCCGCCCCCCGGCCTCGTGGTTTACAGTAACTGCAGGGAACTGCCCTCCGGCGTCCAAAGCGTCTACCAGCACAACTGGCATATTCAGAGCCGAGAGCATTTTCATTTCTCCAGTGTCATCACCAATAGGCGTAACGAATAGACCCTCAACACGTTGGGCCTCAAACAACTGGATATAGCGCCTTTCGCGTTCAGGATCCTGCGCCGCATTTCCGATCAACACCGAATACCCCAATGCATCCGCAGCATCCTCAACAGAACGCGCCAACGCGCCAAAAAAAGGACTATCACTGTCAATAACAACCATGCCGAAAACGCGACTTTCACCAAGTCTGAGTTGACGTGCGGCTTCGTTGCGCACGAATCCAAGTTCTGCAATTGCATCATGGACTTTTGTTAAGGTCTCTGGAGCTAACCGCTCAGGAAAGTTGAGAGCATTGGAAACCGTACTAAGTGACACATTAGCCCTTTTTGCAACGTCACGAACCGTTGCTCCGCCTTTTCGTCGCACCATTTAGTCAATATTACCCGCCTCCAAATGCCCGAGCAGTTAGAAGAAAACCGACTAGATGCTACTTCTAGCTCCCAA
Source organism: Scrofimicrobium sp. (assembly GCA_036745855.1). Taxonomy (GTDB): domain Bacteria; phylum Actinomycetota; class Actinomycetes; order Actinomycetales; family Actinomycetaceae; genus Scrofimicrobium. The sequence goes on along the minus strand of DAIOFF010000256.1, from coordinate 269 downwards.
ACGGGGACGAACTGATTCTTTTTTGCGATTATAACGTCACAATTTGAGTTCATTACAGAAAAACCCGCAATTGCTGTTATCAGGGACTACCACTTCGATAGCCTCCACGATGGAAGACTCAATACCGAAAAAGTCAGTCCCACCTATGATGACTCTCTCAAGACTCTGCCTGATCCGAAAGGACAATGGTTCCTACGGTGGCAGTAGAATATTCGTTCTAAGCAACTGCACCAATCAGATTGAAAATGTCTGGCAGAGATCACACAAAC
>DAIOFF010000255.1:0-3330 GCA_036745855.1 Scrofimicrobium sp. | reverse complement strand
CTTGCGCCACAGAATTGTCGCTAACAGTCCCATCATTCATTTCTCTTCGCTTTCTCTATTGATATTTTTATTGTCTTCGGCACCGCTCCAAGCAAGGCGCCGCAATCCTGCAACCGAAAGCTCGGCAACAGGCAAGTAGTCGCTAGACGGTTTACCGCCCGAAAAAACAAGGACTTCATCTGCAACTTCAAGAATTTCTTCTTCCTCAGAAGAGACCATCACAACAACAAGTCCCTCATCATGAGCCAACTTGGAAAGGATCGTATGAATCTCGCGTTTCACCCCGATATCAACGCCCTTCGTTGGTTCGTCAAGAAGAAGAACGTCTGGCTCTTGAGCCAGCGCCCTCGCTAACAACACTTTCTGTTGATTGCCCCCAGACAGCGAGGAAATAGGGGCAGCCGGGTCACCTTTCAGTTTCAGGTCATCAAGGATTCCCTTCGCATACTCTCTGAGTTTGCGTTTGTCAGTTACCCCTACCCGCGAAAACCTATCCAGAACAGGAAGCCCCACGTTCAAGATCGAATCCATTTGAGGGGAAATACCATCCGTTTTCCTCTCTTCAGTGAGGAACGCGATGCCATGTTTCATCGATTTCTTTGGGTTACTTGGCACAAACTTCACATCACCAACAACAACTGAACCATGATCAAGTTTGTCTGCACCCGCTATTGCCCGTAGTGTCTCACTTCTCCCAGAGCCTCCCAAACCATAAATGCCTAAAATTCGGCCTTCAGCCGCAGTAAAACTGACATTTTTTAGTTTGTTATTGGTGAGGCCTTCAGCTGCGAACGCGACAACCCGTTCTTTGTCAGAGACGCGGGTTTGTTCGCTTTCCTCCAAGATAGTTTCATCCCCGGCAATGGCAGCCACGACCTCAGTTCTATTGACACTTTCCACATCCGCATCAATGACAATCCGGCCGTCCATTAGTGCCACAATCCGATCCGCCACTCCGTAGAGTTCGTCCAGTTTGTGGTTTACCAACAAGATTCCAAGACCTTTATTATCAGCGAGGCCTCGAAGATATGTCATAAGCTCACTAATCTGCTCACCTTCAAGGGCCGTTGTAGGTTCGTCAAGCAAAAGACATTTGGTGTCACGTGAGGCCGCGATTGCGATTTCCAACATCTGCCGGGTAGCTACCGGATAGTCAGATACACGCCGGTCGACGTCAATGGACAAACCAAACTCATCAACTAATGCCTGCGCTTTTTCGCGCATCTCTCTGCTTCGCAGACCAGTTGGTCCCCGAAGTTCGCGGCCAAGCCACACATTCTGAGTCACAGTTAAGTTCTGCAGTAATGACAGTTCTTGGTACACAGTTGAGATGCCTGCCTGTATGGCGTCTGATGGTGAAGTAAATGAAACAGGCTTTCCAGCTAACTTCAACGTCCCGCTGTCTGCCTGATGGGCGCCAGAAAAGACCTTCATTAGTGTTGATTTGCCAGCACCATTGTGTCCAACAAATCCGACGATTTCGCCAGAACTGAGCGCAAATGACACGCCTTTGAGAACTGGCACATCAGAGTAGCTTTTTGATATTCCAATAGCTTCCAGCAGCACGTTCCCGTTTGACGTGCCATTCGCGTCAGAATTCATCGTTACCCAACCTCTCCAGGCACAGGGGTTTCTCCGTTTACGTACATCTTCAATGGGCGCAATATTTCTTCATCCACTGAATCACCCGCCACATAAGAGACGACTTGATCGACCACTCGGCGCCCATAATCTTCAGGTTCTTGAGCAACGCATGCCGGGTAAAGGTCTGTGAGAGGAATTTCTGGCGCACAGAATCCGTAAACTTTCACGTCCCTTCCCGAAGCCTTTACAGCTTCAAGTGCACCCTGAGCCGCAGGACCAGTAGATGCAAAGATGACATTCATATCTGGGTTGCCTTGCAACATTTCTGTCGTGACCTTTAATGAGTCATCTACTTTGACGTTTCCATCAACCTCAGCAACGACCTCTGCGTTGGGATTCACAGATACCGCATCTGTAAACCCTTCGTCGCGAATCACAACCGGAACCTCATCAGGTTCAGTCACAAACCCAATGCTGAGTTTTGCGTCTTCACCCATATCTTCAATTACTTTTTCGCCTACCTGGGCTCCGCCTGCTTGGTTATCTGCACCAAGGTACTGGATGATCGAACCACCCTGGGCATCCAACGCGGACTCATCGACAATGACGTTCACCGTGAAAACAGGAACACCAGCGTCATTGGCAGCGCGAACAATAGCTGCTGCGGGCTCAGACTTAACAGGGTTAAAGGCCAGCGCACACGGATTTTTCTGCAAAGCCGCTTCGGCTTGGGCAAGCTGGGCAGCGTCGTCGTCATCAGCTATTTGCACTTCAGCTTTGAAGCCAACCTCTTCAGCTTGTTCCTCAAAACCAGTCTTCATTGCCACATAGTAAGGATTCGTTTGATTTGGTAGCAGAACAGCAATCAAAGGATTGTCAGAACTACAGGACTCAGGAAGGGACGATGATTCTGTTTCGCCACTACCACTTTCAGATTGTCTATCTGGAGTATTTGTTGTGCCGGTATCAACTACACCACTGCTACAAGCACTTAGTGAGAGGATGGCGGCCGCAAGCACTCCCACTGGAGCCAGTATCTTGCGCATAGCGTTTCTCCTTTTCTTTCACGCATTTATTGAAAGTTAGTCTCTAGATGGGTTGCGCTTGGCGCGTCACGCACTTCTTTATCCTCACCACCTTTTCGCGCCGACAATTTACTAGTTAGTTTCTTTATGGACAGGCTCTTGCGATTAGTGTCAAAGAGGACACCAATCAGGATAATTACGCCAATCACAAGGGGCTGCCAATAAGAATCGACACCAATGACGTTCATTCCATTTGAGACCTCGGCAATCAACAAAGACCCAATAAACGCGCCAAGAATCGTGCCAACACCACCAAATAAACTCACGCCACCAACGACGGCGGAGGCGATTGAATAAAACTGTTCAGTTCCAGAACCTGCCGTTGGATACCCAACCATCAAACGTGAGGTAATGATTATTCCGCCGAAAGCAGCGCACACGCCTGAAATCACATAAACCAAAATCGTGGTCTTCGCAATGTTCACGCCTGAGAGCCGCGCCGTTTCCCTGTTACCTCCAAGGGCGTAGATATGAACCCCTGTTGGCGTCTTTTGCAGCATGAAACCAATAACAAGAGCCGCAATGATCACCATAAGGATGGGGATTGGAATATTAAAAATCGAACCCCGACCGAAAAAAGCAAACATTGGATCCGTGATCGTGACTGAGCGGGCATTTGTGAGGATTTTCGGAATAGACGCGGCTATTCCAAACGTCGCAA
>DAIOFF010000254.1:0-3355 GCA_036745855.1 Scrofimicrobium sp. | reverse complement strand
TATGAAGATAGAGGTTTACTAAAAATCACCCATCCCTGATTGGCATCAGCCTCCGATACATTCAGCTAGCAATCCTGCCCAGCAGCCTGGTCGCGACTCAGTGGACAAACGGAAGCTGACGCCAAATCTGGTGGAATCTTTGGTGGCAATACTGGCACCCCTAGATTTTCGTTCCTAATGAAAATCTAAGTTGGCACGTAGTCTGGCCAAGGTCTCATTATCTGGCTCAGGAATCGGCATCCGCGTACCCCCTACCGCGTGGCCTACAAGGCGGTGTACTGCGCGCATGCGTGCAGGGGAGCCATCCACTGCACCCACAACTTCATCAATATCTGCCTGAAGATCTGGGATCCGATGTTTTTCGTCAGACAAAAGTGCGCTTCGCATCGCTACAAATGGTTTTGCGTACGCGGAAGCGACACCCGAAATCACGCCATTGGCACCCGCAGCATATGCTTTCGCGAAGTCACCATCAGAACCCGTGTAGATCCGGAAGTCTTCTGGAAGCCTGCTGCGGAAAGTAGAAACCAGGTCCAAAGATTCCCCGCTAACTTTGACACCCACGACACCTGGAAGTTCAGCAAGGCGAACTATGAGGTCCTCACCAATAGGAACTCCCGTACGCGCCTCGAACATATACACATAAATGTCCAGACCTGCCGCTTCCTTGACAATGTCACTGAAGTAATTGAACACTTCTTCAGCCGGCGTTGGTAGATAATAAGGTGTGATGACCGCTATTTCTGTAGCGCCAGCATCACGGGCACCATCTATCAAATGGGACACTTCAAACTTGCTTGCAGCCCCAACATGAATTATCACGCGCATGTTGGTCAGAACTTCAGTTGACAGCTTTGCTACTGCATTTCTTTCCTCGATAGACAAGGCTGGGAACTCACCAGTTGTCCCCAAAACAAGCGCTCCTTGCACCCCAGAGGTTCTGACGTACTCAAGTATTTGGCGGCTCCCTTCAAGGTCTAGTGCGCCATTAGCGTCAAAAGCCAGAGGGACTGCGGTAATGATGTCATGCGAAGGCATTGATTCGTTCTTTCTGAGGTGGTTGTGGTGAAAGTTTCGGGGCGCAGCCAAACTATCCAGTAGGGAAGTGACCTGCCCCGAAACCAAACAGGGATTAGTCTTGGACGGCTTGATCCATTGACTTCAGGACGTCTTCAACTTTTGCTTGATCTGAAAAGAGCTGTTGAACGCCCGAAAACAATGCTTCCTGAGGTTTGGCACTGGGCCATTCGGAATCTGGGAATGGAGTGGCATTTCCGTCTGCAATGATATCTGCGGCAGTTTGCATGACACCGTCAAGTTCGACGCCAGAGTCTGTAGTAGCAGGCAACCCGGGGGCCGCATCAAACCATATTCCTACCGCCTCAGGGGTAGAAAGCCAATCGACAAAAGCAAGGGCATTGTCTTTGTTTTGTGCTTCCTCATTTACGGCAAAACTGACGCCAATGCCGCGGGGAAGGGAAACAGTTCCTGAATCATCGCCAGGCAATGGGAAGAAGCCGTATTCGGTTCCTTCGGGTGCCGTGGACGTTATCTGCGAGTAGGAAGCCAGGACCTGCACGACCGCCACCGCGTCTCCGTTATTCACAAGGTCATAGGAAGCATTGACGTCAGTACCAAGCGGATCCTCATTAAAGCAACCGACCTCATTCATTTCCAAATATTTCTCGAAAACATCTTTCCACCCTGAATCGGCAAAAGTTATTGAACCGTCAGCTAACTTTGTACCAAAGTCCGGCGCAGGCCCATAAACGGCTGAAGCGGATAGCGCGTAGGGAATCAGCTGGGTAACCCAGTCAGTTTGAATACCAAGAGCAAAAGCGACTTTTCCGCCGTCCTTTGCTTTTTTGCAGAAATCAAGCATTTCTGTATATTTCTTTGGCTCTTCAAGTTTCAGCTCATCCAACGTGGCCTTATTGTATATAGCACCGACCGCGTCCAGTTTGGATGGTAGGCCATAAGTTTTGCCATCTATCTGAAGGCTTTCTTTTGTGCCAGGATCAACCTTGTCAACCCAAGCGCGATCTGAGAGATCAGCCAGATAGCCTGCGCCTTGTAGGATATCGATTGCTCCAGGATTTCCGCTACCAGCCCAGACTGTAAACACATCTGGAGCGGTTCCGCTAGACAACTGCGTACGGATGGTTGTCTGATATTGGCCGGTGTCAGCCACAGTCACATTGATATCCTGGCCGGTTTTGGCCTTGTATGCTTCGACGACTGCGTCCAATGGCACTTGATTATTTGAGGTAGTTCCGATTGTCAAGGCATTGCTAGCTTCTGGGGTTGTGCCAGATTCTTCAGTGGATGGGGACGATGAGCACGCCGTTAGGCTGATGCACACTAATGCGACACCGGCAACGGTGGCGATGAAACGCGATTTCATGATGACTAGACTCCAATGCAGGAAGGGGGCATAGCCCCGGTTACAAGTGATGAGAAAAGGGTTATCCAACCTGGAAGCAGAATTCGTAGGTTCCGCTTCCAAGCTTCATTTGGGTGCCCTGTGAATATTGGTTCAACTGGGTGATGCCGTTATTTAATATCGCATCTTTGCCTCCTTCCGTAATCTTGTATGTTGCAGTGGGGGGTAGAAGTACTGTGGCGGCGGGGCCAGGTGGAACAGATACCTTCCATGTGATTGCCCCACCATTTCTTCGCCAACTACTTTCAATACGTCCTCGGGGAGTCTCGATGCTGCCCGAGGCGTGATCAAGATATGGATCAAATCTGGGGACAAGTTCTATATCTTGGTACCCGGCAGATATCTGGCTTTGTTTGATTCCAAGAATGCCTGAAATAAACCATTCTCCGACAGACCCCAAAGAATAGTGGTTGAAACTATTCATTCGTGCTGATTGAAAACCGCTCTCTGGTGTCCACCCATCCCAGCGTTCCCAAATAGTTGTCGCGCCGCAGCGAACAGAAAAGAGCCAAGACGGGTATTGGTCGTTGTGAAGAAGCTTGAAAGCCAAATCTTCCCGTCCAATGTCCGAAAGAACTGGGCAAAGCAGTCCAACCGTGATAAATCCAGTCGTAAGTGAGTCTTTGCGCCTATGGATGGCTTCGACCAGTTTTTCGGCGAGGCGTTCTTTTTGAGTTTCGTTTTCAAACAGCGAAAAAGCAATTGCTAACAGATAGCCGCCCTGTGTGTCTCCTTTAATACTGCCATCTGCATATACGAATTCTCGTTGGAATGCAGATGCGATCTGTTCACGTAAATTGCTAACTGAATCAGCTTCTTTTGTCCGTCCCAACAAGCGAAGAGTGCGGGCCGTCAAATCTGCGCTATATGCGAAATAGGCTGTAGCCAGTAGGTCTTTTGGGGTTTCCTCGC
>DAIOFF010000253.1:0-3377 GCA_036745855.1 Scrofimicrobium sp. | reverse complement strand
ATATCGCCCGCGGGCGATATCTCGCGTCAGCCTTACAGGTGCCCGCCACGTGTAACTTGATCGCCCTTTATCTTCCTTGTGCCATTGAAACCTTGCCCTCTCGCATATCGGGAGGCAGGCTATGAGCCATTGGCTATTAGACTCGCTGTGGGAAGCCCGACAGCAGGCACTTAAGCAGGCAACTTGCGCTCAAGTATATCGTGAGCTGTTGAACGTCGCTAGTATTGATTATGAAATTATCCATAGGGTCGCAGAAGGCCTGGAATTGGCTGTATTGGACATAACGTCGGAAGGGCTGGGAGATAGCGAGCAAAAGCAGCATGACCTGAAATCGGCCGCTGCAGACGCCTTTCGCCTCCTTCGAGTTCTGCCACGGCCCGAAGCTTCGCTGGATGCAGGATTGTTTCTGCTCCGGGCGTGCTCACTAGCCGTATTGGGTGATAAGGGAACTGACGCAGCGCGATGGATGAGAGAGGAGCCGTGGCCAGAGCTTCCTGCCGAATCTTCAGATTGGGCCAAGCGAACCTGGGCAACAATCATCGATATTTGGCTGCGGCTGATTCGAAAGGATGGCTGGTCTGATCGTGATGTTGTTTTAGAAAAGATCGCGCAACTGCGCGATTCTCAAGGGGAATTCGAAAAAACCTATTTATCAAACAAAAACCCCGCGTTTGCCAAAGCTGCCGCATTGGAGTTGATCGGCCTTTACCATCTGGCTAAGGCCGCAGAAGTTTTTGCGTACTATATTACCGACGGTGTCGTTGAGGGGAAATATCAGATCCATCAACTTCTTGATACCCATTTTGACAGAGCTCTAGCGGTGTGCAAACATGCTCAAATGATAGAGCTCGAGCCATTGAGTCGGCTATTAGCTGCTACCGCATCGCAAATGGCGGATAATTCCATCTGGACTGTAACTCGTGCAGTTAATTCGCGGGTCACACAATTTGTGCGAAACCTCGTGGACCGAGGCAGAGGCAGCCGCGCAATATTTGATGTCTTGCCTCCGCAACGACGAACCTTGGCTGAACGCGGCCTACTTGGCTCCAGCCGTCGCGCGGTCGTCGTAAGTTTGCCTACTTCCAGCGGCAAGACATTGATTGCAGAATTTCGGATGCTTCAAGCATTGAACCAGTTCGACCACGACCGGGGCTGGGTGGCGTACTTGGCTCCGACTCGAACACTAGTTAATCAGATCGCACGCCAGCTGCGCAGGGATTTCGAACCGCTGAATGTTATGGTGGAGCAAGTAAGCCCGGCGCTTGAGATTGACAGTATTGAAGCAGAACTTCTGCATTTGCATGACGAAAAAAACGAGTTTCGGGTTTTGGTGACGACTCCGGAAAAACTGGATCTCATGCTTCGTCAAGGGTGGGAAAAAGATATTGGCCGTCCTCTGACACTCGTAATTGTGGATGAAGCGCACAATATTCAGAGTGCCAGTAGGGGACTCAAGCTTGAGTTGTTACTTGCAACGATCAATAGTGAATGCCAAAGGGCGCAATTCCTTCTTTTAACTCCGTTTATTGATAATGCCCGAGAGGTTGCTCGGTGGCTTGGGGGACAGAATTCAGAAGATATCAGCCTTGCTTTGGATTGGCAACCCAATGATCGCATTATTGGAGTTGTTCAGGCCAAAAAAGGCAAGGCCTTAAATGGTCGTAGCTTTGACTATCGGGTTTGCATGGAAACGGTGCATACGACGCGGCGTACCCTGTCCGTGGAGGAACCGCTTGCCATGCCGAAAAATACCGATATTGCGTCTACCTTTAGTAAGGTGTCGGATCATGGGACACTGACCGCCGTCACCGCCCAGGGGCTTCAAGAGCGTGGCCCAGTCATTGTCATGCATGCCAGGCCTGATTGGGTGTGGTCATTGGCGCAACGGTTTAAAATTGAATCGAACAGGAGTGCTCTCAGTCACAAGATAGAGCTTGTTCAAAATTTTCTGAGACTGGAATTTGGTGATGATTTTCCCCTTATCGAGCTTATCGAGTTCGGAATCGGCGTCCATCACGGCGGACTTTCCGATGAAGTGCGCGCGCTCATGGAGTGGCTGTTTGAAGAGGGGGAATTGCGATTCCTTGTCGCTACCACGACTATTGCTCAGGGTGTAAATTTCCCAGTTTCTGGTGTGGTAATGGCTTCACACCAATATCCTACTGCGACTTCACAGCACTGGGTGGACATGCCGCCGGAGGATTTCTGGAATATTGCTGGTAGAGCAGGACGAGTATCTCAAGGCAGACTAGGTATTGTTGCCCTTGTTGCCAAGGATGATAAGGACGCGCAGAAGCTGCGAGGATTCATTGGAAAGCAGTCGGGCGAGCTTAACTCGGCACTTATCACTCTTGCGAAAGAAGCCGGGGACAAACTCGGTGATTTAGGGGGTATTGTTTACAGTCAGCCTGAATGGTCCACCTTCGTTCAATATTTAGCTCATACCTATAGACAAATGGGAGAGCCGGATAGTTTTATTGATGAAATTGAGCAGGTGCTTCGTAATACTTTTGGCTTTGATAAACTACGTACTCAAAACCCGGCTCTTGCCGAGCGGCTTTTGGATGGGGTTCGTATTTATACGCAATATCTCCAAAGACCAAAGCAGCCAATAAAGTTAGTCGACAGTACCGGATTCTCTCTTCAGAGCATTATTACTGTACTAAAAGCGGCAGGTGAGAATGGGATCAATGCCAGTTCATGGGATGCAAATTCATTATTTAATCAAGGGAACCAAGACCTTCAAGCAATGATGGGCATCCTTCTTAGAGTGCCAGAGTTACGTGAGAATTTGAAAGCTGTCACAGGTGGGAAAGCTCCTGATGGAGATAAGCTAGCCCTCATTGTAAAGGATTGGGTGAATGGAGAGTCTGTTCCAGATATAGCAAAAAAGTATTTTCTCGATAATAGTAATGACATAGTGGATGCCATGACAAAATGTGGCCAAAACTTGTTTGGGCGCTTGACGTCGACTTCGGCGTGGGGGTTGGGAGCACTGTTGTCAATCACTGGAGGAGGATTGCCTGAAGGACAGATGCAAACACTTCGTAATCTTCCCTCCCGAGTTTACTATGGCGTCGGCACCGATGAAGCGATTGCCTTACGACTTCTCGGTGTTCCTAGGACTGCGGCCACACGACTCGCAGGAAATTTAGTTGAACATCTTTCTCAGCCTCTTCCAAGCGTTAGAGCTCACTTGAGAGGGATGAGTGATGCTGCTTGGCGCAGTGCTCTAGGTGGGACAGAAGGGTCTGTTTATAGACAAGTATGGCGTATTCTTGAGGGGCTCGACTATCCATAAAAATTTACAGATACCGCTCTCCACAAATCACAAAAATACGCAGTCGTAGATGCAACGACTTATTTATATAACAACT
>DAIOFF010000252.1:0-3388 GCA_036745855.1 Scrofimicrobium sp. | reverse complement strand
ACGCCCACGTTAAATGACAGACCCCCTTTTCATCCCACATCAAATCGGGATCCATACCAATCACCCCTGGAACATTCACTGGATCAGACCATGGCCCAGCAGGATCTTCAGCATGAATAATGAAGTGTCCTTTGCCCTCAGACAGGGTTAGGATGTTTGTGCAGACAATCCAAAAATGCCCATCGTGGTAGCGAATTGTTGGTGCGTAAATCGCGCTACTGGCTTCGCCCAGGTGCTCTGCTATCTGAGAAACTCGCGTGAGTGCATTGCTCACAGGCCTCCACGAAACTAGGTCAGTACTCGAATGAATTGGTAGCCCCGGCAAATACTCAAAACTAGAGTTGACAATGTAATAAGTGTCGCCACGCTTGCAAATAGACGGGTCTGGATAAAAACCGGCAATAATCGGTGTCTCGCTCATTGCAATATCCATTCTATAGTGCGAGTTAGTCGCGTTCTTTGATCTTTTGGGTCGCCTCATAAAGGCCATTTAAATAGGTAGCTCCAAGCGCCCTGTCGTAGAGAGGATAGCCAGGTCGTCCAGTTTCGCCCCAAATGTAACGACCGTGGTCAGGACGCACATAAACGTCTGGCACCGTGTCATAGATGGCTTCAATGATTGCTTGCATATCGAGATTACCGTCTGATGACAGGTGCGCGGCCTCCTGGAAGTGCTTTGGCCCCAAGTAACGTACGTTTCTGACATGTGCGGCTGCAATCCGATCGCGCTCACCGAACTCGCGGAATATCGCAGGCACATCATTGTCAGGATTTGACCCAAGAGAGCCAGAACAAACACATAACGAGTTCGCTTTGGAATCAACCATTTGCACGACTTTGTCTAGATCATCCCGCGTGTTCACAATACGAGGAAGCCCGAACATTTCCCATGCCGGGTCATCAGGATGTACTGCCATTCTGATTCCCACCCGCTCACAAGTTGGAATAATCTTTTCGAGGAAGTATTTATAGTTGGCCCGCATGTCCTCTGCTGACACTCTTCGATAGATTTCCATGACTTCCTCAAGCCTGGATAATCTAGCTGGCTCCCAGCCCGGAAGTACGAAATCTCCCGAATCTACCGCAGTGCGTTCCACGATCTCGATCGGAGTCATGCCTTCAATATCCGCATGGTTGTAGTAAAGGCACGTAGACCCGTCTGGATTCTCATGGTAAAGCTCTGTACGAAGCCAATCAAAAACAGGCATGAAGTTGTATACAACTACCTCAATACCATATTCGGCAAGGTTTTCCAGGGTCTCACAGTAATTTGCGATATATTTGTCCCGACTTGGCAAACCCATCTTGATATCTTCATGCACATTGACTGATTCGATCACTTTGCATTCCAAACCAGCAGCATTAACCTCATCTACCATGTACTTGATGGACTCTTTGGACCAGACTTCACCAGCGGCATACTGATCCAAAGTTCCCATAATCCCGGTCATGCCTGGAATCTGCTTTATGTACTTGAGTGGGATCGGATCAAAGTTTTCCCCGAACCAACGAAATGTCATCCTCATTACTACTTCATCTCCTCATCAAGGGTAGCCCGAACGCTACCTGGACCGGCAATCAGATCCTTAAACAAAACTTCGACCTTCATACCCAAAGGCGTCTTATACAAATCCATTCCGAAAATATTCGGGTTCGACAATACCGGTTCCAGCACTTCATGAACCTGTTCCACAGAACTTGCCTGCCCCAGGGAAATGCTCCGAAGACGTCCCTGTAACTCTTCCAGAAGAGGATCTGGAGACGGAGTGAATGGCTCACCGTCATCCGCAACCCCCATCAAGTACCGAAACCACAAAGCAAACACCAACGGCATTACTTCAAGAGTCTCTAAGTCCAGACCTCGCTCAATGTAAGCCTTCAAAGTCTCACCAAAACGAATCGACAACTTCTGTGAAGTGTCCATCGCGATCCGTGCCGGATCATCCGGTAAATATGGGTTCGGGAGCCGGACCTCTAAAACTTCCCGCAAAAAATCGGCCGGGTTCACCACCCCAGGATCAACGACAACTGGCATTCCTTCATCCCACCCCAATCGTTCTACCATTCGCTTTAGTGATGGGTCTCGCATTTCTGCATCAATTGTTGGGAACCTCAGCAGACAACCAGACACGGCTAATGCAGTATGTAGAGGATTCAAACAAGTTGTCACTTTCATCCGCTCAAAATCATCGCAAGTTTGCCGATCCGTGACCACTACGCCGAAATCCTCAAAGGGGGGCCGCGCCCCCACAAACGCATCCTCAACCACCAAATACTCGGTAGGCTCTGTATTCACAAACCCGGCAAGCGGTGCGCCAAATGGGGCAGTTACTTCCATATCAATAAAGCCAAGGTCCGCCAACTCTGTCGCAATCATCTCAGAGGGCCGCGGTGTGATCTTGTCTATCACCGAAATCGGGAACCCCACCATTTTTCGATCAGACAACCAAGTAATGAACCCAGCAGGAACGCTGCCTTGTTCTTCCCACGACGCAGCAACTGCAAGTACTGATTCGCGAAGTTTGTCCCCGTTACGACTAAAGTTATCGCAACTCATTAACGTAATCGGAGCCCCACCTGCTTCAAACCTATGAAATAACAAGCCTGCGACCAATAACATCGTATTTGCGTGATGAACGCGGGGATCTTGCTCTAGCTCTTCAACGACACACTGGGAAAGGGCACCATCCGAACCTCGAATCACGTAGCCTTTCTCAGTGATCGTGAAACTCACCAAAGTCATCCCAGGGTCACGAAATATCTCAACTAATCGAGCAAAATCTTCCTCCCGCGCGGTGGCCAACCCCTCGCTGATCCCAGCAATGGCCTGAAGGCCACGCGAGCCATCAGGATTCAAAGTCACACCAAGGCTCATCAAATCATGTTCCGAAAGCTGTACGTCCAGTTCACGAGGATCACGCGGTACCACTGCAGTCACGGGCCAAGGAAAACCCGCATCAATCATTTGCGATGCGATCCGCGCCAAAAATACCCGAAAGATGTTTCCTGGACCAATATGCACCCACCGCGGACACTGGACACCTCTGCTTTGCGACTTCGCAACATCGAAACCCGGTAACATCACGCCAGCATCCACAAATGCCTGCACATCCTGCAAACCCTCAACGCTTAGCTTCATAACTCTTCTTTCTCATTTTCCGGCCACGTATTTACCGCGCTAATAGCAACAGTTCTTCGAGGTCGACAGCCTCAGCCATCGCGTTTCCACCTTGTTCTCCGGGATGTAAATGATCGCCCGAATCAAACTCTTTAGCCATAAATGCCGGATTCGTGGAATCACAAATCGCGGAGGCAAAATCAATTATTCCATCAAATTCACCTGATTCTAGAATCCACTTGTTAGCAGCGACACGGATTGCCTCAGTTT
>DAIOFF010000251.1:0-3407 GCA_036745855.1 Scrofimicrobium sp. | reverse complement strand
CGTTCGATGCGCCCGGTGTTGCCCGCGCTATCGAAGAGCTGGGTATGAAGGGCAAAGTGTTCACTTCGGGAACCGGAATGCCAGCAGCGAACAAAGCCATCCTCGAAAGCGGCATAGTTTCATCACTTACCCTGTGGGATCCGGCTGATGCTGGCTACGCAATGGCCTCACTTGCTACCCAAATCTTGGAAGGTACAACGGTAGAAAATGGGATCAACTTGGACGCGCCGGGATACGAAGATATGAAGTTCGCTGAAGGCAGCGACAAGATCCTTGAAGGCAACGGATGGATCGTCATTAATGCAGACAATGTTGATGATTTCGGTTTCTAGGTTTATGTAAATACACACCATAGGCCGCAATCAGGTGGCCTGTCATCCGATGGTGGAGGACTGTTTTGTTGGCACCTCCACCACAGGATGAAAACCGAAAGGAATAAAAATGGCTGAAAACGTCTTGACTGTCAAAGATGTGAGTAAGACGTTTGCCGGAGTTCATGCTCTCAAAGGGATTGACCTGAATATTCGGCAAGGTGAAATCCATTGTCTTGCTGGCGAGAACGGTTGTGGCAAATCTACTCTGATCAAGATCATTTCTGGTGTCTATACCGCAGACTCTGGCACGGTCGCGTTTGGAGACAAAGAGTACTCGCGGGTGACCCCGCTAGAAGCTATTGAGAATGGCGTGCAAGTCATCTACCAGGATTTCTCTGTCTTTCCAAACCTTACTGTCATGGAGAATCTGGCGATAAACACGGAACTAGCTGATCGCCAAAAAATCGTGTCTTGGAAACGAATTCGCCGTATTGCAGAAGAAGCAGTCGCAAAAATCAATTTTAAGATCGACTTAGACGCAACTGTTGGTTCACTTTCCGTTGCAGACAAGCAACTTGTGGCAATCTGTCGAGCCCTGATGAGTGACGCGAAACTCATCATCATGGACGAACCGACTACTGCACTCACAAAACGCGAAGTTGACGCACTCTTTAAGGTCATTTTGGACCTAAAATCACGAGGTATTTCAATTCTTTTTGTGAGCCACAAACTTGAAGAGGTCTTTGAGATCTCAGATAGATTCACCATTATCCGAAATGGCTCGATTGTTGCAACTTGTCTTCCTGAAGAACTGGATCGGAAAAAGTTCTCCTACTTCATGACGGGGCGAGAGTTTGAAGAAACTCGATTTGTTCCCAAGGGGGTTTCTGAAGACCCCATCCTTGAAGTTGAAGGGTTAGGACTCAAAAATGGGTTCCAGGACATAAATTTTTCGGTTCATCGCGGGGAAATACTTGGCATAACAGGACTTTTAGGATCAGGGCGCACAGAGTTAGCTCTGACTCTATTTGGTTACTATCATGCCGACCATGGCGAGATTCGGATCAATGGAAAGTCTGCAAATCCGCGTTCTATTCGGCAGGCAATTCGCCAGGGCATCGGCTATGTGCCAGAAGATCGACTAACCGAAGGTTTGTTTTTAGATCAATCTATTGGTGACAATATTGTTATTTCTGAAATCGATTCATTGATCACAGGTTTTCATACCTATGACAAGAAAAAGAAGGTCGCTGAGGAAAACTTTTGGGTCGATGAACTAAAAATTGCGACTAACAATGCCGACAATGCGGCTTCTACGTTGTCTGGTGGTAACCAACAGCGCATTGTGCTTGCAAAGTGGCTTGCGACCAAGCCTGACATCCTCATTCTAAATGGCCCTACTGTGGGCGTTGATATTGGTTCGAAACATGATATCCACCAGATTTTGCGGAGGTTGGCCGCAGACGGCCTCGCTGTAATCATCATTTCAGATGATATTTCTGAGGTGATAGAGAATTGCAGTCGGATTCTTCTAATGAAAGCTGGACGTATTGACGCTGAAATAGCTCCTGATCGAACAACACCAGCGGAGCTAGCGCAAATGATGACTGAAGAAACCCCAAGTGCAGATGGAGAACTCCGTTGAAAAAACTTGTTGATAGACTTTTGAAAGCAAATGAGTTCTACCTATTCTTGGTAATTGTTGTTCTGGCTGTAGTAATTGAACTACGTTCTGGGCAATTCTTTACTCCAAATAACCTTGTCGATATCGCTAATGCAATGATTGTTCCAGGCTTGTTTGCTGTTGGCGCTTACATGGTAATCATTTCGGGCGGTATTGATGTATCATTCCCTGCACTGGCCTCCTTGGCGGTTTATGCAACAACTAGTTTTCTGGTTGGCCATGGGTTTGAAGGCAGCTTGCTCATCCCGTTTGCGATGGTGATAGCTCTGGGCGCAGCCCTTGGGGCATTCAATGGAATCTTCAGCTCTCGATTAAAAGCTCCGACACTGATTATTACGCTGGGGACTGCAAGCGTGTTTTCTGGAGTTATGCAGGGCGCACTAAAATCCGTTCAAATTCCAAAGATTCCGAGTTCCATGGAATCATTTGGGAAGGCCTCATTGTTTACTGCAACGAATCCAGAGTCAGGGCTAACTTCGAACATGCCAGTCTCATTCTTAGTATTCGTTGTGGTCGTAATCCTAGTTTTCTTTACGATGCGCTACACGATGTTCGGGCGTGGAATCTTGGCTATAGGTGGCGATGAGACATCAGCGGCTCGTGCTGGCTTCAATGTTAAACGAACAAAGTTCTGGCTGTATGTAATTGTCGGAGTAATCGCAGCGGTAGCTGGTCTGATCCGTACCTCAATGATGGGGCAAATGCATCCCACCAACTTGCTGGGGACAGAAATGTTGGTGATTGCAGCAGTTGTTTTGGGTGGGACCTCTATTACAGGTGGCACTGGTTCGATCACCGGAGTCATACTGGGGACTTTGCTCATCACAATGGTCCAAAACAGCATGATTTTACTGGGAGTGCCTACGTTCTGGCAGGGATTCACATTGGGACTACTAATCATCATCGGCACTGGAATCACGGCGGTGCGCGCCGCGCGCGCTAGTAAACGCTTGGCCGTGAAGGCCATCTGAAAGGAGTGAGGACAATGACAACGAATACCCTGGCATCACGCATAGTCGCAACAGGCAAACGTGACTCTCACGTCACTCGACTCATAGTTTTGTTTTTGATCATCGTCGTGTTTTTCGCGCTCATAAAGCCTGAAGGCTTCACGTCGATGCGTACATGGCAATCGATGGGCTTCCAGTTCCCTGAGTTCGGCCTCATGGCACTTGGCGTGATGCTTGCAATGATCACGGGCGGAATTGATCTTTCTGTTGTTGGAATTGCGAACATGGCGTCGATTAGCGCTGCTGTTCTTATGCTATCAATGACCCCGGAAGGTGCCACAGGAAGTCAGGTGGCAACGGCTATTACTGTTTCGATGCTTGTTGCCCTGGTGGTAGGCGGTGTTGCCGGCGCGCTCAATGGCTTGTTCCAGGTTGTCGGTGGTCAGAAGGCCGAAGCCC
>DAIOFF010000250.1:0-3420 GCA_036745855.1 Scrofimicrobium sp. | reverse complement strand
CAGAAATGCGTGAAGTGCGTGACCCATTATTTGAAGAGGTACGCACTTTGCGTGTTCTCTCAAGTGAAGCGCCCGTTACTGCAGTTGTCGAACAGATCATGTCTGGACTGTGGGGGGCAGACATAGTTTGGGTCGATGCTGACGGTGGTTACCCTGTGTTCATTGGAAACGGTGGGGTACAAAATGCCCTAAAGCAAACTCCGCGCACCGCGATGCAAGCCCTGCTGGTCGCACCAAAGGAGTTGTCGCAGGTGGCGGCGGTAGTCCAGCAAGGCCTCGAACAAAAAGGCCTCACCGTGGTCAGGTTCATGCCGCCTTCTGGAGAGACGCAGAAGACCTATGAGGTGGCTGAACAGGGATGGAACCTGCTGGGTGCAGAAAAGTTTGGGCGCGCTGACCTAATAGTTGGTCTGGGGGGTGGTGCAACTACTGATTTAGCAGGATTCTTGGCAGCCACGTGGAATCGAGGGATGCCAGTCATCCAGATTCCAACTACATTGCTTGCGATGGTAGATGCCGCTATTGGCGGCAAAACGGGAATAAATACGAGCGCCGGAAAGAACCTAGTCGGTGCTTTTCATAGTCCAATCAGCGTCGGCGCAGACCCACAAGTGCTAAGTACCCTTCCACAAGGAGAGTTTCTGGCAGGGATGGGTGAGCTGGTGAAATGCGGTTTTATTGCCGACCCAGAAATATTGCGCATCATTGAGCGTAACCCGAAGATCGGTGATGTCCAATGGGCAACAAGCAAAGGTATGCATGCGTTACAAGAACTGATTCGAAGAGCGGTAGTCGTTAAGGCTAAAGTAGTTGGAGAAGACCTATTTGAATCGGGACACCGGGAGATTCTCAACTACGGGCATACGTTAGCTCACGCCATAGAACGAGAATCTGGATACAAAGTACGCCACGGCGAAGCTGTTGCTATCGGCTGTTGTTATGCCGCAGGGGTGGCCCGCGACTTGGGTTTGTTAGACGAAGAGTCAGTTAATGAGCATTTCAGAGTATTTGGAAACCTTGGTCTCCCAACTACCTGGCAAGGCTCCTTTGAACCGCTACTTGACGCGATGTACTCAGACAAAAAGACACGAGGAAATCAGCTTCGATTTGTACTTCTAGATGGCCCAGGAAAACCCATTTCGATGCCAGTTGAACCTGACGTCTTGCGAAAAGTATGGGACTCACGATGAAGCCTACTGTCGCATTAGTTGGAGCAACGAAAAGTGGACGGTCAAGTGTCGGTCAAGAACTGGCATTCTTACTTGATGTTCCACTTACAGAGAATGAGAATCTTCTAGAAGATGATCTGCATGATCTTGTTGTGTCTGACCCTAAAGGTGCCACTTGGAAAATAGTGGAAAGTGCAAGGAAACTTTGCGAGTATGACGGCGTTGTCACATTGCTTCCATCAGCAGCCACCGATGCTCACACACTAGAGACATTTGCGGCTAGGGGTGTGCCTATCGTTTTGCTTACATGTTCGCCATCAAAGCTTGCATCCCGTGCCAACCTGAGTGCACCCAGGCCAACAACGCTTGGTACGCCAAGAGCCATGTTCAACAGTATGATCTCGCAATTTCTTGAGACCGTAACTCCGCATGTAACTGCAAGTTTCTCGACTGAAGATACAAAAGCGAGTGAGGTCGCGATTGCGATTCGAGATACAATAGCGCGGACGTAAAACCGACATAGTGAGCGAAAAGTGGCAACTACTAACGACTTAAAAAACGGCATGGTCATGGTAATCGACGGACAGCTTTGGCAGGTCCTAGAGTTTCAGCACGTAAAACCAGGTAAAGGCCCTGCATTTGTGCGTACCAAGATCCGCAACATACTCTCAGGGAAATCAGTTGATCGGACTTTCAACGCTGGCGTGAAAATCGAAACAGCTACCGTTGATCGACGTGACATGACCTACTTGTATCAAGATGGCGACGACTATGTTTTCATGGATGCGTCTACATATGACCAAGTAAACATTCCTGCGGAGATTGTGGGCGACGCCGCAAATTTCCTAACTGATAGTCAAAATGCGATTGTGGCATTCAATGATGAGCAAGTGTTGTCTGTTGAACTCCCAGCTACGGTCATAATGACGATTACCCATACAGAGCCTGGCCTTCAGGGCGATCGCTCAAATGCTGGCACTAAGCCGGCAACGATTGAGACCGGATATGAAATTCAGGTTCCACTTTTCATGGAGGAAGGAACCCGGATCAAGGTTGATACGCGCACTGGTGAGTACGCTGGACGGGTGAATGATTAGTGTCATCTTCCAGAGGATTCACGGCGCGGACAAAAGCAAGAAAACGCGCTGTCGATGTCTTATTTGAGGCCGAATCAAGAGGCCTTGCTAGTTCTCCTAGACGACTTAGAGATTTACTTGCTGAGCGCTTGCTTGTAACAGCAGCAAAAACCCCATTACCCGCATATTCAACTGAAATAGTTGAGGGTGTCGCAGACAACCTGGGACGGATTGACGCACTCATTTCTGCACGTGAACGCAAAGGTGGACTTGACCGTCTTCCTGTTGCTGATTTGTCTATTATGCGGGTTGCTGTTTGGGAAATGCTTGAAAGTGACGTCGCCCCAATCATTGCAATTGATGAAGCGGTTTCTATTGCAAAAGCGATATCTACTGCCGAATCTCCTGCATTGGTAAATGCAATTCTTGACGGTATTCGACAGGATTTGAAATCGGGTATTTCTGAAACGACTCAGGTGAGCACACCGGTTGTCGAAGAACTAGACATTGATGAAGACCTTGATGACCTTCTGGACGAGTACTGACAAATCTTTCAACTTTGCGCGCGTTCAACGAGCTTAATCTCTTAAACAATGCGAACATTAGATCGTTAGCGATTCGATTCTGATTAGGAGACAGGCATGGCGCTACCGAAACTAACTCCGGAACAGCGAGCCGAAGCTCTGGCTAAGGCCACCGAAGCACGCAGAAAGCGCGCTGAAATCAAGGGGAAACTAAAGAGTAAAGAACTGACATTGAATGAGGTCTTTGCGTTAGCGGATGAAAATGAAGCTATCGCGAAGATGCGCGTGCAGGCATTGTTAGAATCATTGCCACGCGTAGGCGTGCAACGTGCTCAACAGTTGATGGAAGAGATTGGAATTGCCTCATCTAGGCGGGTCAGGGGACTTGGACCAGTCCAGCGGGCGGAACTAATCAAACGTTTTAGCTGAATCAAGGCAAGATAGGAGAATGAAAAAAACTCCTGTTCTTGTTCTTGGAGGGCCAACCGCTGTTGGAAAAGGGACTGTAGTCGAAAGGCTACGGTCCCTTTTTCCTCAAGTTAGTGTTTCGATTTCTGCGACAACGCGGCCTTCAAGACAAGGCGAAATTGATGGTATTCACTATTTCTTTGTAGATGATACAAAATTTGAAGAAATGGTGAAAGATAATGA
>DAIOFF010000249.1:0-3442 GCA_036745855.1 Scrofimicrobium sp. | reverse complement strand
CTCCCGAAAGACCTATTAAATCGCAGTTTGGCAGTAAGACTAGTCGGTACCACTCATGGCTTTGGTCGATCGGTTTTCAATGACAATGCAGACGCATTGATTCATCCAATGTCTGAAATGAGTGTCGAAGTAATCGCGTCAGCCAAACATTTATTTGACATGGGCATCTGGGAGCACATTATTGACCAAACAAACCACGAGTATGGCTTCTGGACATGCGCTTATTTGGAGGCACTACTGCGAGCCGCAGATGCGACTATATCTAAAGAAGGAAAATGACATGATTTCGATAGAGTCCAACGTCCGTGACTTATTCCAAGTTTTTTTTGGTTATGGATTAGCCGCGATCCTCGAAGAAATTGAAAAAACGCCGGCCTTTATTTGGTGGGACCAAGATGGACTAGTCAATATCAAATGCGCCGACGCCGTTATTCAGGATGCAGCACAATACGTAAAAGAGCACGCAGAAAACAATTTGCAAAAATCCTGGCTCACTGCTAGGACTTTGATTGGTGGGAAGAAGAGAGCAACGCTAAGCCCCCGGATTGGTCGTCTAGACTCAGATGCATTCGAAGGACTACAGCGGGACCGCTGGAACACAATTGACACGATCCCGATAGCTGACGTCTCAATATGGCATTTAATTGGTGCCCTTGGTGAACCTGCCTACTGGGCACAGGAGAAGAATGACCGTCGACCTGACTACGGGGCTTCTCCATGGGAAATGAAAACCCGCAATCGTGGAGAAGAGTTCATTCAAAACCGCGTTGCGATTCTCGCTCGTAAAGTCGCAGAACGGAAGGCTTGTAAAGTCAAAACAGGCTTGTCAGGGGCTTCATTGGTTGATGAGGCAGGGAAGAATTCCCTCGATAGCCGAACTCCTACGGGGTTGCGCGCACCAGGACTGACCGACAATGCTCAAGCGTGGTGTGCTCTGGTCGGAATTGGCTTTTTTCCAACTTGCCCAGTTGCGCCAACGGCTTCGCTCCGGTTCCCAAGATCTGCAGCTGCAGGAGTACAATATGGGACTTGGAAAGGCAAGAAGACCACATTTCTCTATGCTCCTATTCCCACCCAGCCGGCAACATTAAGCCGCCTTAGATGTGTACTTCGCAGCGAGTCATTGGCGCGGTTCGTAAAGTATTCACTGATGCAACAAGAAGGCTCACTATTTCATGATCCGCGTGAATCAAGAACCAGCTCTTCGGGAAATTGGCTTGCAAACCACGGCATCGGTGGAGTGATGATTTCCCGGAAACACTTCACAGATAATCCGAATGCACCTGAGTCATGGGCCATTCCTATAGCCTTCGAAACAACGTGAGCCGTCATCAAAGGGGATGAAAAGATGCTACTCAATGAACAAATCCCGATTAGCCTTGTTGCCCACCAAGCCTTTTGCCCCCGGCGGGCTTGGCTTGAGTCGGTTGGTGAGAAGAGTGATTCTGCACAAGTCCAGGTTGGGACTACGTCTCACATAAAGGTCGATGATCCTGCTTCTCGCCGGAAGGACGGTATCTCATCGGTTGACATTTTTCATGACGGATGGGGTGTAACCGGACGACTGGATGTGCTCAAGGATAATGGGCAACTTACTATTCGCGAGTACAAAGCAACACCTGTTCGTAGAAGCACAGAAGTCACTCCAGCGATGCGCATACAGCTTGCTCTTCAACGCGAATGTCTGCGTTCTATGGGGTACGAGAATGTTGCGACTGAAATCTATTTCCGTACTCATAACCGAGTGGTTCCAGTGGAAATTGAGGATGCCGACATATCTGATGCAAAAGTACTAGTCGAACAAACAAGGAAGACCATCCTTTCCAATACTGCGCCAGCACCTTTTGTAGATGATCGGCGTTGCATGAGGTGCTCGCATGCAGGTGTTTGTCTTCCTGACGAGCGGAAAATGACTTTAGAGACCCGAAGGATCATTGTCAGCGATCCAGATGCACAGGTTGTTCATCTCTCGACTCCTGGTTCCCGCGCGTTCATCAGACAAGGAAAAATGATAGTTGAGAAACAAAGCGAGCAGCTGGGGACGGTTCCAATTGAGCTTGTTCAAGGCTTGCAAGTGCATGGCAACATTGACCTATCATCAGCATTGATCCGAGAGCTTTTGTGGCGAGATGTTCCAATAATTTGGTGCTCAGGGACTGGCCGTCAATATGGTTTTGCCAAGAGCACGCATGGGCCCAATGGATACCAAAGGGTCCAACAGCATGTGGCATCAAACGAGGGCAGACTAGGAATTGCTCGTGAGTTCGTGTCTGCGAAGATCGCAAATCAACGTACGAAACTACGACGGGCAAAAGTGCCAGATGAAGTTCTCTTTACACTTCGAGAGGCGATGAAATCCGCTTCGTCTGCAAAGACTTGGCAAGAGATACTGGGAGCTGAAGGTGAGGCAGCGGCTGTCTATTTTCAAAATTGGCCTCTTCTGCTGTCGAAGACTGAAAGAGACAGGTGGTATTGGTCTGGCCGATCGGGACGACCAGCAACTGACCCAATCAATGCAATGTTGAACTATGGCTATGCTTTGTTGACTGGCGATGCGATCAAGGCCATAAACAGTTGCGGACTGGATCCCCATGCAGGTTTCCTGCATTCAAGCAAACGAAACAAGCCAGCATTGGCTTTGGATCTCATGGAGGAGTTTCGCGCGCCCATTGTCGATTCAGTTGTCCAGACTTTGATCAACAATGGAGAGGTCTCCTCCGATCAGTTTTCTACTCGAATGGAGACCTGTCGAATGGATGACAAAGCACGTAGATCTCTGATTTCTGCTTATGAGCGACGAATGCTGACTGAAATCCGACACCCGGTTTTTGGTTACAGTGCTACCTGGCGTAGGACGCTTGAAATTCAGGCTAGGCAGATCCTTGGAGTTCTTGATGGCACTCAACCGCGATATGTAGGAGTACGCGTAAGATGAGTGATTCCCCGAACCGATATTTGATTGCTTACGACATTACTGATGACAAACGTAGAAATCGCGTTCACAAGTATCTCGGTTCTTTTGGAGTCCGGGCGCAGTTCAGCGTGTTTTTAATTGACGTGAGGGCAGTACGAATGATGCGCCTCAAAGAGAAGTTGTTGACCATGATCAAACCAGAAGAGGATTCAATCTTGGTTTGTCGCATTGGGCCCTCAACTCAAATAGAACCTCGTTCTTTTGAGTATCTTGGGAAGGACAGGCCAATGCCACCTTCCGGTCCAATAATTCTCTGATCTGCGCGCAGGCTCCGTCTCCCCGCAATATCCCGGGAAGCTCGCGAACATACGTATGCGCTGGCCAAGCATCCTTTCTACGCGAGACTATCCTCACCAAGCCCTGCTGTTCCAGACTGGACCGACACCCCGCGATTTTGCATCCTCAAACGCTGCCATTCCAACAGTGTAGAGTGAGGCTATTGCTGGCCCTTCGGGGCCAGCCCTTCAT
>DAIOFF010000248.1:0-3447 GCA_036745855.1 Scrofimicrobium sp. | reverse complement strand
TTTCACCCTTAGCCGGGGACCTATAAGCTACCGGCTAAGGGTGAAACCCACCGGCTGCGATGAGGGAAGCCGAGCGGGGCTGAGTGGCCGGATAACCGAGTGCAGGGCGGTTAGATCTTACGCAGCGCGATCTCTTCAACCCTATGGTCTGCGCCTTTACGGAGGATCAAGGTTGCGCGTGGCCTAGTTGGCTCAACGTTTTCTGCAAGGTTTGGAAGGTTAGTCCGGTTCCAAATGGTTTTGGCAGTTGCGATGGCCTCGGTATCGGTTAGGCCAGCGTAGCTGCGGAAGTATGAGTCTGGGTCTGAAAAGGCGGTGTTGCGTAGTTGCAGGAAGCGGTCGACGTACCATTGTTCAATGTCGGTGGGATTGGCATCAACAAAAATGCGGAAGTCGAAGAAGTCTGCAACGCTTATACCTAGCCCGTCAGGTTCCGTTCGTGGAGGTTGAAGGACGTTAAGCCCTTCAATGATGACAATGTTTGGGCGATCAATTTTTTGGTATTGGCCTGGAACAATGTCATAGGTGACGTGTGAATAGACGGGTGCTTTTACTTGGGGTTCTCCGCTTTTTATTCGTGCAACAAACTCAAGTAATGCTGAGCGATCATAGGATTCTGGGAATCCTTTTCTGTCCATAAGGCCATGTTCGTTTAGGTATTTGTTTGGATGTAAGAATCCATCAGTTGTGACAAGGTCCACGCGGGGGGTCCGGGCCCACCTTGAAAGCAGTAATCGTAGTAAGCGGCTGACTGTGGATTTGCCGACTGCAACTGACCCTGCGACACCGATTATGAAAGGCGTCATGGAGTGGTGGGATTGTCCTGTGAGTGTTTGTTGATGTGCGCCGACTCTACGAATGGCATCAACATACATTTGTAGTAATGCAGATAGCGGCCGGTAGATTGCATCGACTTCCCTTAGGTCAATGGGGTCACCTAAGGTTGCGAGATTTTCCACGTCTGTGGCGGTTAGCGGCAATGGTGTTCTGGTCGCCATTGCGGACCATTTTTCGCGCGAGAAATGGTCGAATGGGTCAATGCCGGGGTCTTTTCCAAAGAAATCCACATGCATATTCTGCCATTCAATGGAAGTGTCGGGTTGCGCACCTTGTGGTGTGGGTGGTTGAGTGAACTCATGTGTGGAATCGCAGGATATGTGGGCCAGGCGGCTGGCCAGCGTGCAAAGGAAATTGTAATTGAGGGCCTTAGAAGGCTGGAGTATCGGGGATATGATTCTGCAGGAATTGCCTTAGCGTGTCCTGGGAAGATGGATCCGCTTGTTATCCGTTCAGTTGGCAAGCTTCGCAATCTTGAGGCTGAGCTTGCTGATAGGCAACTTCCGGATGCGACAGGTGTGATTGGGCATACGCGTTGGGCGACTCATGGTGAACCGACCGTGTCGAACGCGCACCCGCAGGTCTCTGGTGATCATGGTGTTGCGATTGTCCATAATGGGATCATCGAAAATTATGCTGAGTTGAAGAGCGAATTACGTGCTGATGGGGCGCAGTTTACTTCAGATACGGACACGGAAGTTGTTGCGCATCTTCTTGGCAGGGCTATGGCGGATCCGAATCTTGTTCTTTGGGAGGGTGAACTGGGTGGACTGGACTTCGCTCAGGAGCAGGTGGGACGCAAGATGATGGCCGCAATGCTTGCTGTCACTAGGCGGCTGATTGGCAGCTATACGCTGCTCATGGTCCACAAGGATGCCCCGAAGGTTATTGTCGCATCGCGGCGTTCTTCTCCGTTGGTTATTGGGGTTGGCGAGGCCGGAAATCATTTGGGGTCGGATGCTTTGGCGTTTGCGGACTATACGACGAAAGCTTTGGAGATTGGTCAGGATCAAGTTGTTGGCGTGACCCCAACAAATGTGGTTGTAGTGGATCGAGATGGGCAGGTCACTGAGCCTCGCATGTTTGACGTGGACTTCTTGCGTGATCGCGCCACTAAGGGTGGCTGGGATACGTTCATGGAGAAGGAGATTTATGAGCAGCCTGAGGCCGTGCGGGCAACCCTTGAGGGGCGCTTGAATGCGAATGGGGCGCTTACTCTTGATGAGATTCGTATTCCTGAGGCTTTGCTTCGGGGTGCGGACAAGATGGTTATTATCGCTTGCGGTACTGCTGCGTATGCAGGTCAGGTGGCGCGCTATGCGATTGAGCATTGGTGTCGTATTCCTGTCGAGGTTGAGTTAGCTCATGAGTTCAGGTACCGCGATCCGGTGGTAAATGAGAAGACGCTGGTGGTTGCGATTTCTCAGTCGGGGGAAACGATGGACACAATTATGGCGATTCGTCATGCCCGTGAGCAGGGCGCAAGGGTGGTGTCGATTGTGAATACTCCGGGGTCTACGATTGCCCGTGAGTCTGATGCGGTTTTGCTGACGCATGCGGGCCCTGAGATTGCGGTCGCTTCGACGAAGGCTTTTACGGCTCAAATTACGGCTTGTTATTTGTTGGGTTTGTATTTGGCGCAGATTCGGGGGAATAAGTATATTGATGAGATTCATGATTATCTTGACAAACTTGGTGAGGTTCCCGCCAAGATGCAAGAGGTTTTAGATGGTGGCCAGTCGATTCGGCAGGTGGCTGCTTCGATGGCGAATGAGACTTCGGTGTTGTTCCTTGGACGTCATGTTGGGTTCCCAGTGGCGATGGAGGGGGCTTTGAAGTTGAAGGAGATTGCGTACATTCATGCTGAGGGGTTTGCTGCGGGGGAGTTAAAGCATGGTCCGATTGCTTTGGTTGAAGAGGGGCAGCCGGTGTTCATTGTTGTTCCGACTCCTAGGCGTCCTGAGCTTCATCAAAAGACTGTGTCTAATGTGAAGCAGGTGAAGGCCCGTGGTGCTAGGACGATGGTGATTGCGGAGGTGGGCGATAGTTCGGTGGATGAGTTTGCCGATATTGTGTTTAGGGTTCCGCCTGCGCCAACCTTGTATCTTCCTTTGTTGCAGGTGATTCCGCTCCAAATTTTTGCTTGTGCGCTTGCTGGGGCGAAAGGCTTGGATGTTGATCAGCCGCGTAATCTTGCGAAGTCGGTGACTGTTGAGTGACGACGGCGTCGCTTGCCCTCAGATTGGTGAGGCTTCGTGGCGTGAGATTGATAGGTCGGTGGCGCGGGTCGCTTACCGGGCCCCGTCGCCAGGGGATGACAAATATAGCCGGGGAGTTGTAAGTCTTGTCACGGGTTCTGCCGATTATCCGGGTGCTGGGGTACTGAGCGCTGCGGGGGCTTTTGGTGGGTGCGTAGGTTTGGTGAGGTATTTGGGAGGCGCCAAGAAGCTGGTTTTGCAGCGTTTTCCTGAGGTTGTGTGCCGCGCGGGCCGCGCAGATGCTAACGCTGCCATCGACGCAGCAAGTCAATATGAGATAGATCTCAGGCCTATATTGTTGGATGACCTAAATGTAGTTGCAACTTCGCAGTACACTTTCGCCCATGACGTT
>DAIOFF010000247.1:2170-3460 GCA_036745855.1 Scrofimicrobium sp. | reverse complement strand
TTCGGTATCTATCCCAGAGCGGACTTCATCTGCATTCTTTGTTGAGACGATAATGTATTGTTCGCCACAGTTATCGCGCCCCCAGAGATAATCGTCCCTATTATCACTGTAATAAAAAGTTGGAACTCCATCATAACTACGTATGCCTTCGCCAGAGACTTCACCGAACTTTGTTTCTATTTCTCCAGTCGACAGGTGACCTTTTTCAAAATCATCATCGGTGTAAGTAAATGCTGCAAGTGTCCTCATAACGTCTTTGTTTTGGTACATCAAATAGACGGTTCTTTCCGCTGAAAATCTTCTGAAATAATTGATTACGACTGCCTCTCCAGGATCAATGCTTTCACGTCCCAAACCAAAGTCGTTGGCTAAGTCGTCATCTGAAGCCTTGCCGTCCCAGTCTGATTTAGAGAACAAAACGCGACTACCTTTCTTGAGGACATCCGTGGCCTCACCAGTAGTGTTCGTGAATGTGAAAGTCATTTCTGGCACCTCGATGGGACCGGAATCTACACATCCTGAAGGAACATGGCGCATCCTCCACGCTAGGCCAGTAAGGGCAAATGACCCAATTTCGGTGTCAACTGTTTCACCAAACTGCACGACGGGTACTTCCTCTGGAGGATCGACTTGCCTGGCCCCTTCACCCCTGCCCGCCATCGCTATTGTCACAAAAATGAGAATAATATAGGCGAAGATGCGCATTAGCAGCTCCCTTTCCAGGCGAAGTTTCATTCACTCCATATATGTCTGGAAGCTCCTTGTTTGTTTCATCCGTTTAAGGTCTGTTTTTTGACCGCATATTGGCACCGAAACAAAAGTGGTCCTGGCTATCTTGCGTTGATAGTTAGCCAGGACCACCCAATGGGGATTGTTAGCGCCGCATCAGCTCACTCGGTTCCCAAGTGTTTGTCCGCAGCATCCCGTACGGACTCGACTTTTTCTTCAAACCGCCCGCCAGTCACCTTGTTCGCTGCCCCAGCGACTTTATCTAGCGCTTCGTCAGTGCTTTTCTCATCGTGGAAAACACCCTTGACCTTGTCGAAAAAACCTTCTCCTTCTGCCATTCTTTCCTCTCCCTTCATGAAATGCGCTTGCTGGCTTGCGCATGTGCCGTGTAGCCGGTCCGAAGGACCTCCTTTAGGTGCTACAGACACAAACGTTAACATCAGACTACTTAACTTGCATGTTGAAATAACGCTGAAATATTCGGAATGTTCATTGCTTCAGATTTCCGAGGCGACCAAAAGAAGTTCTTTGCCTCGCCTCCATATCCCAATAATGTCCGAG
>DAIOFF010000247.1:0-2070 GCA_036745855.1 Scrofimicrobium sp. | reverse complement strand
CCGAGCAAAATACCACCCCGACCATGACCTATTCCCTCCGACAAAAGCGAAATCAGATCCTTCAGTTTCCGGTATTAGGTTCCATACGGTTCCGGTTCACATTCCAATACGTTTAAGTTCCTGACTAATCCGGCCCGCCAATGTTGGTGATACCAGCAAGACCTGACTGGCTTTTGTCTGGACAGTAGCTAAGGTCTCTACTGCAATAGAAATCGCTTGATCCAGTGGCCACCTGTAGACTCCGGCGCTCAGCAATGGAAAAGCAATGCTGTCCACACTCAGTTCATCAGCTACTTCCAAGCAACTGCGATAAGCGTCCCTCAACAATGCTGGATCAGTTTGCCCCGCACCATAATTCGGACCAGGCACATGAATGACATATCTAGCAGGCAGATCATAACCCCATGTCCAACCTGCCTGGCTGGTAGCTAACCCATTTGGAAACTTCGCAATGCATTCCTCAAGAAGCTCAGGTCCTGCCGCGCGATGAATGGCACCATCAACGCCGCCCCCGCCACGCATCTGAGTATTTGCCGCATTCACAATGGCATCTACTTTTTGCTTTGTAATGTCACCCTCAACAGCCCTGACTACATTCATAACATTAGTTTGGCACATAAACCACGCATGAGAATCATAAATGGAAGACTGAACAATACTTTGGGGAGGTCCCACGGCCTCGGCAACAACCTTTTATAGTTATTGAACAATAGAACGCATTTTTGTGCGGAAAGGCGAGAGAATGGGAAATCAAGACCTGCGGTTAATTTGGCCACAATGGCAAGGTGCAGGGTCCACAAGCATCGATGCTTTCAAAGGCGACCTGTCCTTTGAAGTTGTCCGGCAAGCTTATTCGGCAGGCACCAATATCCTTCAATCCATTCTTCCTACCCATGAAGGCCCCTCAGAAGTTGTCCCACCAACTTGCGACAACAACATGCTTTTGACACGTGACGGTATCGAAGCAAAAGAGGCCGTGGTGTCCCAACTGCGCAACGCATTGAAGCTAATCGATAAACATGATCCGCTAAGAATCACGACTCTTGGCGGGGACTGCTCTGTCAGCGTCGCACCGTTTTCCACATTAGCCGCAAAATACGGCGACAACTTGGCAATAATCTGGGTTGATTCCCATCCAGACGTCGACACCGGCGAAACCGAATACGACGGATACCATGCGATGGCTGTATCCGCATTGACTGGCCACGGCGATCAAGAAATCGTGAACCTGCTTCCAGCTACTGTCGCTGCTTCCCGCGTCGCCTTAGTGGGTCTTCACGAATGGACGGAGGATGCTTACAGGAACGTGGAAACTTGGGGTCTGACGGTATTCCCACCTGACGCATTGCGTACCAAATCAGATGGTCTCCTCAACTGGCTGACCAATACCGGTGCCACCAAAGTAGCAATACACTTAGACGTTGACACCATAGATGCTGCGGAAGTCCGTTTTGGATTGGGAACAGACTTCGGCGGCTTAACTAGTACCGAAGCCAAGCGAGTCATTGCAGACATCAATCGTACGTTCGAAGTCGTCGGTTTTACCGTTGCCGAGTATATTCCCTGGCAAGTCCTACATCTGCAACAGGTTCTGAATGGCATGCCGCTTTTGAGCTAACTATCGTTTTTCCGCAGGGAAACGCTATCGAACCTCCTCAGGCTCAAACAACCCCAGTTCATCGCTCTGCCAAGCTACATACCGAAGAACTTAGGAGTTCAATAACAGATTGCAAGCAAAAGCAATTAGTTATTGGAAAGCAAATCCATCATAGGCATGACCGCGATTATCAACTTCGAGAGCAAGGACGATGAGTTCAGCATCTTTTAGCTCGCAAAGTATGCGCCATTGTCCCAATCTTCTGTAGGCATTTCACCAGTGGTAACTTGCCGGGGTTGGGAGCGTCTTAGGACCACCAACCCCGGTGACACCAATTCTGCCACGGCTCATCCCCGCATGCGCAGGGAAAATTCTACCGCAGCGGAGGCCATGTCGCCGATACCCAGCTCATCCCCGCATGCGCGGGGAAAATATCTTCAATGTTATCTAAATGCTGCTCAATAGCGGCTCAT
>DAIOFF010000246.1:0-3541 GCA_036745855.1 Scrofimicrobium sp. | reverse complement strand
AGCAATATCCCCATTTGGTTCAGACAAGCACCATGGAATTCCTCTAGCTGCTTCATGACCAACCAGTACTTTTGAAACTCCAAGTTCTTGAACTACGGCTCCTGAGGTCTCCCCACCTGCCGCGATCACCCGCTTTGCACCCATTTTCACCCGCAAGCCTGCGGCGCGCGCCAACATTTTCTCAATGATTTCGCCCGTGTTTGGGCCAAAAGCAAAACCCAGCCGGTCACGTTCGTCGGCATTCGCTGATGCGGATACCATTACGCTTTTGTTTGCAGGTTGTTCCTTGAGCCACTTACTCAAGTCGCCCCAGCATTTTTCCGCGTCACGGCTGGTTCTATCAATGTGGAATGTCGCCACGTGCTGCTCAGCGTATGCCACTTGCTTTAGAGTCGTGTGAGAACAACTTCCTGCCACAATTATTGCTGGCCCCTCTGGCAGCTGCAGCGAAGTTTCCTCTTTGATTCCCACAAGTCTTGTGTGTTTGCGCGCTAGAGCCCCTACAAGACCGGCCCCACCGCTAGACAAGGCTTCCTCATAAGCAATGTCAGCGACTCTGTCCAAATCACTTTCATCAATGGCGTCAGCAATAACGTGACGAAAGCCCGTTTGATCTGGCGATTGGTCATCCTTTGCGGAGGGATAAGGGAACTGCAGATCACCATGGAAAAAGGAAACCACCTCATTTGAGGTTTGAGAGGCCAAGACTCGTTGCAGATTCGAATCGTGCATTGGAGTCAGTGGGTGCGTTGCCATTGACGATTCTGAAAGCAGTGTTTGTCCGACAAAAAGGTGCCCCATATATACGGTTCGCCCATGTTCAGGTGATGCTGGCGTTGTGATTGCCCATTTTGATCCCAGTTTCTGCGCTACAGCATCAATGACAGGACCAATGTTTCCGTCCGCTGTCGAATCAAAAGTAGAGCAATACTTCACATAGATTCGGCGGGCTCCGGACTGAAGCAGCCAATCTAGTGCTTGAAGGGACTCTTGAACCGCCGATTCTGGGGTGGCAGTTCGCGACTTTAACGCAACCACAAGCGCTTCGGCAGAGGATTTACTTTTTGATGTGGGAACACCGAAAGCTAGCTCAACAGATGCCCCCTGCCTCCTTATTGCCGCTGCCACATCGGTGGCACCTGTGAAGTCATCAGCAATGACCCCAATCCAAGGGGAGTTCATTAGGCCTCGCTCAAAATCATGCTGCGCATTTTGATCGCAGCCATGGACACTGGACTCAGAACTGGCAGCTCTAGTATTTTTTCGAGGCCAGGTTCTGCTGGTGAAATCGAGAAGTTACCGAGGACAACCATGTCCACTTTGGACGTATGGGGGCGTGCAGTAGCGCTTAGCAGGTCAAGTGCATGATCTATATCCCCATTTGCGATTGCAGAGGAAACTTCTGGAACCGCGGCAGACAGTACTTTTATATCCGATTTTCCAGCGACGCTCAGTTCGCCTCTCAAGCGGTAAACAGAATCCTCAACCGCTTCGGGGAGTGGCCCAACGAAGAACAATGATTTTGGATTACGCCCCACCACCTCGGCAAACAAAGCATCATCGGATCCAAAGACGGGAATGTCTAAATGCTGTTTTGCCGAGGCGACTGCGGCTTGGTACATCGAACACGCTAACAAAATTGCCGACGCACCATTTGCAGCGCAATAGTGAATCAGTTGCAGCATCCTCTCTACCAAACGCTCGTCCACACCACCATTTGCTGTCGCATCCGGTAGCAGCCGGTCATCAGTGATGTTCCAAATTTCGGCTTCAGGGAACTTTTGCGCAAACGTGGCAACAGTTGGACCAACTGACTTTGGTGTCGCATGAATCACGGCGATTCTAGGAGTAAGTACAGGCGGCTTCATTTTGAAATTGCCCGATCAGTGACCGCGCGCGCCACCTCTTCACCAAACTCTGTGCAAGTGGCACTGCCCCCCATGTCAGACGTGCTGATGCCAGAAAGAATAGTCTTAGCGACTGCTTCGTCAATCAACTGGGCACTTTGAGTCATGAGCTCATCCGAATACCGCCTACCAAGCCAGTCCAACAACATCGCAGTTGAAAGGATCATTGCCGTCGGATTTGCGCGATTCTGCCCGGCAATATCGGGGGCTGACCCATGCGAAGCTTGCGCCATCGCTCGATCTTCTGACGCGTTAAGGGACGGAGCGATACCTAATGAACCTGCTAGTTCCCCCGTGAGGTCAGACAGAATATCACCAAACATGTTTTCGGTGACAATGACATCAAAGTCCTCAGCCCGACGAACCAGATGGACCGTAAATGCATCAATATGGAAATCGTCAACCTCGACATCAGGATATTCGGCGGCAATTTCTTTACATACATCACGAAACATTCCTGTCGTGAGTTTCAAAACATTTGCCTTATGCACTATTGTCAAATGTTTGCGACGCCGCGAAGCAAGTTCGAAAGCTTCTCTTGCTATCCTTTCACAACCTTTTCGCGTAATAATTCCCATTGCAATGGCAACATCTGGAGTGGGCATAAACTCTCCAGTGCCCTTATATGTTGACCGATCCGCATAAAAACCTTCAGTATTTTCCCGGACAACCACAAGATCCATTTTTCGCTGTGTCGGGTCGACACCAAATGATTTAGCAGGCCTAATATTTGCAAACAAATCGAAATATTTACGAATAGTCCCAGATGGATTTAGCTGGGACTTGAATGGTTCAGGATACGCTGCACTGTCGTGTGGACCAAGAATCCATCCATCAGTTTCTGCAAGCCCTTCCAAAGTCGATTCAGGTATATGGGAGTTTAGCTGGGCAATAGCATCGAATCCTAATGGAAGTTCTTTCCATTTGATTGGATTAGCACCAACTGCCTTCATGGCGGCATCGGCGACTTTCACGGAAACAGGTACGATTTCAGGGCCAATGGCATCTCCATGGAGGACGCCGAGGGTGTAAGTCTCTTTGGTTTGGTTGCTCATGGGAAAACTCTCCTCACTTGAAAAGTCGATTGTCGACCCTTCGGCATGGTGGTCTGGACGCATGTTTGGATAGATATAACCATCAACGCCTCCTTACGATCAAACATATGGTCAATGTTATGCCAGCAAAACATGTGCAATTCGGCGGATACGCCTCTATATCGCTCACGTTCTCACTACTCAGCAGCCGTCGCGCGTGCACGAACATGCCACATCAACCATCTAGTTATAACATATTTCACCACAGTACCCCATTTTTGTCCAAATGTCGCGATTTTTGTTCACATTGACACGATTCTGTCGTCATTTGTTATAACCATCGGTCATTTTTTTGGCTCTACAAGTCCCATATTGAACGTAATGGAGCTTCAATTACTGCAATTTAGCCATTTTCCGTCATTGACTCTTGAGGCTGAGCGGTATAACCTATCCCCGGAACCAACATATCTTGATCATCGTTGACAGTAGGTTCCACCGAAGTAATAAGGAAAACCAGTGACCAAACACCGCGTGCGTGGAACCAACGACAATGTTCGACACCAAAATATGGCCTCGCCAAAACAGAGTTCATATCTGGGA
>DAIOFF010000245.1:0-3571 GCA_036745855.1 Scrofimicrobium sp. | reverse complement strand
TATGCGGCGCTTCGGGTCATAGTTTCGATTCGCCCAACTGGACCACCAACATGCAAGATTTGAGTGTGTCCAAGTTCGATCAAGTGCCGGACTGCAAGACGGGAAGCCGCGTAAGAGCTGGATTGTTCAGTCATTTCGTCGGGTTCTAGAGCGTCGGAAATAACGACAACAGGAACTTCCCCTCGAACGTAGTCAATAAGATCTTCGATGCCAAAGAACGGGCTGGAAAGAAGGATCCCATCAACGCGCATTGCTAAAAAATGGTCAATTGCCTTTTGTGCAGGGATCAAGTCGGCTTTACCATCAACCATTTCTGGCTCAAGCTGCTCAATTACAAGGGCTTGTTTTTCTCTGCGTGCAGCGCGTCCAACTCCAGTTAAGATTGAGGTTGCACCGTAGTTATATGGGCCAAGTGAAATAAGACCTAACATGTCGGTGTGATCGGATTTCATTTGTACGGGCAGCCGGTTTCGTCTGTAACCGAGTTCATCTACTGCTTTTCGGATTCTCTCTGATGTCTCGCCTGCAACGTATCCACCATTGAAGAACCGGGAAACTGTTTGCGCCGAAACGCCCGCATACTTGCCAACTTCTATCATGCTTGGCTTTTTGGCTCGCGCTTTTGGCACAGGTTACTCCTTTGAAGCATTTTAAGTCTTAGGTTAATCTACTGTGCTGCTGCACTAATGCGCATGTAGGACTATCAGTCTTTGCGAATTCGTCCAGGTCTTGTCTGGCGGTAGTGCGTGTTTGTGAGTTTTTTCGCGGGTGCAGACTACTTTAGAAAAGGGCGCTGTTTCCCCTGCGCTGGCGTGCCCGCCATAGATCGGCGCAGGGGAAACGCTAGCTTGACACTTCTTCGCCGGTTTTATTCAACCGGCACTTTTTGTACTGCTACATCGCGTTGTGGCGTTCGGGGTGAGGGCCAAGTCTGCCGTTTTCTCCTTGATCACAGCTGTCGAGTAATACGATTTCATCAGGGGATAGTTCGAAGTCGAAGATCTCTAGGTTTTCGCGCATGCGCGTGAGGCTAGAAGACTTTGGGAAAACTATGTTTCCATGTTGAATGTGCCATCGAAGTGTTATTTGCGCTGTGCTTTTGCCGTATTTTGCAGCAAGGCTCTCTAGTCGGTGGTCTTGTAGTATTTGTCCTTGCCCTAGGGGACTCCAAGCTTCAACAGCGATTCCGTGTTCAATGGTCCAAGCACGAGTGGCATTATTTTGGAAGAACGGGTGAACTTCAATCTGGTTTATATCTGGTTTCTGCCCCGTCTCTTGTATCAGTTGCCTGATGTGTTTTGGTTCGAAGTTTGAGACACCGATTGCTTTTACCAAATGTTTGTCCTGTAGGTCTATCAGAGCCTTCCAAGTTGATACAAAGTCGCCATCGTAGAGCAGTGGGACTGGCCAGTGGATTAGGAATAGGTCGAGGTAATCGACTTTCAGGTCTGTGAGGGATTGTTCAAAAGATCTATAGACGTCTGATGGAAGGTGATTACAGTTGTCCAGTTTGCTGACTAGAAAAATCTCTTCGCGTTTGATTCCTGAGCAAGAGAGTGCTTCGCCAATTGCTTGCTCATTTCCATAGCCCTGAGCTGTGTCAATATGGCGATAGCCTGATTGTAATGCGCCATCAATTGCTTCAGGTATGTCTATTGGAAGAATCTTCCAAGTGCCAAAACCTAGTTGTGGGATTTCTACTTTGCTTTGAAGAGTAATGGTTGGTATTGCTGGAATCATGCTGAAACTCCTTTGGTAGTGATGCAATATTCGGTAGTGTCGTGGTCTTCAAAGATGATTTCGCGCCCCATCAGTGTTTGTTTTTTGTAACGAACTCACGTCAGTTTCACATCAAGCTTTTCTTTTCCTTCGCAGGCTAAGAGCTATATGGGGTTGGACCATTCGGTTTTCGTGGCGAGTAGACGTTGACATCACCGTTGGAGTCACTCTAATATGATGAATACAGTTATTCAAATATGAATGAATATGCAATGTGGGAAGTGAAGGGACACTGGTGTGGAAAGTGTTAAATCTGAGCTCCTCCTAGCTCTGGATCTTGGTACGACGAACGTCAAAGCGTTAGTTGTGGAGGCCGCGACGCTCGGTGTAGTCAATGAAGGATCGGCACCAGCAGACATTCGTTTCCCAAGGCCAGGATGGGCCGAACAAGATGGAAATCAAATCTGGGGCGCAACCCTGGAAGCCATACGCCAGGCTTTGGATGGAGTAAACCCAAAGGATATTGTCGGAATCTCGATCTCTAACCAGCGGGAAGCCGTAGTCCTCTGGGACAAAACAACCGGGCAACCGATTGGTCCGGTGCTTGGATGGCAAGATTCTCGAACGACAAATACATGCGATGCCCTGAAAAATGCCGGATGGGCTGAGCCTGTCCAGAAAAAGACAGGACTGCCACTGGATGCAATGTTTTCGGGTCCAAAGATCCGTGAGCTCTACTTAGCCGCAGTTGCTGATGGACATGATCCAAAAAACTTGGCAGCAGGAACCATTGACGCATGGATTGTTTTCAAACTGACAGGTGAAGCGCTAACCGAAGTCGGAAATGCATCACGGACACTACTTCTAGATATCCACCAGGGTGCTTTTTGTAATGAGCTACTAGATATTTTCGAGGTTCCGGCGGGACTCTTGCCAGAAGTTAGGTCGTCAGATGCAGGTTTTGGATGCACCAAAACCGGTGGCGACCTAGAAGACATACTGCCTGCAGGGATTCCAATATTGAGCGTCTTGGCTGATTCCCACTCTGCGCTCTACTTGCATTCAAACGGGAAAGTTGGTGAAGGCAAGGCCACATACGGTACTGGTTCTTCAGTGATGGTTCCTACCCAGCAAATCAATGACGCCACCTCTGGGATCGCGACCACCATCGCATGGGTTGAAAATGAACGTACCGTTTACGCATTTGAAGGCAATATCCTAGCAACGGGCGCTGCCATGGCTTGGATGGCCAAAATAATCGCAGGCGGCGATGTACGTGAGTTGGACAGGCTGGCAGAAACAGTGGTTGCATCCCCAGACGCATACCCTTGCGTTCAATTTGTCCCAGCATTTGGGGGTCTGGGAGCACCATATTTTGACCGTGACGCAACTGGACTGCTCCAAGGGTTGACCTTGGGGGCAACCCGTGAGCACCTTGCATATTCCGTAATTGAATCAGTAGGCCAACTAGTTACAGATGTTATAGAGGCGATTGATCAGCTTGGTTCTGGGGTTTTGCAGACTCTTCATGCTGATGGAGGAGCCTCTAGATCAAAGGTTCTCATGCAGATGCAAGCGAACCTTTTAGGAAGGCAAGTGCACGTGTCGCATAATGCGGAAGCGTCCGCGCTTGGAGCTGCCTTGATGGCCTCGCGAAAAATCGGACACAATCCGCTGCTGACTTCTGGCGCAGACACAGTGATCGTCCCCGATAAAGACAGAAAATGGCGCGATGAACGACGCGCATTATGGGCTGACGCAATAAGGCGTTCAAGAGCCTAGAACTCTAAAAAAGGAGAATAAAATGGAGTACCCAAAGTTTGGCGCAGGATTGTGGCATTTTGCCACTTAT
>DAIOFF010000244.1:0-3596 GCA_036745855.1 Scrofimicrobium sp. | reverse complement strand
AAAGTCCTTCTAGGACGTAGTTCCAGTGGCAGAACATGTCTACCATCATTCCGCCGCCGGCGGTTACGGCTCCGATAGCTTCAGCGCGGACGGTTTCGCAGCTACCCGCTTTGTTAGAAGGGGTATCGATTGCCCTTGAGCAGGGAGAACTCCAGCGTTTGGATTCGGTTTCGAGCGGTCTTTAGGCGATCCGCGGATGGGATGACTCACAGTGAGGGTACAATAGTTACTTATCTAGGTGCAGGTAGGAGGGATCATGGACGCGGTTTGGCATAACGTCGCAGTTGTTGGTGGGCACGGGAAGATTGGTCAGTTACTCTGCGCTGAGTTGGTGAGTAGAGGTGACCAGGTTACAGCCGTAATCCGGCAGACTGCACAGATTCCTAGGATGCGGGAGCTCGGCACGGATCCTTTAGTTTTCGACATTGAGGGCATGGATGCCAGGGATCTCGCCCCGTTTTTTCGGGGAATGGATACTGTTGTTTTCACTGCAGGTGCGGGCGTGGGGTCTGGAGCGCCCCGTAAACGCACTGTTGATTATGGTGGGTCTTTGTTTGCCCAGCGCGCTGCCCTTGAGGCTGGTGTAGAGCGTTTCATTCAAGTGTCAACTTTGAATGTTGAACACCCGATTGATCCAGAGTCGTCGCATGTGTGGAAGGAATATGTCAGGGCTAAGCGTGACGCTGATAAGCAACTTTGCCGCACGACTTTGGATTGGGTGATTGTTCGCCCCGGAATCTTGATTGATGAGCCTCCAACTGGACACATTCATGCAGAACGGCAGTTACCTGAGATGGCAGCTGATTCCCTCACCATCCCTCGGGGTGATGTGGCCACAGTTCTTGCGGATTGCGTGCATTCCAGTGTGATCTCTAGGATTGCGTTTGACGTTGTCAGTGGGAATGACCCGATTTCAGAAGCCCTTTCGAACCTTTATATCCAGCCTGCCAAGTTTTGACGGGCAAGGCGGGAAAGGGCTTCTGTCCATACTGGGCGTTCGTTGCCCCAGGGGATGTAGTGGAACTCGTCTCCGCCTGCCTTTTTGAAGGTTTCTCTGTTGAGGATGTTTATTTCTTCAAGTGTTTCTAGGCAGTCGGAGACAAATCCTGGACATATGACATCGACCCGTTTGGTGCCTTTTTTCCCGAGTGCTTCGACAGTGTCTATGGTGGCGGGCTTTAGCCAGGCTGCGGGGCCGAACGTGGATTGGTATGTGTGTAGTACGTTCCTCGGTTCAAGACCTAACCTGTCCCGCACGAGGCCTGTGGTTTGTTTGCATTCGTTTGCGTAGGGATCCCCGGCGTCAGCCATGGATTGGGGTATGCCGTGGTAGCTGAGTATTAGGCGGTCGCCTGAAGCGAAGTTGGGGCGGCCGTGGTTGTCCCATGATTCTTCGATGGCTTGTACTAGTGCGGCAATATAGCCAGGGTCGGTGGGGAAAGACCTAAGGAGTCGCAAGTCGAACTGGTTGCGTGATTTTCTGCCCCATTCGAATACTTTGTCAGATACGGTGGCAGAGGTGGTGGCAGAGAACTGGGGGTAGAGTGGCACTACTAGCAGTTGTCTGAACCCGTCGGTCATGATTTGGTCAAGTGCTTCTGGTATGGAGTTGGTGCCGTAGCGCATCGCGTAGCGGACTTCTGCGTCGGTTCCTAGTATGTTTTGGACGCTGTCGGCTTGCTCGGCTGTGAAATGGAGTAGGGGAGACCCAGTTTCGCCCCAGATTGATCGATATTTTTCTGCGGATTTTGAGGGCCGGACTCGCAAAATGACGCCCTCTAGGATTGGCCTCCAGAGCGCCGGATTCATTTCGATTACGCGTTTATCTGAGAGGAACTCTCTTAGGTATTTGCGAACGGCGGTTGTATTTGGGGCATCTGGGGTACCCAGGTTGACTATTAGTACACAGGGCCTTTTACTTCGCACAAACAGAGTCTAGCCCGCCTAGCAAGTAAGATAAACAAATGTCTTGGATGGTCTTTCTTCCCACCTTGTTGTTCGCTGTTATTACTTTGATTTGGGTTGTAGTTGAGCCTCGTAGAGTTGCGTGTGCAGTCTTTTTTGGTTTGACTATTTCCTCTTTGGTCCTGACTTTATCGGGAATGATAGTTGGTGACTCAACAGCGGGCGTCTATTGGCTTTTAGGTTTCTTGATTGTTGTTCTTCTTGTGGTGCTTGTTTTAGCGGTGTTGCTTATCTGGTCGGGTATTGCGCTGATTCATAGGGAAGGTTTTCGTCTTGCGCATTCGCTTTCCTTAGTTCTTGGAATTTTGGCTTTTGCGTATCCTGTTTCGGGGATTGTGTTCGTATATTTGGATGCGGAGCGTTTCGTGATTGTGCTTTTGGCGTTGGGAATAGTGGTTGGGTATTTTGCTTTCATTCTTGTGTCATATCTTGTTTATTCTGGAGTTTATGGCTTTTTCGCGAGGCATTTCTTCAATAAGTACGAACTGGTCGTTGTGTTGGGGGCAGGCATTGACGGCAGAGAGCTGACTCCTTTGTTGAAGGGAAGAGTTGATCTTGGCATCACTCGTTACCGTAAGTCTGATGATGCACTGCTGGTACTTAGTGGCGGACAGGGTGGTGATGAGGAGGTCTCTGAGGCACGGGCAATGGCAGATTACGCATTGTTAATGGGGGTGCCAAGGGGCGATATCCTCCTTGAGGATCAGTCGCGTACTACTGAACAGAACCTTCGGTATTCCAAGAGTTTGGGAAGTGAAACGACACGTTGGCTTGTCGTTACAAGTGACTATCACGCGTTTAGGGCGGCGTGTTTGATGCGTAAGCAGGGTATGCGTGGGGCTGCTGTTGGTTCCCGCACGCGCAGATATTTTTGGGCATCTGCTGTGCTGCGTGAATACATTGCCATGCTTCGGAATCATTTAGGTTTGAATGTTTTCATGGCATTGCTTACGGGGGCTCCATTCATTCTTATCGCTATTGGCTGGTTATTGAGCTGACAATGGTGGTTTGTTGACCCCATTTCTACACCCTGTTGGGTAGTTTTGCCCCGATGGTTGTCTTTTCCCTCCAATGTCGGCCTTCTTACTCCGGGTGTGTGTTTGCTGCAAGGGGTCGGAGCGTTTGGGTAACTGTCGGAGCGGTATTTTGCTCCGGTGGTTGTCTTTTCGCTCCGGGTGTGTGTTTGCTGCAAGGGGTCGGAGCGTTTGGCATCTTGCTGTGCTGATGCAAGGAACTCTGCGCTGCAAAAACGGCCCGGGAATGAACTACCGTCATGAGCCTCTCTAATCAAAGCATCAGGTCCGCACTAATGGCTGAAAAAGTGCTTCAGAAACAGCCATTAGTGCGGACCTGAGTTAGGGCGTGCCGTTTGGGGGGCAGCGCTTGGGTGTTTATGAGTCCTGGTGGTGGGGTGCTCAGGAGTTCTAGCGCCGGGATGTTTAGGAGTTCAGTGCCGGGATGCTCAGGAGTCCTGGTGGCGGATATTTAGGGGCTCCCTGATGGCACGCAGTTTGGAAGGCGCTGCTTTGATTTGGCGATGAGGCGGTTAGTCACCAAGCAGGGTGCCGAAATCGACAAAGTCTGCCATTGGATCTGGGGGAGCCGCTTGGTTTTCTGGGCATAGGTCGGTA
>DAIOFF010000243.1:0-3664 GCA_036745855.1 Scrofimicrobium sp. | reverse complement strand
TATTTTTGTGCCACTTCCACCGAGAATATTCCATAGTTACTCTCACTCCTGGTCACAGATCGTGGTGCTTGAGGTTTATAGGTTCGAATCGGAATGTCCAGTCCATTTTCATTCCAGCAAGGAGTAGCCAAGATATCTCTGGCATAGTCCATCAGGAACGCCGATGGTGGATCATATGATTCCGCAGGAAGCGTCCAGAGCGAAAGATTCGGTTCAGGAAGCTCAGCTTCCACCTGTTCCTTAGTAGGAGGCGCAGACGAGACTGATCCAGAACACGCCGCAAGCATGGGGATACATAGCGCCAACACTCCAACCAGGCCAAAAGAAGATTTTCGTACGACCATGAATAGGCCTTTCAAAGTTATGTACAGCAATAAACCAAATACGTGCGGTGGTGGTTGCGCATCACCGTCTCGCGATAGAAAGCCCAACCACCACCCACGCAGCTAAATGTAGCGTCCCGAGGAAATACGGTTATCCCATGTCACTCCACCGGAACGAACCGTTGGGAGGTTCACAAGAATCTCTGGATGAACGCGTGGAAACAGTTGGGACTGCTGCATGGTTAGGTAATTTTGTTTGTAGCGAGGTTATGCACGCAACGCGTGTGATGGCTGGATTCGGGAAGCACGGTGTGTTGCAATGGCACCCCCTACTAAGCCCACAAGGACACCGCCAATGATTCCAAGGGGAATCATCACCGGGTCAAGGACAGGCTGCCATTGTCGGGCGATGGTAATGACCAAAACGGCTAGCACACTCAGGTAGGCACCGAGAATGCCACCGATCAGGCCAATAATCGTTGATTCAGTCAAAACCAGTGTGACGATATGTTTGCGTCGGGCTCCGATCGCGCGCCGTAGTCCAAACTCTCCCGTTCTTTGCAAGACCGCAGTCGTCATAGCACTAGTTAATGAGAGAACAGCAGCCAGCAAAGCTACACCTGTCAAAGTAAGGAGCATAGTAGCCAGGTTTGATTCAATTTGGTCACGCATGCTGGTGGGGTCAGGAGGCGCATCTATCTGGATACTTTCTGGCGCAAGAGGCAGCCAAGCGACGGGTCCTTGCAAGGCAACTTGCG
Source organism: Scrofimicrobium sp. (assembly GCA_036745855.1). Lineage (GTDB taxonomy): Bacteria > Actinomycetota > Actinomycetes > Actinomycetales > Actinomycetaceae > Scrofimicrobium. The sequence goes on along the minus strand of DAIOFF010000243.1, from coordinate 2,583 downwards.
GGCCAGCGCCAGGAACAACACGGATCTCCGCAGATGCATATTGAGGACTAGCAAGTGTCTGTGCAAAAACGTCCGTGGTGATGACAGAGTTCAAAAGTTCGATTTGCAATCCAGCATCAGTCAAAATTCCAACAACTTCTTTAGGTGAGCCCTGAATCCACACGCTGGGGGACGCTAGCAACGGACCAAGGTTTAACTGTGCGGCTAACTGCGATCCAAGAATCACCTGGTCGTCGGTCAATTCACTGACGCCAGACTCCTTATCGCCGGTATAGACAGTAAACAGTTTCTTGGGGATTTTTCCGTCGACCATGCCAACTAGGCCAGCACTGTAAACCTGATCAAGATCAGCCCCCGGCTCAGTCGAAAGGAAGAAATCAGAATAGTTCATGAACACTGAGGTTTCTTCTACCCCTGCCAGGTTTTGCAGTCGTTCTAAGGCCCCCGGCGAAGCTATTTCCTGGGCAATCCTCCGCTCACTGGTCAACGCATGCCCACTTGCCGCTAGGGTTGGCGATGTCAGAACGACCCGTTGGTTTCGTTGCGCATCAAAAATCTCCGACACTTGTCCTTGAGCAGTCTGAGAGATCCCTGTCGTGACCAATGCCAGCCCAACTCCCAAAGCGACGGCAGCAATCAAAGCAATGGTGCGACCTGGTTTAGTCCATAGTCCCCTCCAGGCATCCTTGAGAGCATCCAAACGACGAACCCGCGACTCGTGCCCCTCAGGTACTGGTGCCGCTTGTTCGGTTGCACCCTTGCTTGACAGAACATGGTCTTCCACCTGGCCATCTAGAACTTCCAAACGACGCGGGGCCCGCGCAGCAACACTTGGATCATGAGTGACCACGATGACAGTGGAACCAGCCTGATTCAAGCGCTCTAGGGTTTCAATCACTGCAGCACTATTCTTTGAGTCCAAGTTGCCCGTTGGCTCATCCGCAACCACCACCGGTGCACCTGAAGCGATAGCCCTTGCGATTGCCACCCGCTGCTTCTCACCACCAGAAAGATTCTGTACTTTCTGGTCGCTCTTGTGCCCCAGACCAACAAAGCCCAGGGCTTCACGCGCTTTCTCTAGCCTTCGCTTCTCAGGCAGCGCCCGGTAAAGGGTTCCCAGCGCCACGTTATCGACCACGGTCCGTCCATCAAGCAAGTGGAACGACTGGAAGATGAACGCAAATGTGTTTGACCGAAGCCTTGCCCGGGCCGGATCTGAAAGGTCACCCGTAGCGACCTCATCAATAAAATATTCGCCTTTGGTCGGCGCATCCAGCAAAGCTAGCTCATTCAGCAAAGTTGATTTGCCCGAGCCCGATGGGCCCACAATCGCCACATATTCACCCTGAATGATCTGGACGTTAACATCATGAAGGGCCTCAACTGGCACGCGGCCTTCATAGATTTTCCCGAGGCCTTCCAGCCGCAGCGTTGCCACTATTGGTCCACCCTCACCATCATCCCCGCATTGATGCCCTCTACGTCCTCAATCACGCAAATGCCTCCGACGCAATCTTTCTGAACCACCTTGACCTGAGTGAAGGAGCCGTCAGAGCCCTGCACTAAAACGCTACTTACCCCCGAGGAATCCATGGCGATCGCCCGGGCAGGAACCAGCAACACATCCTTGAGCGGTTCAATCAAATCTAGCGAGACCAACAAGTCCTTCCGACCAGACCATGTATCGGGAAACGAATCTTCCATGGCAACAAACTCCACGACCGACCCCACATTTTCACTCTCTAAGATCTCTTGGTCCTTTTCTAGTTCTGTGTCTTTGACACCTACTGAAGCCACGCCTATCTGATAAGTCTTTTCGCCGTCTACCACTTCGCCACGCAGAGAAGTGGAAAGTTTAACTGCGACGCTTGCTGGCACTTCCGCGCTCAAAGTCACCTCGCTGCCAGCCAACCCAATCTTCGCATTGTCGCCCGTCAGAGTTGTCCCCACTGCAGGCACAGAAACCACTTGGGCAGGCAATTCTTTGACTACAACAAAATCAGACATTCGAACAACGACACGTTTTTTCGTCGAGGGCTCTTCCTGCTCGCCGGACTGGGCACCACCGCTTTTGTCCGATGGCGGTTCCTCAATCAGCTCCATTGGAGCATCCGCGCCCACCTGCGAATATAAATCGCGAACACAATCTGCAGTTGCCGCCCCAAAATCGCCATCTGGGAAAATGCCACATCCCCAAGCGGAAAGTGCTTCTTGAATCATCAACACATCGTTGCCAGAGTCTCCCTCACCCACATCACGGAACAACGGGAAACGCCCTTCGAGCGCAAACACCGGATGATCATTCACCCATAGCACAACCTCACCTGATCTCAATGGCGTATCTGTGGAAACTCCACTACCAGTGACAACACCAGTCGGAAGTGGAACCGAACGATTCCCTTCCCTGACCGCAGTCGCCATCACCGTAGTTTGTTCCACTAAATCACCACGAGTCACCTCAACCACAACCGGCTCGATAGGCGGCGGACTAGCGGCCGCTGCCCTCTGTTCTGGAGATTGAAAGCGCGATGCCACCACCCAGGTCCCCACCACCAACAACAACGCTCCCAGCAGGCTCCCCAC
>DAIOFF010000242.1:0-3716 GCA_036745855.1 Scrofimicrobium sp. | reverse complement strand
TATCTAGATCTTTTTGAGGAACAACGCGTAGCTGGTGTTTTGATTTCGCCATATGGTGATGTGCTCGAGAGACTGGGTACGCTTGCCAAACATAATATTGGTGCCGTCCTTCTCAACAGGGATAGTAACGATCCACGATTTAGTTCAGTGTCGGCAGACGACGTGTCTGGTGGGAGATTAGCCGTTGAACATTTGATCAAGAACGGATGTAGACGAATCGCGTTTGTTGGATCAGAAGAAACAACGCAGTTTGCGGCTAGGTATCGGGGGGCTACGCAAGCTGCTCGACTTAGTGACGGAGTGACACTGAAGTACGTGCCGATAGTTGGTCCCCATGTATTGGCGGGTAGATCTGCGGGAGTTGCCATTTCCTCGCAGGATACGAGTGAGCGGCCTGATGGGATTTTTGCCGCAAATGACATTATTGCAATGGGAATTCTTCAAGGTTTAACGATGGGGAAAGATCGATTGTCCATTCCTGAGGACGTTTTGGTAATTGGGTATGACGACATTGATTTCGCTGAGAGTGCCGTTGTTCCGCTTTCGTCTGTGAGGCACCCTGCTGCTGTTATTGGTCGCACTGCAGTCGATATTTTGCTGCGAGAAGCGGATAACCCAGATTGTCACAGGTCACATGTTGTTTTTCAGCCAGAAGTTGTAGAGAGAATGTCTACAAGGTTTGTGTTCCGACACTAAATGTGTTTCCGTAGTGGAGAAATTCCCGTCCTCTTTCTACGGTGCATCGTTGTGGTGTGTTGTTGCGAGTGGTAGCGTTGAATACGAGTCGATTTGAACGATTCAATATCTTGGTTTTGTGATGCCAAGTGAAGTTATAGCGAAATGCAACGCAAGGGAGCGAGATGCAACGCAAAGGGAAAATAAGAGCGGGCATAGTGACAGCAGCACTTGTTGTGCCGCTGTGTGCCGTGTCAATGTCAGCATTCGGTGTCGAAACCGACAGCGGAAACTTTGTTCAACGTATGGAAGAAAAGTTTGGAGAAATCGAGAAACAATACCGGCCTGAAGTTCGTTGGTGGCTAGCTGAAGGGCTCAACACTGATGACACAATAAAGAAGAACATTCAAGAAATTGATGACTCTGGTTTTGGTGCCGTAGAAATTCTTGCAATGCCTGAAGCCGGGGCACCTAGTGAAATCTATGGGTGGGGTTCAGAGGAATGGACCAGTGATTCACGTTTAGTTATTTCTGAGGCGACCAAGCGCGGTTTGGGCTTCAGCTTGACTAGTGGGACGCACTGGGCGACGGCAAACTTGCCTGACACTTATGAGTGGGATGGTGCAAAATTTGACCTGGACAATCCAGCAGCAATGCAAGAACTTGATTATGGCACGTTGCTGGTAAAGGGTGGTGATACTTTTGAGGGCACCTTGCCAATGCCGCCACTAACAACAAATGCTCGAAACGCCAAGAAATTCAGTTTCCAAGGCGCCGTTGCGGCAAAACTAACCAAGGTTCGTCCGTCAAGCGGGCAGGATTTTGAGTTCCGTGAGGGAACGGGGTTTGGTGAACTTGATCTTGACAGTCTTACTGACATTTCGGATCAGACCGTGAAAGATGGCGACAATGTTTCGTTGAAGTGGACTGCGCCAGATGACGGACAATATGCGATTTTTGCATACTGGATGCATGGTTCAGGGCAAACTGCCGAGCCCTCTGTGAGCACGAACTATGCGATCAACTATGTTGATCCTGACGGTGTCAATGCGATGAAGGATTACTGGAGTGCCAACATCTTTACTCCAGATCTTCTAGATGAGATTCGCGAAAATGGTAGGGGCCAGATTTATATGGATTCCCTTGAAACGAACTCAACGGCAACTGCGGGTCTGATGTGGGGGAAGACATTCCTTGATGAGTTCCAGGCGCGGCGAGGATATAGCCTTACGCCTTACTTACCGATCGTCACTTGGGACAGGGCGCGCCACGACTCTAATGTGCCACCAGTTTATGATTACGAACCAGCAGATGCCGCTGATAGTGGTTTGGTCGCAAAAATACGCAATGATCTAAACCAAACGTTCTCTGAACTTTATGAAGGAAATGTTCTTCAGCCTCTGCAGTCATATTTGCATGAAAATGGGATGACACTGCGTGCAGAACCGTCGTATGGAATGCAATTCGAAATCTCGACGCCAGCAAAGTATCTTGACGGCGTAGAGACTGAAACGTTTGCCCACAACGGGGACCTTGACGTGTACCGTGGTCTGCTCGGAAGTGCGCATATGTACGACAGGCTACTTTCAAGTGAGACTGGGGCTGTCGGGGGACGTACCTATTACTACGACATGGACCATTGGACTCAGATTTCTTACCTTCAGTTTGCTGGGGGAGTAAGTCGTACTGTATTCCATGGTTACTCTGGAATAGAAGGTTCTGAACCGACAACTTATTGGCCAGGACATGAAGGAATGAGTGTCACATTCTCAGACCGTTTCAACAGTCGCCAACCAGCGTCCGCCTACTATCCTGAGTGGACTGAGATGCTTGGCCGAAACCAGAAGGTCCTTCGTCAGGGGCAAGCACAACGCGACATAGCGATTCTTCGCACTGACAACCGGTTTATTTCTTATGGTCAGCCGCGCACCAATACGCCTCCTGAAAACAATTATTTCATGAACGATATGCCTTACTTCTGGAAAGACTTGTCGCTTCAGCAAAATGGATTCACATACGACTATTTCTCTCCTCAATTACTGGAAGATGAAGACAATGTGAAGTGGAATAGTGAAGAACTTCAGCCTGATGGTCCGGCGTATCGGGCAATTGTCCTTTACCAAGATTCGTTAGAGTTGGATGCCGCAAAGCGTTTACTGACTATTGCAAAAGACGGTATTCCTGTGCTCTTCGTAAATAATACTTCAGAAATTAGGGAGCATTCTGGTCCTGAAATTCAGCATGAAAAGGCTGCCGCCAAGGCCCGATTTGTAGGGGATGACGAGGCTGAACTAGCTTCAGTGGTCAATCAGATCAAGGCACTTCCGAATGCGCGGGAACTGGATGATCAAAGTGAAACTCTCGCTACCCTACAGGACATGGGTGTCGAGCCTCGCGTGCAGTACGCCCAGGCAAACAACAAAATTATGTCGATTTCACGCCTCGATAAAGAAGAAAATGTCCTATATACGTTTGTCCATTCGTTCAAGTTCCTGAAGGATCAAAATGACCCAGAGTCAACTTTCACCCTTGAACTGGAAGGGGCTGGCAAACCATACGTGATTGACGATTGGACTGGCAAAGTTAAGCCGGTGGCCGTCTTTGACAACGCTGACGGACGTACGGCAGTGAATGTCACACTGAAGCCAGGTGAAGCGCGAATAATTGCACTTGACCTGGGTGACCCTGATGCGAAAGCAAAAGTGGTGACAACCGATGCTTCCACAGTCATTGAACTTGATGGACAGCCTGCGATCCTAGCAGAAGAAACTGGTGAATACACCACAGAAATGGCTGATGGAAAACAGGTTCATTCGAATATTTCGGTGCCAGAGACCATCTCAATACCTAAGTGGGATCTGTCCATTGAAGATTGGGATGAAGGCGAACAGAAAATCAATATAGAAGAGAAGTTTGGACACGAAACTCGGGAAGCCTATTTCACAACAAAGAAGACAGAACTGAGTTTTCCAAATACTGATCTCATTCCTTGGAAAGCCCTTCCAGCAACGGCTGAACACCTGAGCTCACTGTCAGGTGAC